>JAABRA010000084.1 GCA_011391155.1 Burkholderiales bacterium
ACGGCCACGAAGCCGGTCGCGGCGTCGCCGGTTTCCAGCAGCACGTATTTGGGAAACACCGGCGCCCACACGGTGGCGGCGGTCTTGCCGACGATGAAGCCGATCACCCCCAGGCCCAGCGCCTGCTGCAGGATCATGCCGGCGATGGTGCGGTTGCGCGTGCCGATGAGCTTGAGCACGGCAATCTCGCGCAGCTTGCCGAGCGTCATGGTGTAGATGATGAAGGCCACGATGGCCGCACTGACGATGGCCAGGATCACCAGGAACATGCCGATCTGTTTGGCCGAAGTGGCGATCAGCTTGGCGATCAGGATGTCTTCCATCTGCGCGCGGGTGAACACCTGCAGGTGTTTCCAGCGGCGGATCGGTTCGGCCACGGCCTCGGGGTCGGCGCCTTCGCGCACCTTCACCAGCACCGCGTTGACGTTGCGGTTGCTGCTTTGCGAGGCCTGCACCGCCTCCAGCAGGCCGGGCACGCCGGGCCGGTTCAGGGCGGGGTTGGCGGCGGTGCGGGCGCGGTCGTTCAGGATGGCGTCGTTGTCCTTGAGGAACTGCGCCTCCTGCGCGTCCTTGAGCGGGATGAACACCATCGGGTCGCCCCCGGAAGACACCATGCGCTGCGTCAGGCCGACCACCGTGAAGTCATGCCGGCGGATGCGCAGCGTGTCGCCGAGCTGGAAGCCGGTCTTGACGTCGGCCACCGCCTCGTAATGGTTGCGCGTGATGTGGCGCCCCGCCACCAGAAAACCCGGCTCGCCGGGCTGGCCGGGCTCAAAGCCCACCACCATGGCGCGCACCTCGGTATCGCCCCGGCGCACCTGCATGGTGAAGTAGGTGACGTTGGCGGCGCGCGCCACGCCGTCCATGCCCTGCACGGCGCGGTAGCTGTCATCGCGCAGGCTGGACGACTCGGCATACGGCCCCTGCGTGTCTTTCTGTACCACCCACAGGTCGGCGCCGCTGTTGTTGAGCAGCATGCGCGCGTCGTCCACCATGCCCCGGTACACGCCCGCCATGGTCAGCGTCACACCGATCAGCAGGCCCAGGCCGAAGCCCGTGAGCACGAACTTCGACCACGAGTGCAGGATGTCGCGGCCGGCCAGGCTGATCATGGCTGGCGCCCCGCCAGCGAATCGACCACCTTGATGCGCGAGCTGGCGCTGAGTTCTTTTTCGCTATAGGCCACCACGGCGTCGCCGCCCTGCAGCCCTTCGAGCACCTGCACCTGGCCATCCAGGCTGCTCTGGCCCAGGCGCACCGGGGCGAACTGCAGCTTGCCGCCGTCCAGCCGCCAGACGCCCACCTTGTCGCCCTGACGCCTGATGGCGGCGTTCGGCAGCACCAGCGTGCGCGGCGTGGCCGGCAGCTTCACCGTGACTTCGGCCAGCTCACCGAGCGACAGGCCGAGCGGCAGTGCGTCGAAGCTGATCTGCGCGACGCGCTCTTCGGTCACGCTGTCGGCCTGCAATTCGATGCGCGCCACCTTGCCGGGCAGCGGCTGGGCCGGGCGCGAGCGAAGGGCGATGCTGGCCGGCAGGCCGACCGCCAGGCCGCCGGAGCGCCCCTGGTCCAGCCGCAGCTTGACCCACAGGCTGGCCGGGTCGGCGAGTTTCAGTACTGCCTGGCCCGCCACCACGGTGGAGCCGGCTTCGGCATCGCGCGAGGTAACGATGCCGTCGGCCGGCGCCAGCAGGCGCACGTTGTCGCGCTGCTGCGCGAGCGCGGCCACGTCCGCCCGGGTGCGCGTGAGGTCCTGGCGCGCGCCGGCCAGGCCGGCCTGCGCGGCGCTCAGGGCGGCGTCGGCCGAGGTCAGTTCCTGCGTCTTGGCCTCGGCTGCCGTCGGGCTGATGAAGCCCTTCTGGTTCAGCTCGGCGTAGCGGCGCGCGTTGATGGCGGCCAGTTCGCGCCGGGCCACCGCGTCTTTGGCCTGGGCCTCGGCGGCGGCAATCGCACTGGTGGCACGGGCCTGCGTGGCGTTCAACGCGGCCAGGCGCTCCTGCAGATCGACCGGGTCCATCTCGGCCAGCAACTGGCCGGCCTTGACGGTGTCGCCCGCATCCACCATCACCCGCAGTACGCGCCCGGCGGTGGTCGGGCCGATCAGCCAGGCGCGGCGCGCCTCGACCGTGCCGGTGCCGAACAGGCTGGGCGACAGCGAGGCTTCAGTCGCCTTGACCACGGTGATCCGCGTGGCCGCCAGCGGGCCGGATCGAATGGCGATGAAGGCGATCGCCGCCACCAGGGCGAGCAAGGCCAGCGCGATGGAGAGCTGGCGGGAAGACGGGCGTTTGAGGGTCATGGTGTCTTGCGGATGCATCGCAGGTAAAGGGGGAAGACCCGGGCGGCCTCCGCGGAGAGATCGGCGCCCGGGCCGCTCAGGATGGATTGCATGGCCAGGCCCTGGACGATGCCGATGAACATCGTCACAGCCCCCGGCAGATCCAGATCCGCAGGCGCTTCTTCATTGCGCACGGCGTTTTGCAGCAGTTGGTTCAACAACTGGCGATAGCGTTGCAGGAGGTTGCCCAGCTGGCGCTTCAGCGGCGAATCCGCCGGTTGCTGCAGGTCGTGAAAGATCAGGCGCGGCACGCCGGGGCATTCCATGACGAACGCGATGTGCGCCGCAAAGACCCGGGCGAGGGCGTCGAGCGACGGACTGGCTGAAGGGCGGTCAGCGGGCGCCCGGGCGGCGTCTTCGAGCCGCGCCATCAGTTGCCCGGTCACCGATTCCATGACGGCCAGCCAGATCGCCTCGCGGCTGGCGAAGTGCTTGAACAGCGCGCCCTGGGTCAGGCCGATCTCCCGGGCGATGTCGCCGGTGGTGATGGCGTCCGGGCTGTGGCGCCCCGCCAGCGCGATGGCCGCCGCCACGATCAGGGCCTGGCGCTCTGCGGTGGGCAGCCGGGCGGGGGTGGGCGTCAGTTTTTCTGGCATTTGGTAATTAAACAATTACCAAGGAATATAGCACTTTCAGTTTTCGGCGGGTGGAATGGTGATGCTGACTCCGCAAGACATGGACCGCCGACTCATCAGGGAATAGCAAACTATGACCATTCCACGCTGGGATAGGCCACTTTTGACTACAAAAAACTGTGAGAATGCCGCAAAGGGTGCGGCGGTAGACGTCAAGGAACAGATCGGCACGTTCAATGAAGCGCTGGCCGCGCTGAATGCCTGGGCGCTGGAGCTGCAAAGCCGTATCGCGCAGAATGTGGCATCGCTGCAGTCGTGAAGGAGACGCCATGAATACCGAAACCCTCGAACAAGCTGCTTTGCATTTGCCTGTGCAGCAACGCGCCGAGCTGGCCCACAAGTTGTTGCTCAGTCTTGAAGCGCAAGACGAGGACGAGATAGCGCAGGCATGGCATGTCGAGGCCACGCGCCGGGCCGCCGAGATTGACAGCGGGCAGGACGATACCGTGTCGGCACAGCAGGCCCGCGCCGCAGCGCAAGCGCTGTTGCGATGAACTATCGCTTTCACCGCGCCGCATTGGCCGAGCATCTGGACGAGGTTGCGTTTTTCGAAAGCCGGGCGCCCGGCTTGGGTGCGGATTACCTGGCCGAGTTTGAAGCAGTCATGGCGCGCGTCTGCGCCACCCCTGATTTCTATTCGCGCATCGACCGTTCCGACATCCGCAAAGCCGGGCTCAAGCGCTTTCCGTTTCATGTGATGTATCGCGTCGAGCCCGCGCCAATCCTCATTCTGGCCATCGCGCACCACCGCCGTCGCCCCGCGTACTGGATGGGTCGTGCCGGGAAATGAACGCGGCACCGGAGCGGGAACGGGTTCAGACCATCGCCGCGAATGTGGCGGAGATTTTGGACACTTGACGATGGCCGCCATGCCCACGTCGACTGAAGCTGGGCGTCACTGTTTTCGAGGTTGTCATGGGCATCCAATGATATATTTAGGATAGCAAACTACGACCATTCCATGCTGGGATAAGCCACTTTTGGCCCTAAAAAAGCCCGCAAGTCGCCTTGCGGGCTTTTCAGGGATGCCGTGGCGCCCTCAATACACCGGCTGGTGCCTGCGGATCGCGTCTTTCACCTCGGCCGTCAGCGCAAAGCCGGGGCCAAACTTCGCCGCCAGTTCGTCGGCGCGGGCGATGAAGGCGTCGATGCCCATGCCGTAGATGAACTGCAGCGCACCGCCGGTCCAGGCCGGGAAGCCGATGCCGAAGATCGAGCCGATGTTGCCGTCGTGCACCGTGGTCAGCACGTTCTCCGACAGGCAGCGCGCGGTCTCCACCGCCTGGCGGTACAGGATGCGGTCCTTCACGTCTTGCAGGTTCCAGGCGACGCCGGGCTTCTCGAACTGGGTCTTGAGCTCGGGCCACAAGTGCTTTTTCTGGCCTTCGGGGTAGTCGTAGAAGCCGCCACCGCCGGCACGGCCCGGGCGCTTCAGCTCCTTCACCAGGCGCTCCACCAGCAACTCGCCCGCCGTGGCGGTGAAGGTC
>JAABRA010000085.1 GCA_011391155.1 Burkholderiales bacterium
TAGTCCCCGCCCGCCGCCAGCTTCTCTTTCGCCACGATCAGGCCTCGGGTCAGGGGGAAGCCCTCACCCTGCCCTCTCCCAGAGGGAGAGGGTTCTGGAGTCAGTCGCTCCCCGAGCGCAGAGGGTTCCGGCGCCAGCCCAGCGCCAAAGGGAGAAGGTTCCAGCGCCGCCCCGCTGCGTAGCGCCTGCAAATACGCCGTCAGTTCGGCCAGCACGGCCGGCAAATCGTTCTTCTCAACCGCCCGGCGCTGGGCGCCCAGGCCAAAGCCGTCGCTGTCCACCTTGAAGAAGGCCACCGTCTTCGCCTGCCGGGCCAGCGACTTGTCCAGGATCAGGATGGAGGTCTTCACGCCCGAATACGGCTGGAACACGCCGGCCGGCAGCGAGACGACCGCCACCAGGCTGTTCTCCACCAACATCCGGCGCAGTTCCCGGTACGCGCCCTGGCTCTGGAAGATGATGCCCTCGGGCACGATGATGCCGGCGCGGCCGGTGGGCGTGAGGTGCTCGGCCATGTAGTCGACGAACAGCACCTCGCTGCGCTTGGCCTGGATCGAAAACCGCTTGTGCGGCTTGATGCCCCCTTTGGGCGACATGAAGGGCGGGTTGGCCAGGATGACGTCGGCGAACTCGTTCCAGCGCTCTTCCTGCGTCAGGCTGTCGTACTCGAAGATGTGCGGGTCGGTGAAGCCGTGCAGGTACAGGTTCACCAGCGACAGGCGCACCATGTCGGGCGAGATGTCGTAGCCCTTGAACTGGCGCGCCAGCCGGCCTTTTTCGTCGGGCGTCAGGGTGCTGGCGCCCTGCGCGTCGGTGTTGGAGCGCAGGATGTGCTTCCAGGCCGAAATCAAAAAGCCCGCCGTGCCGCAGGCCGGGTCCAGCACGACTTCGCCCTTTTTTGGCGCCAGCACCTCGACCATGAAGTCGATGATGTGGCGCGGCGTGCGGAACTGCCCGGCGTCGCCCTGGCTGCCCAGCACGGACAGCAGGTATTCAAAGGCGTCGCCCAGGCGCTCGGAGTGGTCGTAGCTGAATTCGTTGATGATTTTCAGAAAGCTCTTGAGCGTTTCCGGGTCGCGGTACGGCAGGTAGGCGTTCTTGAAGATGTCGCGAAACAGCGCCGGGATGCCGGGGTTCTGCGGCATGGTGCTGATGCCTTCGCCATACAGGCCGATCAGCTCGTGCCCGCCCAGGCCGGCGCTCATGAGCTGCGCCCAGCCGTAGCGGGCATAGGCGCCGGTGAAGAACTTGCGCTTGCCACCCATTTCCTCGGCTTCGGCGTCCATGTCGTCCATGAACTTGTAGATGAGCGCGATGGTGATCTGTTCGACCTGGCTTTTGGGGTCGGGCACCTTGCCCACGAGGATGTCGCGGGCGGTGTCGATGCGGCGTTTGGTGTCGGTGTCGAGCATGGGAGTCCGGGGAAACGGTTCTATTCGCGGGTCTATTCGGGCGGAAAGCGCAGCCGGGAAAACTGGCGCCCGGCCTGGATCGCCCGTCGCTCGATGTCCGTGGCGCTGGCCAGCCAGCCCTGTTGCTCCAGAAACAGCAGGAAGGCGCGCGTGCTGATCTTTCGGCAGTTGTCGGGCAGCAGAAAGCTGGCGCGGGCGATTTTGTGGTCTTCAAACAGGAACACGCCGGTTTGCCGCGGCGGCTCCAGGGCAAAGTCGTTCATGGTTTCCTGAATCGCCAGCTCGCCCAGGTTGGCGGTGCGCACAGCGGCGGGTTGGGTCGCCAGCGCTTGCTGGTGGTGCTGAAAGGTGCGGGTGGTGCGGATCGAGACCGGGCCAGCGGCGGCCCACAACGCCAGCTTTTCACTGGTGGGCGTCTGGTTGCGGGTGACTTCGTGCAGCACCATGTCCACCAGCACCACGGGCCAGCCCGGCTTGAACAGCACATCGAGCGCGTCGGCGTAGGCCAGGGTGATGAGCGGGCCGGCGTCGGGCAGCAGAACGGCGGGCGCGGTCATCGGATCAATTGGCCAGGGTTTTCAGTTGATCGACCATGCCCTGCGTGGTGGCCTCGGGCAGGCGTGGCATCGGCAGGTGGGCTTGCGCCATCAGCAGGAAAAGGTCTTCCTCGCTGTCGATCCCGAGCGCGCGCATGGCGTCCAGATCGGCCAGCCGGCCGAGCGAAAAATCGAGCAGCAGCCGGTAGTTCTGGTTGCCGTTGGACTCGGCGGCTTCGAAGGTTTCGACCAGATGGCGCAGTTCGGCGTTGAACAGCGCGTTGACCGAGGTGTCGGTCTTGGCCGCAATGACCTTGGCACGCTTGAGCAGATCGCGATCGACGGCGCTGGTGAAGTTGACGGTGGCTGCCATGGTGGACTCCAAAATGGTTGGGGACAGAGCAAAGTTCACTGCGTGTAACTATTGGTCTGTCCCACAAGTTCTCACATTACACATAATTAAGTGTAACCCGCGATCATGTGTTCCAACCAGCCTGGGCCATTCGGTTGGCTAATTGATGTTACGCAGCGTCAGCGCCCCATGAAACGCGCCGTCTCTGGTGGGCGCTGCATAACTCCCTCGCCCCATGGGGGAGAGGGTTGGGGTGAGGGGGCTGCCGCGCATGATTCGTCGCCAGCCCTCACCCCGACCCTCTCCCGCAAGCGGGAGAGGGAATCAATACCACCCGACCTGTGGGTACTGCGTAACATCAGTTGCTAAGCCGCGAACTGGTTCAGCGACACGTAGTCCTTGATGTAGCCGGGGATCAGCGCGCGGTAGGGCGCGGGCACGGCGCGCAGGTCGCGCAGCGAGAAAATCGGGTTGGTGGCCAGGTCGGTGTACTGCTCGGTGTTGATGATGTGGCGGATCTGGTCGCTGGTGACGTAGGCCTTGAAGTAGTTCTTGAGCGCGGGAATGGCCTGTGCTTCCTCGGGCTTGAAGTCGGCGACGAATTTGGAGAACTCTTCTTCCAGCAGTTCGTCTTTGGACTTGAAGCGCGGGATCAGGCCGAAGACCTTTTCCAGAATCTCGCGCAGGGTCAGGCGCCGGTCCACGGCGGCGGCCTTGCGGAGCTTGTCCAGCGTGTAGAACTCGACGGGCTTGTCGAAGACTTCACGGTTCACGTAGTCAATGACACGGTCCCACTGGCCGGCCTCGACGGCAGCGGCGATCACCGGGTCTTCCCGCACGGTGTCCTCGAATTTGTCATAGAACAAACGGTCGATGCGCATGCCGTCCAGACCGATGACCTCCTCCTGCACGCTCTGGATGATGTCAGCGCCCAGGTGTTCGTAGGTGCTGGCCACGCCCGGCGGCGGATCGCCCGCGTCGCCGCTCTGACCGGTGCCCTTGCCCTTGGTTTGCCGCTGGGGCAGCTTCAGCACTTCGTCGTAGTTGAAGTCTTCCTCGAAATATTCGCAGTTGGCGAAGAAGTCGAACAGCTTGTAGGCGGTCTTGCGTGGCGCTTTGACCAGCTCCTTGAGGCCTTCGTCGAAGAGCTGCTCCAGAAAGTTGTGGCGGCGCGTGCCGCGCCCCTTGATCTGGATGAAGTCGGTCGGCGAAAAGATCGGGCGCAGCAGGCCCAGGTTGAGCAGGTCGGGGCAGTCGTAGCCGGTGGTCATCATGCCGACGGTCACGCAGACCCGGGCCTTGCTGGTCTTATAGGCCGGCAAAAAATTGGCCGAGCCCAGCAGGTTGTTGTTGGTGAAGTTGATGGTGAACTGCTGCGCGTCCGGGATCTGCGAGGTGACCTGCACGGCAAAGTCGGACTGGTACTTGCCGGGAAACATGCGGTCGGCCATCCGATTCAGGATCTGCGCCAGCTTGCCAGCATGGTGCTGGCTGACGGCGAACAGGATGGACTTGCCGATTTCGCCGCTCACCGGGTCGCGCAGGGCATGTTCCAGAAAGGTCTTGCAGAACAGCTGGTTGGTGGCTTCCGAGAAGAAGCGCCTCTCGAATTCGCGCTGCTGGAAGCTGTCTTTGAGCTCGTCGCCCTGCGCGTCCCTGAATTCGACGACGAAGCCGTCTTCAGACAGGAGTTGCGTGGTGACTTCGGTGCGGGCATCGACCACGGTGGGGTTGATCAGGAAGCCGTCTTTCACGCCGTCGAGCAGCGAATACCGGTAGGTGGGCTGGCCGTCGTCGCAGCCGAAGGTGCGGTAGGTGTCGAGCATCATGCGGCGCTCGAATTCGCGCGGGTCGCGGGTGCTGGCTTTGGCGGCGTCGAACTTGCGCAGGTAGTCGCGCGGGGTGGCGGTCAGGCCGAGCTTGTAGCCGATGAAGTAGTCAAACACCGCACGGGCGTTGCCGCCGATGGAGCGGTGGGCTTCGTCGGAGATCACCAGATCGAAGTCGGTGGGTGAAAAAAGCTGCTGGTATTTGTTGTTGAACAGCAGCGACTGCACGGTGGTGACGACGATTTCGGCATGGCGCCAGTCGTCGCGGTTCTCCTTGTAGATCACCGTCTTGTAGTCGCTGGCCAGCACCCGGGCGAAGGCTTT
>JAABRA010000086.1 GCA_011391155.1 Burkholderiales bacterium
CTCGGTGCGGGCCAGCAGCTGCACGGCCTCGACCATCGCGGCGTTGGGCACAGAGTACCTGGGTTGCCAGTAGCCGCCCACGCTGACCACCGCCTCGCGCGGTATGCTCAGGCCGACATTCAGCAGCTCGGCCACGGCCAGCGCTTCCTGGTAGACCAGCGGTTCCTGGTCGGCCGGGTCGCGGCTCACGCCAATGCCCACGATGGGGATGTCGATGTGGTTGCCCAGAAAGCCCGCCAGCAGGCCGCCGTGCGTGCCCGAGCTGCCGGAGCCGACCACCACGCGGTCGATCTGCACGCCCTGCTCGAAGAACTGCTGCTGAAGCTCCTGCGCGCAGGCCACGTAGCCCAGCCCGCCCAGCGCGTTGGAGCCGCCGCCGGGAATGATGTAGCCCTTGCGGCCCTGCGCCGCCAGGTCGTCCGCCACCGCCTGCATGGCCGCCGCCATGTTGGAGCCGCCGGGCACCACGGTCAGGGCTTCCACGCCCATGAGCCGGAACATGAAGTGGTTGCCGCTGGCGTCCTCCTTGAAGCTGCCGGGCACGCGCTCCTCGATCACGAAGCGGCATTTCAGCCCCTCCTTCACAGCGGCGGCCAACGTGATACGGCAGTGGTTGGACTGCGGCGCACCGCAAGTGATCAGGGTGTCTGCACCCTGGGCCAGCGCGTCGGCCATCAGGAATTCAAGCTTGCGCGTCTTGTTGCCGCCGGGGAACAGCCCCAGCATGTCGTCGCGCTTGATCCAGATGGCGGGGCCGGCGCCGTCGGGGCAGGTGGCGGCCAGCGCGCGGCTGAAGTGGGGCAGGAATTCGAGCGGCGTGACAAACGGGGTGTAACGGCGGCGGGGAAAGCGGGAGAGGTCCATGGCGAGTCAGTCCGGTTGAGGAAAAGGGTCGGCAAGTGGAAGTATCGGGTTGATCGATGAGGGTGTCCATGCCGCCGCCTCGTCCAGCGGATACACCGGGCGCGGCAGGCGGGTCCAGGGCAGGGTGGCCAGGTTCGGCGTGGTCAGGCCCGGGCAGTCCACCTCCAGAATGCGGTCGGGTGGCGCAAACGTGTCGAACGCAGCGCGGAAGTGCCCGCGGCTTTTCACCACGAGCGTGCGAACCGTGGCCAGGTCCACGCCCAACACGTCCAGCTGGGCCGGGTCCAGCAGCTGCTGGCGCACGGAAATCACCGCCATCCGCACGCCGCCCAGGTCCAGCAGCGCCGAGGGCCCCATGGCCTGCAACGAGCCCTGCACCATGCCGCGCCGGCCCACGAACTGGCCGTCCGACAGGGCCAGCACCCGTGCCGGCAGCGTGAGCGGCCGGGCGAACACATCGTCGCCCGCGTCGCGGTTGAAACGGGCATCAAAGGTGGCGCCCACCCCCAGCGTGTGGGCTTCCTGCGCCAGCGCCGGATCGGTGAACACGCCCAGCAACACGTCCTGCGCGCCCGCAGACAGCAGCGCCAGCAGCAGCGTCACGGTGTTGCCGCCGCCGCCGCCGCCCGGATTGTCGGCCACGTCGGCCAGGATCAGCGGCGCGCCGCCCGGGCGGCCAGCCACCACAGCGGCGTGGACCGCGTCCTCCAGCGGGGTCAGGCGCGAGACGAAGCGGGTGCGCGATGCCCAGACGGCGCCGGCCAGTTCCCGGGCCAGCGCCCGTGCCGCAGAGCGGTCGCCATCGCGCGCGGTCACGACGACGGAAAAACCGCACTTGTCGCAATCGGCCAGGGCAAAGCCGCCGCATAGCGAGACGTTCAGGATGGGGCCGCCCACCCGCGTCTGCCCCAACGTGATCAGCTCGGCATACGGTGAGCCGGGCGCCACCAGCTGGGCCGTGGCTGGCGGCACCAGGGGCAGTTTGACGAGTTCCACCACGCCCGGGCCGTGCGTCATCAATACGTGCAGGTGGCGGGCAGCCTCCTCGCCGCGCTCGCGCAGATCGTTGTGCGGGTTGGTGCGGTAGGCGACGAAGGCCGACAGCGCATCGGCCATGCGCTGCGACACGTTGGTATGCAGGTCAAAGACGGCCACGATGGGTACGGCGGGACCGACGACGGCCCGGATGCGCGCAAACAGCTCGCCGTCCGGATCGTCGATCAGGGTGGTCAGCGCCGCGCCGTGCGACGAGATGAATACCGCGTCCAGGGGGCCTGTCGCGCGCAGGCGCGCCTCGATATCGCTCGCCAGTTCCTCGAAATACGCGTGATCCACCGGCCCGCCCGGCTGGGCTGCCGCCATCCGCAGGGGCGCCGGATCCCAGGGTCCGGCAGCGTTCATGGCGGCCACAAAACCGGCGGAGTCCGGCAGCAGCCGGGGCTGCTCGCGCGCCAGCTCGGCCCCCAGCGCGGGTCCGGCGATATCCAGCGACCGGGAAAAATCCGCACGCGTGGTCACCGGCGACCATCGGTTGCATTCGATGAAGAAACCGCAGATGCCGACGCGCAACGGAGCACCTCGCGCCGCCACCGCGGCCCCGCCATTTCCTGGGTCCGACATGCCTATTCCGGCTTCACGCGGCTGGCCGCGGGGCGGTAGGTGTCGCGCTCACGCAGCACGAAAGCCTGTGCCTGCGCCGGTGTCAGGGTGGCGTCCAGGGTCGAGCCCAGCTTGCGCCGCTGTTCCACCATACCCGGCTGCATGAGGATGGCGTTGATGGCGGCGTTGAGTTTTTGCTGCACCGCCTCCGGCACCCCCTTGGGGCCGAAGATCATGCCCCAGGTCTGCAAGTCCATGCCTTTGAGCGGGGGTGTTTCGCCCAGGCTTGGCACATTGGGCAGCACGGGCAGGCGGGCGGCCGACGTCACGCCCAGGACCTTGACCCGCCCCTGCGCGACCAGTCCGACCACGTTCGGTGCCGTCGTAACGCCCACGTCAATCTGCCCGGCAACCACGTCGGTCATGATGTTGCCACCCCCGCGATAGGGAATGTGCAGCATGAAGGTGCCGGATTTGAGCTTCACCGTCTCGGCGACGAGGTGCTGGAACGTGCCGATGCCCGGGGAACCGTAGCTGAATTTCCCGGGATTGCGGCGAGCCAGTTCCAGAAGCTCCGCCATCGAGTTGGCCGGGAAGTCCGGGCGGGTCACAAAGGCCGCCGGAGTGGCGCCGGCAAACGCGATGGCTGACAGGTCCTCCAGCTTGTAGTTTGCAGCCGGATTGATCAGGGGCACCAGAACGGTTTCACTGAGCGAGCCGTACAACAGCGTGTGACCGTCAGCCACGGAGCGCAGCAATTTCTGAACCCCCAGGGCGCCACCGGCCCCTCCCACGTTGTCCACCACCACCGACTGCCCGAGCACCTTGCCCAACTCCGTCGACAACATGCGCGCGCCGATGTCCGACGCGCCACCGGCTGGGTACGGAACGATGATCGTGATGGGCTTTATCGGGTAGGTGCCCTGGGCGCGCAAGGCCGGCGTGGCCAGCGCTCCAAGTCCCGCCGCCAGCAGGGTGCGGCGCGACGGGCCGTGCGCTGGGGGGTGCGCTGTCGGACAAGGTTTGGGGTGCAGGCTCATGGTGTCTCCAGTGGAAGTTTTTTCTGTCTATGGATCGTAGGCTCCGGAGGGGCTGCGATAAAGTGCATCCGTTGCCAAAGTAGGAGGTTTTTCCGCCATGAGTTCCGGTGTACCGTCCCATCAGCCCGCCTTGCGGGTGGACCTGCTCTGGGGGCCGGAGGTGCTCGCCGGGGCGGCGCTGGCGGTGGTCGATGTGTTGCGCACGATCAACGCCCTGGCCTCCATGCGGACCCCGCTGGCTTCAGCGGTCGTGGTGTGGCGCTGGTGCACGGCGACATCGGGGCGCGCGCCGGCCTTTTTGCCCCGGAGCGCCGGATTCCGCGGTGTGGCGGATGTGGCCGTGGTGCCAGGCTGGCATGCGCACAGCGGGCCGCATCTGGATCGCCTTGTCCAGGACGCCCGCGGCGCGGCGCTCCGTCTGGCCCGGATCCATGCGAGAGGCGGCCTCGTCGTCGGTCTGGCCAACGGCGTGGCCTTGCTCGGGGAGGCGGGCTTGCTGGCAGGGCGCCAGGCCGTGGCGCCCTGGCCTTTCGTCGCCTCTGTCCTGCGCCACAGCGAAGGCGTCGAACTGTTGACCGATCGCGCCTGGATGGTGGACGAGCGACTGTGGACCTGTGACTCCCCGGTGCTGGCTTGCGAGCTGATCCTGGATCTGTTGCGCCACACCGCGCTGGCCGACCTGGCGGTGGCCGCGACGCCGCTGTACCTGCATTCCCCCGAGCGCCAGCAGGTGGCGGCGCGCATCGTGCAGGGCGCCCACCAGCGCATCCTGCCCGCGGGGGCGCTGGAGCGGGCCCGGCGCTGGCTGGAAAGCCATCTGGCCGAACCCTACAGCCTGCAGGCCACCGCGCAGGCGGCGGCGACCAGCCCGCGCACCCTGCTGCGACACTTTTCGTCAACCTACGGGCAGAGCCCGCTGGGCCACC
>JAABRA010000098.1 GCA_011391155.1 Burkholderiales bacterium
ACCGGCCGGAATGCCTACCAGCGCCGCCAGGCCAAAGCCCACGGCCACACGCTCCAGCGACATCAGGATGTTCCAGCCCACGCCCTGGTCGTTCGGGCCCTTGCGGTAGAACGGATCGGCGAACACGTCCAGCGCCTGCTTCCAGGTCTCCAGCGGGCTGGGGATGCTGCTCTTGGTGCTGATGGACACGATGGCCCAGATACCGATCAGCAGGCCCAGGCCCATGATGGGGGGCAGCACGGCCGCCCAGAAATCGCGGGATTTTCCGCGCCAGTCGATGCCGGGGGCCGGCGCAGCCTTCGCCACACTGACTTCCAATGGTTTTTGCAAGGCTTCCAGCGTGGAATGGTCATTGTCTGCTATTGACCTGGAAGCGATTTGCGCCGGCACCAACGGCGACGGTGCCGGTGCAGGGTGGCTGGTGGCCTCGAAGGGCCCGTGAAAGACGGCACTGACCATGGTGGTTCCTTAAGTGGTTGGGGACAGAGCAAAGTTCACTGCGTGTAACTCTTGGGCGGTCCTTCAAATAGTTTCAATTCGGGGTTAGGCCTTGATCTTGAAACCGTCGGCGTACTTCTTCGGGTCCTTGCCGTCCCAGACCACGCCGTCGATCAGCTTGCTGGTGCGCATGGCGTCTTTGGGAATATTGATCTTCATGGCGGTGGCCGCCTGCTTGTAGAGGTCGATCTGGTTGATCTGTTTCGCCACGGCCAGGTAGTCGGGGTGCTCCTTCATCAGGCCCCAGCGCTTGTGCTGGGTCAGGAACCACATGCCGTCGCTCAGGTAGGGGAAGTTCACCGCGCCGTCATTGAAGAACTTCATGTGGTTGGGGTCGTCCCAGGTCTTGCCCAGGCCGTTCTGGTAGCGGCCCAGGATGCGCTGGTTGATGGCGTCCACGCTGGTGTTGATGTACGACTTCTGTGCCACCGTCTCGGCCATCTTCATTTTGTTGGCCAGGCTGGCATCGATCCAGCGGCCGGCTTCGAGCACCGCCATCATCACGGCGCGGGTGGTGTTGGGGTACTTCTTGACGAACTCCGCGGTGCAGCCCAGCACTTTTTCAGGGTGGTCTTTCCAGATGTCCTGCGTGGTGTTCGCGGTGATGCCGATGCCGTCCATGATGGCGCGGTGGTTCCAGGGTTCGCCGACGCAGAAGCCATCCATGTTGCCCACCCGCATGTTGGCCACCATCTGGGGCGGCGGCACGGTGATCAGCTTGGCGCCGGAAATCGGGTTGATGCCGGCGGCCGCCAGCCAGTAGTGCATCCACATGGCGTGGGTGCCGGTGGGGAAGGTGCCGGCGAAGGTGTATTCACGTTTCTCTCCGGCCATCACCTTGGCCAGCGAAGGGCCGTCGACGGCACCCTTGTCGGCCAGCGTCTTGGACAGCGTGATGGCCTGCCCGTTGTGGTTGAGGCTCATCAGCACGGCCATGTCTTTTTTCGGGCCGGCCGTGCCCAGGTGCACGCCATAGACCAGACCGTAGAGCACATGCGCCATGTCGAGTTCACCACTGACCAGCTTGTCACGCACGCCGGCCCAGCTGGCTTCCTTGGTCGGAATGATCGTGACGCCGTATTTCTTGTCGAAGCCCAGCACCGAGGCCATCACCACACTGGCGCAATCAGTCAGCGGGATGAAGCCGATCTTCACTTCCTTCTTCTCGGGGGCGTCCGAACCCTGGGCATGGACGGCCGCGCGCAGGGCGGGGTTGATGCCGACGGCCCCCACGGCGGCGGTCTGCAGCACGGCGCGGCGGCTGAGGCTGGTTTTCAGAAAGTCGGTCATGGCAAAACTCCTTGAAGGCAAGACAGAAAACAAAAAAGGCGTCCTCACCGCGCACAGGGCTTGCAACAAGCCGCGTGCGGGTGGGGACGCCTTTGTCCGGGTTTGAGGGATTCAATCCGCCGTTGGACTAATTCCTGCAAATGACCATCGTTGGTCGTGCCGGGAATAAAGCAAACAGCGTGCCACGACGGGTGAATCAGGAATTATTTAAAAGTTATAGCAAACTATGACCAAAGGACGCTGGGATGAGGCCATTTTGACTAAAAAAGTAGTGCGACGCACAACATTTGTGCGTCGCACCAAACTGGAGGCGCGGGTTCAGGGTGCGGTCGGCGCCGCACCCCCGCCCAGCGCCTTGTAGAGCGCGACCTGGTTTTGCAGGTAGGCCAGACGGGTCTGGGCCAGCGCCTGCTGGAAGCCGAACAGCGCGCGCTGGGAATCCAGGATCTCCAGGTAGCTGGCCACGCCACTGCGGTAGCGCAGGTCGGACAGGCGGAAGCGAGCGGTCTCGGCGTCCACCTGGGCCTGCTGGGCTGCCAGCTGCGCACCCAGCGTGGCGCGTCCGGCCAGCGCGTCGGCCACTTCGCGAAAAGCGGTCTGGATGGCCTTTTCGTACTGGGCCACGGCAATCGCTTGGGCGGCCTGGCTGGACGCCAGGTTGGCCTGATTGCGGCCTGCGTCGAAGATCGGCTGCAGCACCTGGCCGGCCAGCGTGCCGCCCCAGAAGCCGTTCTGGAACAGGTTGGTGAGCCCGGTGCTGGCGGTGCCGTAGGCGGCGGTCAGCGTGATGCGCGGGAAGAAGGCCGCGCGCGCCGCGCCAATGTTGGCATTGGCCGCAATCAGCTGCTGCTCGGCCTGGCGGATGTCCGGGCGGCGGTTCAGCAAATCAGAAGGCAGGCCGGCTTGGACTTCCTGGAATGGGGATGTCGTGGCGCTGGACGCCACCAGCAACGATTCGGGCAGCGGCTGCCCGACCAGCAGGGTCAGCGCGTTCACGTCCAGCGCGCGCAGGCGCTGCTGCTGCTGCTGCGCGGCAAGTGCCCCGGCCGTCAAAGACTCGGCCTGCCGGACGTCCAGCGCGGAGGCGGCGCCGTTGTCCAGCCGCAGTTTCGTGAGGCGCAGCGAGTCCTGCCGGGTGGTCAACGTGCGTTGCGTCAGCGCCAGCAACTCGTCACTGGTCCGCAGGCTCAGCCAGACATTGGTCACGGCCGCGACCAGGCTTGCCTGCACCGCCCAGCGCGCTGCTTCGGTGGCCAGGTACTGCGCCAGCGCTGCATCCTTGAGGCTGGCGACCCGGCCAAAGAAATCGATCTCCCAGTTTGAGGCCGTCAGGCCGGCGGTGTAGGCGCGGTTGCTGCCGCCGCTGCCGTCGGTGCGGGGCTGCACCGCGCCCGTGGCACCCAGGTTCAGCGTGGGGAACTGGTCGGCACGGCGGATCTGCCAGGTGGCACGCGCCTGTTCGATGGCGAGCACGGCCACGCGCAGGTCGCGGTTGTTCACCAGCGCCAGGCGGATCAGCTCGCGCAACGCGGCATCACTCACGAAGTCGGGCCAGGGCAGGTCAGCCGCCGGCGTCGTGGCCTGCACAGCGGCTGCAGGCATCGGCGCGGGCCAATCGGCCGCCACGGGGGCGGCCGGGCGTTCATAGGTCGGGTTCATCGAACAGCCCGCCAGCCAGGCCGCCGCCGCCAGGGCCGGGAGCGTGCGGGGGAAGGACCTTGCCGTCCGGCGCGTTGGAATCTGCGGGTCAGTCATCGGAATGCACTCCCATGTGCGCGGCCTGCTCGGCGTGCACTTGCTGCTGGCGCGGGCTGTCCTTGAACAGGCCGCGCACCACCACGAAGAAGATCGGCACGAACAGCACCGCCAGCACCGTGCCGGTCAGGATGCCGCCGATCACGCCGGTGCCAATGGCGCGCTGGCTGGCCGAGCCCGCACCCGAGGCAATCGCCAGCGGCAGCACGCCCAGCGTGAAGGCCATCGAGGTCATGACGATGGGGCGAAAACGCAGGTGGGCGGCGGCCAGCGCCGCGTCGATCACGCTCTTGCCCTGCGCCTGCAGGTCCTTGGCGAACTCGATGATCAGGATCGCGTTTTTCGCCGACAGGCCGATGATGGTGATCAGCCCGACCTGGAAGTAGATGTCGTTTGAATACCCGCGCAGCAGCGTGGCCAGCAGCACGCCCAGCACGCCCAGTGGCACCACCAGGATCACGGCCATCGGAATGCTCCAGCTCTCGTACAGCGCGGCCAGGCACAGGAACACCGACAGGATGGCAAAGGCGTACAGCACCATGGCCTGCGAGCCGGCGAGTTTTTCCTCGCGCGACAGGCCGGTCCACTCGAAGCCGAAGCCCTGGGGCAGCTGCGCCGCCAGCCGCTCCATCTCGGCCATGGCCGCGCCCGTGCTCTGGCCCGGTGCCGCGCTGCCGCTGATGCGCATCGACGGGTAGCCGTTGTAGCGTACCGTCTGCATCGGGCCGGTGATCCAGCGCGTGCTGGCAAACGCCGACAGCGGCACGATCTGGCCCTTGTTGTTGGCCACGCTCAGGCGCAGCAGGTCTTCGGGCTGCATGCGCGCGGGGGCGTCGGCCTGCACCACCACGCGCTGCAGGCGCCCGGCACTGGGAAAGTCGTTCACATAGCTGGACCCCAGCGCGGTGGAGATCACGCTGTTGATGGCGTCATAGCCCACGCCCAGCGCGTTGGCCTTGTCGCGGTCTATGTCGAGCTGCAGTTGCGGCGCATCTTCCAGCCCGTCCGGGCGCACCTGGGTGAGGATCGTGCTTTTCGACGCCGCGCCCAGCAGCTGGTTGCGCGCGGCCAGCAGCGCGTCGCGGCCCAGGCCGGCGCGGTCCTGCAGGCGGAAGTTGAAGCCCGACGAGGTGCCCAGCTCCGGGATGGGCGGCGGGCTCAGCGGAAAGATGAAGGCATCGCGGATGCCGCTCAGGCCACCAAAGGCGCGGCCGGCGAGGGCCTGGGCGGAACTGGCCGGGCCGGTGCGCTCCGTCCAGTCCTTCAACGTCACAAACGCCAGCGCGGCGTTCTGGCCCTGGCCCGAGAAGCTGAAGCCCAGCACGCTGACCATGCTCTGCACCTCGGGCTGCTTGAGCATGAAGCCCTCAACCTGCTCCATCACGGCAAGCGCACGCTCGCGCGTGGCACCCGGCGGCAGTTGCACGTTGACCAGCATCGTGCCCTGGTCCTCGCTGGGCAGGAAGGAAGTGGGCAGGCGCAGGTAGACCACGGCCGCGGCGGCCACGATGGCGACGTAGATCAGCAGGTAGCGCGCCGCGCGCGGCAGCATCCGGGCCACGATGCCTTCGTACCCCTTGGCGGTGCGCGCGAAACCGCGGTTGAACCCGCCGAAGAAGCCGGTCTTGGCATGGTGGTGCCCGGCCTCCACCGGCTTGAGCAAGGTGGCGCACAGGGCCGGCGTGAGCGACAGCGCCAGAAACGCCGAGAACGCGATCGACACGCCCATCACCGCCGCGAACTGGCGGTAGATGTTGCCCACCGAGCCGCTGAAGAAGGCCAGTGGCACGAACACCGAGACCAGCACCACGGTGATTCCGACGATCGCGCCCGAGATCTGGCCCATCGCCTTGCGCGTGGCCTCCAGCGGCGCCAGGCCTTCCTCGCTCATGATGCGCTCGACGTTCTCCACCACCACGATGGCGTCGTCCACCACGATGCCGATCACCAGCACCATGCCGAACATGGTCAGCACGTTGATGGAGAAGCCCATGGCCAGCAGCGTGGCGAAAGTGCCCAGCAGCGCCACCGGCACCACCAGGGTCGGGATGATGGTGTAGCGCCAGTTCTGCAGGAACAGGAACATCACCAGGAACACCAGCGCCACGGCCTCCAGCAGCGTCACGGCGACCTGGCGGATGGAAATGTCGACAAAGCGGGAACTGTCGTAGGGGATGGCCCACTTCATGCCCGGGGGGAAGAAGCGCTCCAGCTCCTGCATCTTGGTGCGCACCGCCTTCGCGGTGGCCAGCGCGTTGCCGGTGGGTGCCAGCTGCACGCCGATGCCGGTGGACGGCTTGCCGTTCAGGCGCGCCGAGGTGGCGTAGGTCTGCGCCCCCAGTTCGATGCGCGCCACGTCTTTCAGCCGCACGGTGGAGCCGTCGGCATTGGCGCGCAGCACCACGTTGCCGAACTGGGCCACGCTGGTGAGCTGGCCGCTGACCACCACGGTGGCGGCGATGCCCTGGCCGGCCACGTTGGGCAGGCTGCCGATCTCGCCAGCCGACACCTGGGCGTTCTGCGCGCGGATAGCGGCGGTCACTTCTGCGGTGGTCAGGTTCAGGCCCAGCAGCTTCGCCGGGTCGATCCAGATGCGCATGGCGCGCTCGGTGCCGAACAGCTGCGCCTGGCCCACGCCGCTCAGACGCTGGATCTCGGGCAGCACGCTGCGCGACGCGAAGTCGCCCAGCGCCACCGGGTCCCAGGCCGGGTCATCCGACGACAGGATGGCGAACAGCAGGAAGTTGCTGCGCGCCTTTTCCACGCGCACGCCCTGCTGCGTCACCGCCGAAGGCAGGCGCGGCGCGGCGCGCGACAGGCGGTTCTGCACGTCCACCTGGGCCAGTTCCGCGTTGCTGCCGGGCTGGAAGCTCAGCGTGATCTGGCCGGTGCCGTTGGCCTGCGCCACGGCTTCCATGTAGATCAGGCCGGGCGAGCCGTTCATTTCCTGCTCGATCACCGACAGCACACTGTCTTCCAGCGTCTGGGCCGAGGCGCCGGGGTAGCTGGCCGAGATCACGATGGACGGCGGCGCCACTGGCGGGTACTGCGCAATCGGCAGTTGCGTGATGGACACCGCGCCCATCACGATGATGAACAGCGCAATCACCCACGCGAAGATGGGCCGGTCAATGAAGAATTTCGCCATGGCGCGGGGTCCTCAGCGGGCTGCGCTGGACGCGGCGCTGGCCGGGCCGGAAGCGGGCAAGGCCGGCGCACTTGCCGCGGCACCGGAGGGCGCTGCGATGGCCGGCGCGACTGGCGCGGGTGCCTTGTTGCCGGGTGCCATCCACGGCACGGGCTTGACCGGCGCATCGCCGCGCAGCTTCTGGAAGCCGTCCACCATCACCTGCTCGCCGGGTTTGAGTCCGTCGAGGATGACCCACTGGCCGGCCTGCTGGTTGCCGATCTTGACCGGGCGCGGCTTGACCTTGCCGTCGGTGCCGACCACCATGACCGAGTCGCCCTGGGGCGACCGCGTGACCGCCTGCTGCGGCAGCGTGACGGCATTGCTGGCCTGCGCCTGCTCCAGCCGCACGCGCACGTACAGGCCGGGCAGCAGGCGGCCCCCGGGGTTGGGCAGTTCGGCGCGCAGCATGATCTGGCCGGTGGTGGCGTCCACCGTCAGGTCGGAAAACAGCAGCTTGCCCGGGCGCGGGACTTCGCTGCCGTCGTCCAGCAGCACGCGCACGCTGGCGGCCTGGGCGCCGGCGCGCTTGAACTGGCCGCTTTCCATGGCCCGGCGCAGCGCGATGACTTCGCCCGCCGACTGTGTGAAGTTGACATACAGCGGGTCGATCTGCTGGATCACGGCCAGCGGCGTCGCTTCGCCCTGGCCCACCAGCGCGCCCTCGGTCACCAGCGAGCGGCCAATGCGGCCCGAGATCGGCGCGGTGACGCTGGCGTAGGCCAGATTGATGCGCGCTGTCTGCACCGCCGCTTTGGCCGAGGCGACATCGGCCTCGGCCTGCTTCTGTGCCGCCTGCGCGTTGACGAATTCCTGCTGGCTGACGGCCTGCTCGGCCACCAGCGGCTTGTAGCGCTCGGCCTGCGCGCTGGCCTGCATCAGGTTGGCCTCGGCCCGGGCCTGGCTGGCCTGGGCGCTGGCAAAGGCGGCCTGGTAGGGACCGGCGTCGATCTCAAACAGGGGCTGGCCGGCCTTCACATCACTGCCCTCGACGAACAGCCGCTTTTGCAGGATGCCGGCGGCCCGCGCGCGCACCTGGGCCACGCGCGAGGCCTCCAGCCGCCCCGGCAGTTCGGTGATCAGGCCGACATCGCCCGGCTTGACCGTGACCACGCCCACTTCGGCCGGCGGCATGGCGCCCGGCGGGCCGGCGGGCGGTGATGTGCCCGGGCCGCAGGCGGCCAGCAGGGCCGACAGGGCCAGCGCAAGCAGGGCGCGCGGGGTGGGCTGGTCTGGGGTGGGTTGGCCTGAGGTGGTGCAGTGTGCGGCGGGCCGGGTGTGAGTGACAGGCGTAGGCATGTGGGCGTCCAGGATGAAGGCGGGGGAGGGTTGTCCGCGCCGCACTGGGGAATTCGAAAGCCTGAAGTATGCATACAGATGGGGCCGTGCGTGAAAGACCGCGTCGTGCCCGCGACCTCTCGGAATGTGCCCCAACGGCGCAGGCGCGTGCGAACGAGCCGCTGGGCCGCCCGCTTTCTCAAGTCAGCAATTCCGCCACATCCAGCATGCGCTGGGCCACCTCGGCCAGCTTCAAGCCCTTGTCCATGGCCGCCTTGCGCAGCTTCTGATAAGCCGCCTGCTCGCTCAGGCCCTGGCGCTGCATCAGCAGACCCTTGGCGCGGTCAATGAGCTTGCGGTCCTTGAGCTCGGCGCTCAGCTCATCGAGTTCGCTGCGGGTGGCGGCCAGTTCAAGGCGCAGCGCCTGTTCGTGCTGGAAGCGTGCCATCGCCACGTCCAGAATCGGGCGGATGCGCTCCGGAGCCAGTCCGGCCACGATGTAGGCCGACACGCCGGCCGCCACCGCGTCCTTCACATGCGAAGTGTCGCTGTCGTTGGTGAACATGACGATGGGTCGGCGCGCGTCGCGCGTGGCCAGCACCACGTGCTCCAGCGCGTCGCGCGCCTCGCTTTCGGCATCCACGATCACCAGATCGGGCTGCAGTTGCGTCAGGCGCTGCTCCAGGAAGGCATCGGCGGGCAGCACCGCGATCAGGTTGTAGCCGTTCTCCAGCAGGCCGATGCGCAGGCTGCGCGAGCGCTCGGCCTGCGCCAGGGCGTGTGCGTCGTCCGGGTCGGTGACATCCAGGTCCGGTGCGACCACCACGATTCGCAGGGTTTGATTCATGCTCCAAGCGCGTGCAAGAAATGCGCCATCTTTGAGGCTATGGAGCCGTGGACGCTTGAGGGCTTCCCCTAAACTCCGGGTCCTATGCTGATTTTGGGAATTGAATCGTCCTGCGACGAAACCGGTGTGGCGCTGGTGGAATCCGCCCCGACCGGGGTGCCGGTGCTGCGCGCGCACGCCTTGTACAGCCAGATCGAGATGCACCAGGCCTATGGCGGCGTGGTGCCCGAACTGGCGAGCCGGGACCATATCCGCCGGGTGCTGCCGCTGACGGACGAGGTGCTGCTGGCGGCTGGGGTACGGCTGGGCGACGTGGATGTGGTAGCGTTCACGCGCGGCCCCGGCCTGGCCGGTGCGCTGCTGGTGGGCGCGGGCGTGGCCTGCGCGCTGGGCGCGGCGCTGGACCGTCCGGTGCTGGGCGTGCACCATCTGGAAGGACACCTGCTGTCGCCCTTCCTGAGTGCCGATCCGCCGGAATTTTCGTTCGTGGCGCTGCTGGTCTCCGGCGGCCACACCCAGCTGATGCGGGTGGATGGCGTGGGCCGCTATCAAATCCTGGGCGAAACCATCGACGACGCCGCTGGCGAGGCCTTCGACAAATCGGCCAAGCTCATGGGGCTGGGCTATCCGGGTGGGCCGGCGCTGTCGAAACTGGCGGCCCAGGGCAATCCGGCGGCGTTCAAGCTGCCGCGCCCGCTGCTGCACAGCGGCAATCTGGATTTTTCCTTTGCGGGGCTGAAAACCGCGGTGATGACCCAGGCCAGAAAACTGGCCGCCGCCCATGTGGTGCCGGTCGAAGCCCTGCCGCTTGAAGTGCTGGCCGATCTGGCCGCGTCCACCCAGGCCGCCATCGTCGAGGTGCTGCTGAAGAAATCGCTCTCGGCGCTGAAGGAAACCGGCTTGAATCGCCTGGTCGTGGCCGGTGGCGTGGGCGCCAACCGCGAACTGCGCGCCCAGCTCGACGCGGCCTGTGCCCGCCAGGGCGTGCGCGTGCATTACCCCGAACTGCACCTGTGCACCGACAACGGCGCCATGATCGCCATGGCCGCCGCCATGCGGCTGCAGGCTGGCGTGCAGCAGGCCAACCGGGCCTACGCCTTCGACGTCAAGCCCCGCTGGCCGCTGGATGCGCTGAATATGAACTAAATCGGCCTCATCCCAGCGTCAATAGGTCATAGTCTGCTATTTAATTGACAGTAATCTGGGTCACGTTGCTGACCGGCTGCTTCTTCGCCAGCGTCAGCGTGAGCACGCCGTTTTCCAGTTTGGCGGTGCTCACCGTGGCGTCGACGTCTTGCGGCAGCTCGAACGCCTGCTTGTAGGCGCGCGGCGCGTCGGCCAGTGTCTCGATGCGCACGACCGGGCCTTCGATGCCGATGGTGAGCTGTTCGCGGTTCACGCCGGGAACGTCCAGCGAGAGCGTCCAGCCGGTGCCATCGGTCCTGACGTCGGCGCGGCAGGCGCCGGTCGTGGCAGCCGGCGCAGCCAGGGCCAGGTCGAGCAGGCGGTCCAGCGAACGCATCGCGGGAACATGGGCGGAACGGCGCAGGCTGGCGGGATGGGTGGATGCGAAAAACATGGATGAACTCCTGAAGGCATGGGCTGAAACATAAGCGGGCGCTTGTAAAACGAGCTCCCTTACACTGCGCGGCGTTCAACCCCGAACCGCCGCATCGCTCCCATCTGCGCGCCCGGCGCATCTTTTCAAGTGAAATCCAAACATGAATATTTTTCGTCGTCGCGTCTTGAAATCGCTGGCTGCGTCCCTCGCGCTGCCCGCGGCAAGCTGGTCGCAGCAGGGCGCCACCCCCCCGGTCCGGATCGCCATGATCGAGGGCCTGAGCGGTCCGTTCGGCAACACCGGAGAGGCGGTGTACCGCAATCTGGTGTGGGCCGTCGAGCGCGTCAACGCGCGCGGCGGCGTGAAGCTGCCCGGCGGCAGCCGCGCCCTGGCGCTGGAGCGTTACGACAGCAAGGGGCAGAACGAGGAAGCCCTGTCGGCGCTGCGCTCGGCCATTGACGACGGCGTGCAGTTCGTGGTGCAGGGCAACTCCTCGTCAACCGCCGCTGCGCTGATCGACGCCATCAACAAGCACAATGAGCGCGAACCGGGCCAGCGCGTGCTGTTTCTCAATTATTCGGCGGTGGACCCGATCCTGACCAACGAGCGGTGCAGCTTCTGGCACTTCCGCTTCGACGCGCATGCCGACATGCGCATGGCCGCGCTGATGGAGGTCCTGCGGGATGACAAGTCGGTGAAGCGTGCCTACCTGATTGGCCAGGACTACAGCTTCGGCCAGGCGGTGCTGCGCGAGGCGAAACGTCAACTGGGTGCGCAACGCCCCGACGTGCAGATCGCCGGCGACGAACTGCACCCCATGGGCCGGGTGAAGGACTTTTTGCCGTATGCCACCAAGATCAAGGCCAGCGGCGCGCAGGCCGTGATCACCGGCAACTGGGGCAACGACCTGACGCTGCTGGTCAAGGCGGCGAAAGAGGTCGGCTATGAGGGCAAGTTCTACTCCTTCTACGGCAATGCACTGGGCGCGCCGGCGGCGATCGCGGAGGCCGGTGTCGGCCGGGTGATCGCGGTGGCCGACTGGCTGCCCAACGTGCCGGGCGCCCAGAGCGAGGCGTTTTACCAGTCGTTCCGCGCCCGCTTTCCCAAGCCGGCGGACGACTACGTGCACATGCGCATGCAACTCATGATCGAGGCACTGGCCCAGTCCATCGAGAAGGGCGGTTCGGCGACCAACATGGTGGTCGTGGCGGATCGGTTGGCCGAAGTCACGGTGAGCCTGAGCGGGCAGGGCGGGCGCATGCGGAACGCCGATCACCAGTTCCAGCAGTCACTGGTGGTCGGTGTCATGGAGCGCCAGGGCGCGCCCGGCGTGAAATTCGACGTCGAGGGTTCGGGTTACGGCTTTCGCGTGATCCGGCAGATCAGCGCGGCACAGGCCGAACTGCCGTCCAGTTGCAGGATGGTGCGACCCACCTGAGCAGGGGTCAGGAAGCGTAGCCCAGGCAGGCGCCCCCGTTCGGGCGGCCCTTGCATTCACGAAACAGGCGGCGGTCGCGCTCGGAAGTCGTCTCGGCCGAGCCTTTTTCGTACTTGACGGTGCTGGACTTGGTTGCTTTCTTTTTCGCCTTGGCCGGCTTGGAAGGTGATTCCGACGGGCTGACCGTGCCGGCGGTTGCCGGACTGGCGGGCGTCGTCGCCAGAGCGGGCGCGGCGAAGGCGCCGGCCAGCACCAGGGCCAGGCACAGGGGTGTGGCACGAAGCTGGATGGTCATGAAAGCCTCCTCGGTTTGTGGTGTGGGCTGCAGCATCATAGCCAGCGTCCTGAGAACGCAGTCAGCTACGATCGGCCCTCGTTCCGTTCATGCCCACTTTCCCATGCGCCAAGCCGTCCTGAATCTCGAAGAATCCAAAATCCGTGAAGTCGCCAACGCCGGCATGGGGCGCGACGACGTGCTGGCCTTCTGGTTTGGCGAAAGCGACGAGGTCACCCCCGATTTCATCCGCCAGGCGGCCATTGACTCGCTGCAGCGCGGTGAAACTTTCTATTCGCACAACCTGGGCCTGCCCGAATTGCGCCAGGCGGTGGCCGGATACATGAGCGCCTTGCACGGGATGGTGGGTGCAGAGCGGATCGCCATCACCTCGGGCGGCGTGAATGCGCTGATGATTGCCGTGCAGGCGCTGGTGGACGCGGGAGACGAGGTGGTGGCCGTGACACCGGTGTGGCCCAACCTGACGGCCCAGCCCGCCATCATGGGCGCTCGGGTGAAATGTGTGCCGCTCCAGCCGCAGGAGGGTCAATGGGCACTGGATATGCCGGCGCTGCTGGCGGCCATCACGCCGGCCACCAAGGTACTGATCGTCAACGCGCCCAACAACCCCACGGGCTGGACGCTGACGCGGCAAGAGCAGCAAACCCTGCTGGACCACTGCCGCCAGACCGGCACCTGGATCCTGGCCGACGAGGTCTATGAGCGGCTGTATTACGCGGGCGACACCGGCAATGGTTGCGCCCCGAGTTTCCTGGATATAGCGGCAGTCGACGACCGGCTGGTGGTGGTGCACAGCTTTTCCAAGAGCTTCCTGATGACGGGCTGGCGCCTGGGCTGGCTGGTGCTGCCGCCGGCCCTGACGCACCCTGTCGGCAAGCTGATCGAGTTCAACACCTCGTGCGCCAGCGTGTTCACCCAGCGCGCCGGGGTGGTGGCGCTGCAGCGCACGGACGATGTCACCCCCCGCGTCGTGGCGCATCTCAAGGCCTGCCGTGACACCCTGATTGCGCTGCTGGCCGCCGTGCCGGGGGTGCAGCTGGCCACGCCGCGGGGTGGCATGTATGCCTTTTTCCGGCTGGAGGGTTTTGACGACTCGCTGGCAACCGCGAAACGGCTGGTGGTCGAGGCTGGAGTGGGCCTGGCGCCGGGAGAAGCCTTTGCCCCCGAGGCCCAGGGCTGGCTGCGCTGGTGCTTTGCCTCGCACGATCTGCAGCGGCTGGTGCTGGGCGTCGAGCGGCTGAAAAGCTGGCTTCTGGAGCAGGCCCGGTCCTGAAATGGTGGCCGGGTTATAATTCCAAGGCTTTGCATCCGGCAAGGCGCACGTATGGGGCAGTTCCAGCCCTGTACGCAAGTTGAAAACATCGGCAAGCGAATGTTTCGCAAGTCGAAAACCCTTACAGGAAATCAAGATGATTGCATCCTCCATCAAGGCCGAGGTCGTCAAGGCCAATGCGCGCAGCGCCAATGACACCGGCAGTTCCGAAGTGCAGGTGGCCCTGCTGACCGCCCGCATCAACGAACTCACCCCCCACTTCAAGACGCATGCCAAGGACCACCACGGTCGTCGCGGCCTGCTGCGCATGGTGAGCCGCCGCCGCAAGTTGCTGGACTACCTCAAGTCCACCGATGCGGACCGTTATGTGGCGCTGATCGCCAAGCTCGGCCTGCGTAAATAATTGCCAGATCACGAATGCAAGGCGCCTGAGTTAGTTCACTAGCTCAGGCGCCTTCTACTTTGAGTTTTTCATTCGGAGTTTGTCAGGACGAACGCGCGCTGTGTCATTCCATGAAGGATCGCTGATTTTTCATGGAATGGCATCGTGTTCAGACCGCCGGATTCCGGGCCTCGGGCGCAGCCTCATGTGCCGCTGATATCAGGAGATCAACATGTCCATATTCAACAAAGTCACCAAGAGTTTCCAGTGGGGCGACAAGACCGTCGTCATGGAGACCGGCGAAATCGCCCGCCAGGCCTCTGGCGCCGTGCTGGTCAACATCGATGACACCGTGGTGCTGGCCACCGTGGTGGCGTCCAAAGGCTCCAAGCCCGGCCAGGACTTCTTTCCGCTGACTGTCGATTACGTCGAGAAGTCCTACGCCGCCGGCAAGATTCCCGGCAGCTTCTTCAAGCGCGAAGGCCGTCCCAGCGAGTTCGAGACGCTGACCAGCCGCCTGATCGACCGCCCGATCCGTCCGCTTTTCCCTGAAGGCTTCTTCAACGAGGTGCATGTGGTGATCCACACGTTGTCGTTGAACCCTGAAGTGGACGCCGACATCGCCGCATTGATTGCCACCAGCGCCGCGCTGGCCGTCTCCGGCATTCCGTTCACCGGCCCCATCGGCGCGGCGCGCGTGGGCTACGTCAACGGCGAATACGTGCTGAACCCCGGCCAGACGGCGCGCAAGAACAGCCAGATGGAGCTGGTTGTGGCGGGCACCGAGACCGCCGTGCTGATGGTCGAGTCCGAGGCGCAGCAGTTGTCTGAGGAGATCATGCTGGGCGCCGTGGTGTTCGGCCATGAGCAGGGCAACATCGCCATCAATGCGATCCATGAGCTCGTGCGCGATGCCGGCAAGCCGGTGTGGGACTGGAAAGCCCCGGCCAAGGACGAAGACCTGATCGCCAAGGTCACGGCGCTGGCCGAGGAAAAGCTGCGCGCCGCCTACCAGATCCGCAACAAGCAGAGCCGCACGCACGCCTGCCGCGAAGCCTACGCCGTGGTGATGGCCGATCTCAAGGAAGCCGGCGTCGCGTTCGACAGCGTCAAGGTCGAGGGCATGCTCTTCGACATCGAGGCGCGTATCGTGCGCAGCCAGATCCTGGCCGGCGAGCCGCGCATCGACGGCCGCGACACGCGCACCGTGCGCCCCATCGAAATCCGCAACGGCGTGCTGCCGCGCACCCACGGCTCGGCCCTGTTCACCCGCGGTGAAACCCAGGCGCTGGTGGTGGCCACGCTGGGCACCGAGCGCGATGCACAACGCATCGACGCCCTTGCCGGTGACTACGAAGACCGTTTCATGCTGCACTACAACATGCCTCCCTTCGCCACCGGCGAAGTGGGCCGCATGGGCAGCACCAAGCGCCGCGAAATCGGCCACGGCCGGCTGGCCAAACGCGCGCTGGTCGCCGTGTTGCCAAGCAAGGAAGAGTTCCCGTACACCATGCGCGTGGTGTCCGAGATCACCGAATCGAACGGTTCCTCGTCGATGGCGTCGGTGTGCGGCGGCTGCCTGTCGCTGATGGATGCAGGCGTGCCCTTGAAAGCGCACGTGGCGGGCATCGCCATGGGCCTGATCAAGGAGGCAAACCGCTTTGCCGTGCTCACCGATATCCTGGGTGACGAAGATCACCTTGGCGACATGGACTTCAAGGTGGCCGGCACGACCAACGGCATTACCGCACTGCAGATGGACATCAAGATCCAGGGCATCACCAAGGAAATCATGCAGGTCGCCCTGGCGCAAGCCAAGGAAGCCCGCATGCACATTCTGGGCGCGATGCAGCAGGCCATGGGAGAAGCCAAGACCGAAGTGTCCAGCTTCGCGCCCAAGCTCTACACGATGAAGATCAACCCGGAGAAGATCCGCGACGTGATCGGCAAGGGCGGCTCCGTGATCCGTGCGCTGACCGAGGAAACCGGTTGCCAGATCAATATCGACGAAGACGGCACGATCACCATTGCCGCCACCGATGCCGAGAAGGCCGACGTGGCCAAGCGCCGTATCGAGCAACTCACTGCGGAGGTGGAGATCGGCAGGATTTATGAAGGCCCGGTGACCAAGATCCTGGACTTTGGCGCGCTGATCAACCTGCTGCCGGGCAAGGATGGCCTGTTGCACATCAGCCAGATCGCCCATGAGCGCGTGGAACGCGTGTCGGATTACCTCAAGGAAGGCCAGATCGTCCGGGTCAAGGTCATGGAGACCGACGAAAAGGGTCGCGTCAAGCTGTCCATGAAGGTCTTGCTGGACCGCTCGGCCCCGAACCCGGAAGCTGCTCCCGCTCAGCAATAGTATCGATATTGATAGCAATTGATGACCATTTGACGCTGGGATAGGCCCGAAAAAGCATGAAAGTCATTGAAATCCGCAGCTTTGGTGCACCCGAGGTGCTGGTGCCGGGTGAGCGACCCGCGCCGGTGCCGGGACAGGGCGAGGCGTTGATTCGTGTCACGGCCAGCGGAGTCAACCGGCCAGACGTTCTGCAGCGTACCGGGAACTACCCGGTGCCGCCCGGTGCGTCGGACATCCCGGGTCTGGAAGTCGCAGGAATCATCGAGTCGGGTGATGTTCAGGCCTTGGCCAGCGTTGGCTTGGCCGTGGGCGACCGCGTCTGTGCCCTGGTGGCGGGTGGTGGTTACGCCGAGTATTGCGTCGCGCCGGTGGGGCAGTGCCTGCCGGTACCGCGTGGATGGAGCGACGTGGAAGCAGCCTCGCTGCCCGAGACTTTTTTCACCGTCTGGAGCAATGTGTTCGACCGGGCTGGTCTGCGGGCCGGCGAGACGCTGCTCATTCAGGGCGGCTCCAGCGGCATCGGGGTCACCGCGATCCAGATGGCCAAGGCGCTCGGCGCCTCGGTGATCGTGACCGCCGGCAGCGATGAAAAATGCGCGGCCTGCCTGGCGCTGGGCGCGGATCACGCGATCAATTACCGGACGTCTGACTTCGTCGCCGAGGTGAAGCGTCTCACCGGCGGTGCGGGCGTCAACGTCGTGCTGGACATGGTGGCCGGCGCCTATGTGGCGCGGGAAATCGAGTGCCTGGCCGAAGACGGCCGGCTCGTCATCATTGCCGTGCAGGGCGGCGTAAAGAGTGAAGTCAATGCGGGGCTGGTGCTTCGCAGGCGTTTGACGGTGACCGGCTCCACATTGCGCCCACGTTCGCTGGCGTTCAAGTCCGCCATCGCAGATGCGTTGAAGGCGAACGTCTGGCCGCTGATCGGGGACGGACGCATCAAACCGGTCATTCACAGCGTATTCCCCGCCACGCAGGCCGGGGACGGGCTGCCCAGCGGTGCCGCACGGGCTCACGCCCTGATGGAATCGAATCAGCATATCGGGAAAATTGTTCTCACCTGGAGCCAATCATGAGAAAAAAGCTCATCGCGGGTAACTGGAAGATGAATGGGGGCCTGGCGGCGAACCAGGCTCTGGTCCAGTCCCTGCTTGCTGGCCTGGCTGCGCTTCGCTGCGACGTGGCCATCTGCGCGCCGGCCCCGTATCTGGCGCAACTTCAGGGCCTGCTGGATCATTCGTCGATTTTCCTGGGTGCACAGGATGTGTCAGCCCATGATTCGGGGGCTTATACCGGCGAAGTCTCGGTGACGATGCTCAGGGAGTTCGGTGTGCGCTATGCCATCGTAGGTCATTCCGAGCGGCGGCAGTACCACGGTGAATCCGATGTCGTGGTGGCGGCCAAAGCCCAGCGCGCATTGGCGGGGGGCGTGAAGCCCATCGTTTGCGTCGGCGAGACCCTCGCCGAAAGGGAAGCCGGGAAGACTGAAGAGGTGGTCAAGCGGCAGCTGGCTGCCGTGATCCATACCAATGGGCATTGCATCAGCGAGATCGTGGTGGCCTACGAGCCGGTCTGGGCCATCGGCACGGGCAAGACGGCCTCTCCCGAGCAGGCTCAGCAGGTGCATGCGGTCTTGCGTGCCCAGCTCAAGGCGGCCAGCGCCCATCCTGAGCGAACCCTGATTCTTTACGGCGGCAGCATGAACGCAGCGAATGCGGCGCAACTGCTGGCGCAGCCCGATATCGACGGGGGATTGATTGGTGGCGCTTCCCTGAAAGCCGCTGATTTCCTGACCATCATTGCCGCGGCCGGTTGACCCGAGCGGCAATTGATTACACATGTCCTGGAGTTTTGAATGAATGTCCTGTTAACGATTCTTCTCGCGGTCCAGATGCTGTCGGCATTGGGCATGATCGGCCTGATCCTGATCCAGCATGGCAAAGGCGCTGACATGGGGGCCGCTTTTGGCAGCGGCGGGTCCGGGAGTCTCTTTGGTGCCAGCGGAAGTGCCAACTTCCTCTCTCACACGACCGCCGTGCTGGCAGGCCTCTTTTTTGTCTGTACCCTGTTGCTGGCGTATTTCGGGAACCTGCGTCCGGCGTCCGGTGGCGGAAGTGTGCTGGAGCGTGCTGCTGCCACAGCGCCGGCACCGGTGCCGGCAACCACCGGCGCGCCGGCCCAGATTCCAGGGAATTCCCCGGTGACAAATGCTGGCGTGCCACCAGCGCCTCTTGCGCCTGCTTCGGGTGCTGCGCAGATTCCAGGAAAATAGCGCGGGAGCCGCCTTGAAAATCATCCTGCGGTACCCCAAAACGCACGGGTTTTCAGGGTAAACTCTTAGCTGTCCGCAACACAAAATTCCTTGCAGGTTCCTCATGTGTTCCGGGCCCAACAGACAGCCGTCGTGGTGAAATTGGTAGACACGCTATCTTGAGGGGGTAGTGGCGAAAGCTGTGCGAGTTCGAGTCTCGCCGACGGCACCAACATGGAACATGTCTGCCCGGACTCAAGGTCTGGTCAGGCAAGTGATGATCAGTACCGCAAGATGAACCTAGATCAGTACCTCCCCGTCCTTCTATTCATCTTGATCGGCATCGCCGTAGGTATCGTCCCGCAAGTCCTGGGCTACGTCCTTGGCCCGAATCGGCCCGACAAAGCCAAAAATTCACCTTACGAGTGTGGTTTTGAGGCTTTCGAGGATGCGCGCATGAAATTCGATGTGCGCTATTACCTGGTGGCCATCCTCTTTATTTTGTTTGACCTGGAAATCGCGTTCCTTTTCCCTTGGGCGGTAGCGTTGAAGGATATTGGTGCGGTGGGGTTCTGGTCCATGATGGTTTTTCTGGGCATTCTGGTCGTTGGCTTTGCCTACGAATGGAAAAAAGGCGCCCTGGACTGGGAGTGACACGATGATTGAAGGCGTACTCAAAGAAGGATTCATCACCACCAATTACGATGCGGTGATGAATTGGGCCAAGACCGGCTCACTGTGGCCTATGTCGTTTGGTCTGGCGTGCTGTGCGGTCGAGATGATGCATGCGGCCAATGCCCGCTACGACATCAGCCGGTTCGGTGCGGAGGTGTTTCGCGCCAGCCCGCGCCAGTCGGATCTGATTATTGTTGCGGGAACACTGTGCAACAAGATGGCGCCCGCCTTTCGCAAGGTTTACGACCAAATGAGTGAGCCGCGCTGGGTGATTTCCATGGGTTCATGCGCCAACGGTGGCGGTTACTACCACTACAGTTACTCGGTGGTTCGTGGCTGTGACCGGATTGTGCCGGTGGATGTTTATGTGCCGGGATGTCCGCCGACAGCTGAGGCTCTGCTCTACGGCATCATCCAGTTGCAGCAGAAGATTCGCCGTACGCAAACCATTGCTCGCGCTTGAAGGGACGGCAATGACTTTATATGCAGTGAATCCCCTGGACCTCAAGATCAGCGTTGACGCTGCCTTGGGAGATCTAGTCGTGAGCAGTGTTGTCCGGTTGGGCGAGTTGACCGTCGTGGTCGACGCTGCCAACTATCTTCAGGCGGCCAGATTATTGCGCGATGATCCGGCCTGCCGCTTCGAGCAGTTGATGGATTTGTGCGGGGTTGATTATTCAACCTACAAGGATGAACCGCAGGCCGGGCTGCGTTATTGCGTAGTGTGTCACCTGCTGTCGGTGAGCTTAAATCAGCGTGTTCGTCTCAAGGTCTATGCACCCGACGACAGTTTCCCGATGGTCCAGTCGCTGTGTGATATCTGGAGTTCTGCCAACTGGTTTGAAAGGGAGGCGTTCGATCTGTTCGGCATCGTGTTCGACGGCCACACTGATCTGCGTCGCATCCTGACGGACTATGGATTTATTGGGCATCCGTTCCGCAAGGATTTTCCGATTTCCGGCTATGTGGAGATGCGCTACGACGCTGAGCAGAAGCGCGTCGTGTACCAGCCCGTCTCCATTGAGCCGCGCGAGAATATTCCGCGCATCATCCGTGAAGAAAACTACGGCGGCTTGCATTAGGCAGTTTGGGTCATGGCAGAAATCAAAAATTACACTCTCAACTTCGGCCCGCAACACCCTGCAGCGCATGGCGTTTTGCGGCTGGTGCTCGAACTTGATGGCGAGGTGATTCAGCGCGCTGATCCGCACATCGGCTTGCTGCATCGCGCCACCGAAAAGCTGGCTGAAACAAAGACCTACCTTCAATCACTGCCGTACATGGATCGTCTCGACTACATGTCGATGATGTGCAATGAAAACGCCTATTGCCTGACCCTTGAAAAGATGCTGGGCATCGAGGTACCCGAGCGGGCGCAGTACATCCGTGTGATGTTTTCCGAGATCACCCGTTTGCTCAATCACCTGCTGTGGGTGGGCGCACATGCGATCGATTGTGGTGCGATGACGGTGATGCTCTACGCCTTTCGCGAGCGGGAAGACTTGCTGGATATGTATGAGGCCGTCAGTGGCGCGCGCATGCATGCGGCCTATTTCCGGCCAGGTGGGGTTTACCGCGATCTGCCCGATACCATGGCGCGGCATCAACCCAACAAGATTCGCAGCGCCCGGTCCACTGAAAAGCTGAATCGCAACCGCGATGGCAGCCTGCTGGATTTCATCGAAGACTTCACCCAGCGCTTTCCGACTTATCTCGACGAATACCACACCCTGTTGACGGACAACCGGATCTGGAAGCAGCGTACGGTCGGTATCGGGGTCGTCACGCCTGAGCGAGCGCTGAATCTCGGATTCACCGGACCCATGTTGCGAGGTTCTGGTGTTGCCTGGGATCTGCGCAAGCAGCAGCCTTACGATGCCTATGCGCAGTTGGACTTTGATATCCCGGTCGGAAAAACGGGCGACAGTTACGACCGCTATCTGGTGCGTATGGAAGAAATGAAGCAGTCCAATCGCATCATCAAACAATGTGTGGACTGGTTGCGCGTCAACCCCGGCCCGGTGATTACCGACAATCACAAGATCGCGCCGCCGGATCGGGAATCCATGAAATCCAACATGGAAGAACTGATCCATCACTTCAAGTTGTTCACCGAGGGCTTCTCGGTTCCCGAGGGTGAAGCGTACGCTGCCATTGAGCATCCCAAGGGCGAGTTTGGAATTTACATGGTCAGTGATGGGGCCAACAAGCCCTACCGCATGAAAATTCGCCCCCCCGCTTTCGTGCATCTTGCGGCTCTGGGTGAAATGGGTCGTGGGCACATGATTGCCGATGCCGTGGCGATTATTGGCACGATGGATATTGTGTTTGGGGAAGTTGACCGATGATTTCCGAAGAATCAAAAACGCGCTTCGAACAGGAAGTTGCGAAATACCCGGCGGATCAGAGGCAGTCTGCGGTGATGGCTTGCCTGTCGATTGCCCAGCAGGAATTCGGATTTGTCAGCGCCGAGTCGGAGCTTGAAATTGCGGAGTTCCTCGGCATGTCGCCGATGGCCGTGCATGAAGTCACGACGTTCTACAACATGTACAACCAGCAGCCTGTGGGCAAGTACAAACTGAACGTCTGCACCAATTTGCCGTGCCAGTTGCGTGACGGTGCCAGGGCGCTCCAGCATCTGGAGAAGAGATTGGGGATCAGCATGGGTGAAACCACGTCGGACGGCCTCTTCACCTTGCAGCAATGTGAGTGTCTTGGTGCCTGTGCCGACTCACCGGTGCTGCTGGTCAATGACCGGACGATGTGCAGTTTTATGAGCAACGACAAGCTTGACCAGTTGGTGGATGGTCTGCGCGCCGCGGAGGGCAAGGCATGAACGCCCATCAGTTGCTGGCCCAGTTCAGGGCCACTGGGGTGCAAACCTGCTTTCACGACCGCCATCTGAGTCCGCAAATTCTCAGTGGGCTTGATGGCAACAACTGGCGGCTGAAGGACTACGAGGCGCGCGGCGGATACCAGGCGCTACGAAGGATCCTTGGTCAAGACGGCAGCGAAGGTCTGACGCCTGACCAGGTGATCGCCATGGTCAAGGAGTCGGCGTTGCGCGGGCGAGGCGGTGCGGGCTTTCCGACCGGGCTGAAGTGGAGTTTCATGCCGCGTCAGTTTCCTGGACAAAAGTACCTGGTGTGCAATTCCGATGAAGGCGAGCCTGGCACTTGCAAGGATCGCGACATCATGCAATTCAATCCGCATATTGTGATTGAAGGGATGATCATTGCCGCGTATGCCATGGGCATCACCGTCGGCTACAACTACATCCACGGCGAAATCTTCCAGACCTACGAGCGGTTCGAGGGAGCGTTGCGGGAGGCGCGAGCGGCGGGATTGCTCGGTGACCGCATCCTGGGCAGCAACCTGAATTTTCAGTTGCACGCAGCGCATGGATTTGGTGCCTATATCTGTGGCGAGGAAACCGCCTTGCTTGAATCACTGGAGGGCAAGAAGGGGCAACCGCGCTTCAAGCCACCGTTCCCAGCCAGTTTCGGTCTCTACGGAAAGCCGACGACCGTCAATAACACCGAAACGTTCGCGGCCGTGCCCTGGATTATTCGAAATGGGGGCCAGGCCTATCTGCAGTGCGGAAAACCGAATAACGGCGGCACCAAAATCTACTCGGTCAGCGGCGATGTGGAGCGTCCGGGCAACTACGAGATTCCCATGGGGACGCCATTTCCAGTCTTGCTGGAACTGGCCGGTGGCGTGCGTGCCGGACGTGAGCTCAAAGCGGTCATTCCCGGGGGATCGTCTGCCCCCGTGCTCCCGGCGTCGCTCATGATGGACTGTACGATGGACTACGACTCGATTGCGAAGGCGGGTTCGATGCTGGGTTCCGGCGCGGTGATCGTGATGGACAACAGCCGCTGCATGGTCAAGTCGCTGCAGCGCCTGTCCTACTTCTACATGCACGAATCCTGCGGCCAATGCACGCCTTGCCGTGAAGGCACTGGTTGGTTGTCGCGGGTCGTGGATCGCATTGAAACCGGGCAGGGGCGCCAGAGTGACATGGACCTGCTCGACAACGTGGCCGAAAACATTCAAGGCCGGACGATCTGCGCTTTGGGTGATGCCGCAGCGATGCCTGTGCGCGCGATGATCAAGCACTTCCGTCCTGAATTCGAATACCACGTCGCGCACAAGACCTGCATGGTCCCGGCGTACGTCTAGTGAGCGCTCCAACATGATTGAAATCGAACTCGACGGCAAGAAAGTGGAAGTGGTTGAGGGCAGCATGGTCATGCATGCCGCTGAGAAGGCAGGGACATACATCCCGCACTTTTGTTATCACAAGAAATTGAGCATTGCCGCGAATTGCCGCATGTGCCTTGTCGACGTGGAAAAGGCCCCGAAGCCGATGCCGGCGTGTGCCACGCCAGTGACGCAGGGCATGGTTGTGCGCACGAAGAGTGAAAAGGCCATCAAGGCGCAACAGTCGGTGATGGAGTTTTTGCTGATCAACCATCCGCTGGATTGCCCGATTTGTGATCAGGGGGGTGAGTGCCAGTTGCAGGATCTGGCCGTTGGCTATGGTGGCTCGACCTCACGCTATGAAGAAGAGAAGCGTGTGGTGTTTCACAAGGATGTGGGACCCCTGATCTCGATGGAAGAGATGAGTCGCTGCATTCATTGCACCCGGTGTGTTCGTTTTGGTCAGGAAGTGGCCGGCGTTATGGAACTGGGTATGTCGCATCGCGGTGAGCACGCGGAGATTGAGACCTTTGTCGGGCAGACCGTGGACTCCGAGTTGTCGGGCAACATGATCGACCTGTGTCCGGTCGGCGCGTTAACCAGCAAGCCATTCAGGTACAGTGCCCGCACCTGGGAGTTGTCGCGACGCAAGTCCGTCAGTCCGCATGATTCCACGGGCGCGAATTTGATCATCCAGGTCAAGAACCAGCGAGTGATGCGCGTGGTCCCGCTGGAGAACGAGGCCGTCAACGAATGCTGGATTGCGGATCGTGATCGTTTTTCTTATGAAGCCTTGAACTCCGATGAGCGCCTGAACGCACCGATGCTCAAACAGGGCGGAGTGTGGAATACCGTGGATTGGAAGACTGCGCTCGAGTATGTGGCCAATGGACTGCGGCAAGTCCGCGCCGAGCGCGGTGCAGACAGCATCGGGTTGCTGGCCAGTCCGCATTGCACGCTGGAGGAGTTGCATCTTGCCGCCGCCTTGATGAAAGGGCTGGGCTCACCCAATATCGATTCCAGGCTGCGCCAGGCAGAATTCCCCTCGCCCGAAGGCGTGCGCTTCCTGGGAACCTCGATCGCTTCCCTGTCGGAGTTGCAGCGTGTGTTGGTGGTGGGGTCGAACCTGCGCAAGGATCACCCGCTGTTTGCCCAGAGAATTCGCCAGGCCGTCCGCAAGGGTTGCTTTGTGAATTCCCTGCAGGACCAGATCATGGACTGGGCGCTGCCAGTCGCCAACACCTTGTGCGCTGATGCGTCAGTGTGGGTGCAGGCGCTGGCGGATGTGGCTGCTGCGGTCGCTGCTGAAAAAGGGGTCATCCCGCCGGTGCCGGGAACGGCCACCGATACAGCCATGGCCATTGCAAAGTCAATGTTGGCAGGGGAGCGCAAGGCGATCCTTCTGGGCAATGCAGCTGCGCATCATGCCAGGGCCTCCAGCCTGCTGGCGCTGGCGAACTGGATTGGTGGGCAGACAGGAGCGTCGGTGGGTTACCTGACCGAGGCCGCCAACACTGTTGGCGCGCAGCTTGCCGGCGTCGCGCCGGGTCAGAATGGCATGAACGCAAGCCAGATGTTGGGTGGCGGCTTGAAGGCGGTCGTGCTGTTGAATTGCGAGCCTGAGTTCGATTCAGCCGTAGGGCCAAAGTCCAAGGAGGCCTTGGGTGCCGCGGAGATGGTGGTCAGCCTGAGCCCCTTCAAGGCAAACATGGACTTCGCCGATGTCGTGCTGCCCATTGCGCCGTTCACCGAAACCTCCGGTAGCTTCGTCAACGCTGAGGCGCGGCTCCAGAGTTTTCATGCGGTAGTCCAGCCGTTCGCCGAGACCCGCCCGGCCTGGAAAGTTTTGCGAGTGCTGGCGAATTTGCTGGCCCTGGAAGATTTCGGATTTGAGTCTTCCCAGGACGTGTTGCGCGCCGTCCCTGGCGTGCAGGTGTTGCCAGAGGGGATCGTGGTGCGTCAAGAGCGCCTGAGCACTGCAACGTCAGCCACGATCGATTTGTCCCCGGCTCCCGGCCAGCCGGTGGTTGCGGCCATTTATCAACTGGATGGAGTGGTCAGGCGGGCACCTTCCCTGCAGATGACTGCTGACGGCAGGCGCAGTGCTGGAGCGAAAGAGGTTGCCGCATGATCGACCAGATTTTCAACTTTGGACAGGGTCTGTTCAATGCCGGATGGTGGGTTAGCTTGGCATGGCCCGTCATTTGGGCCCTGATCAAGATCATGGTCGTGGTTTTGCCCCTCATGGGCGCCGTCGCGTATCTCACACTCTGGGAAAGAAAACTAATTAGCTGGATGCAGATTCGCCTGGGTCCGAATCGGGTCGGACCTTGGGGGTTGTTGCAGCCCATAGCGGATGCAATGAAGCTCTTGACGAAGGAGATTTTGACGCCCTCGGCCGCCAACCGGAATTTGTTTTTTCTGGGTCCGATCATGACCATCATGCCCGCGTTGGCCGCTTGGGCAGTCGTGCCCTTCGGGCCAGATATCGCGCTGGCCAATATCAATGCAGGGTTGCTTTTTGTGATGGCAATTGCTTCGCTCGAAGTCTATGGCGTCATCATTGCGGGGTGGTCGTCGAATTCCAAGTATCCGTTCCTTGGCGCCCTTCGTGCCTCCGCCCAGATGGTGAGTTACGAAATCGCCATGGGTTTCTGCCTGGTGGTCGTGATCATGGTGTCAGCCAGTTTGAATCTTTCAGATATCGTTGCTGGACAGGGGAAAGGGCACTTCGCCCAGATGGGCTTGAATTTTCTTTCGTGGAACTGGTTACCCCTCCTGCCGATTTTCGTTGTCTACTTCATCGCGGGACTGGCGGAAACAAACCGTCATCCTTTTGACGTGGTCGAAGGCGAGTCCGAGATCGTGGCCGGGCACATGGTTGAGTATTCCGGAATGTCCTACGCGATGTTCTACCTGGCGGAATACGCGAACATGTGGCTGATTTCCGTTTTGACGGCGTTGATGTTCCTGGGTGGATGGATGTCCCCGATCGACAGCGCCTTGTTTAACTGGATCCCGGGCTGGATATGGCTGGGAGCCAAGACTTTTTTCGTCGTCAGCCTGTTTATCTGGGTGCGGGCCACTTTCCCCCGGTTCCGTTATGACCAGATCATGCGCCTGGGCTGGAAAGTCTTCATCCCGGTCACTTTGATCTGGCTGGTGGTGGTGGGAGCCTGGATGCAGACGCCCTGGAACATCTGGAAGTAACTTGAGTTTGTCTATGTCCAATCCAGCTTCAAGCACCTCTGCACCTTCCTACGAGCCGGCCTTTTCGCTGAAGGATTTCCTGTCCAGCTTCATGCTGGGCGAATTTATCAAAGGCATGGTCCTGACGGGAAAGTACGCCTTCCGCGGCAAGATCACGCTTGAATACCCCGAGGAGAAGACGCCGCTGTCACCGCGTTTCCGGGGTCTGCATGCTTTGCGTCGATATGAAAACGGGGAAGAGCGCTGCATTGCCTGCAAGCTGTGCGAGGCAGTTTGTCCCGCCATGGCCATCACTATCGAGTCCGAGGTCCGTGCCGATGGGTCCCGTCGCACCACACGCTACGACATTGATTTGACAAAATGCATTTTTTGCGGCTTTTGCGAGGAAAGCTGCCCGGTGGACTCCATTGTGGAGACGCATATTTTGGAGTACCACGGCGAAACGCGCGGCGATCTGTATTTCACGAAAGAAATGCTGCTCGCCGTGGGGGACCGGTTTGAGCCGCAGATTGCTGCCGCAAAAGCGGCTGACGCCAAATATCGCTAATGATGTGGCGGCGGATCCGTTAAACAGTCAAACCCAAAAAGAAACGACTCATGGACGTTAAAACAGGTCTCTTTTATTTCTTTTCAGCCGTGCTGCTATTTGCCGCATTTAGGGTAATCACGGCTAGAAATCCGGTGTACTCAGCGCTGTTTCTGGTGCTGGCGTTTTTTCAGGCTGCCGCTATCTGGATTTTGCTCAAGGCAGAATTCCTGGCCATTGCGCTGGTGCTGGTGTACGTCGGGGCGGTGATGGTGCTTTTCCTGTTTGTCGTGATGATGCTCGACATCAATGTGGACAGCCTTCGCCAGGGGTTCTGGAAACATTTTCCGATCGCGGCCGGGGTGGGCGTGCTCATCGTGCTGGAAATGGCCGCGGTGCTGATGGGGGGCTTTCGAATCTCGGACGAGCCGAAGGCAGCGGCGGTGCTCGCACAGGGCGCAGAGCAGGTATCCAACACCCGTGAGCTCGGCAAGCTGGTGTACTCCGAGTACATCTATCCCCTCGAAATTGCCGCAGTCATCCTGCTGGTTGCGATCATTGCGGCCATTGCGTTGACGCTTCGGGAGCGCAAGGACAGCAAGCACATCAATCCCTCGGTGCAGGTTCGGGTGCGCTCGAAAGACCGGATGGAGGTGGTGAAAATGGCGCCAACACAATCGATTGCCGCACGCGATGCCGCGTTGCTGGCTGAAGCCGGCGCTGGAACGGAGAAGCAGCCATGACCTTGACGCTGGGACATTTTCTATCCTTGGGTGCCATGCTGTTCGCCCTGTCGATCATCGGGATATTCCTGAATCGCAAGAACCTGATTGTTCTGTTGATGGCCATCGAATTGATGCTGCTTGCCGTCAACATGAATTTTGTGGCCTTTTCCCATTATCTTGGCGACATGCACGGCCAGGTCTTTGTGTTTTTCATCCTGACAGTGGCAGCCGCCGAATCTGCCATTGGCCTCGCCATCCTGGTGCTGCTGTTCCGCAACAAGTCCAGCATCAACGTGGACGAACTCAACACGCTCAAGGGCTGAACGCCAGTTCAACAAGTTCAAAATGAGTCAAACCCTCTCCGCCTCGACCCTGCTGGCTGTGCCGCTGGCGCCCCTCGTCGGGTCCATTCTTGCTGGTGTTCTGGGGACATCTTTTGGCGGCAACCGCATCGGTCGCCGCCTGTCGCACACGCTGACGATCCTCGGTGTGCTGATTGCTTTCGTCCTGTCTGCGATGACGCTGAAAAGCGTGGCCCTGGATGGCGCGCGATTCAACGAGACCTTGTACACCTGGATGGTCGTCGGCGGTTTGAAGATGGAAGTCGGCTTCCTGGTGGACGGATTGACTGCCATGATGATGTGTGTGGTGACTTTCGTGTCCCTCATGGTGCACATCTACACCATTGGCTACATGGAGGAAGATGACGGCTATAACCGTTTCTTCTCCTACATCTCCCTGTTCACCTTCTCCATGCTGATGCTCGTGATGAGCAACAACATGCTCCAGTTGTTCTTTGGCTGGGAAGCAGTAGGACTGGTTTCCTATCTGCTGATCGGCTTCTGGTTCAACAAGCCCACGGCCATTTTTGCCAACATGAAGGCATTTCTGGTCAACCGCGTCGGCGACTTTGGATTCATCCTTGGCATTGGCCTGATTGCCGCTTACGCCGGCACACTGAACTATGCCGAGACCTTTGCCAAGGCCGGCGAACTGGGAAAATTGACGTTCCCGGGCACCGACTGGATGTTGATCACCGTGATTTGCATCTGCCTGTTCATTGGGGCCATGGGCAAGTCCGCCCAGTTTCCGTTGCACGTCTGGCTTCCTGATTCGATGGAAGGCCCCACGCCCATTTCGGCATTGATCCATGCGGCCACGATGGTCACGGCCGGTATCTTCATGGTGGCGCGCATGTCGCCGTTGTTCGAGTTGAGTGACACGGCTTTGAACTTCATCCTCGTGATTGGCGCCATCACGGCCTTGTTCATGGGGTTCCTGGGCATCATCCAGAACGATATCAAACGCGTGGTGGCGTATTCGACCCTGTCCCAGCTTGGCTACATGACGGTGGCGCTGGGTGCGTCTGCCTATTCGGTAGCCATTTTCCACCTGATGACGCACGCATTCTTCAAGGCCCTGCTGTTCCTTGGTGCCGGTTCGGTCATCATGGGGCTGCACCATAACCAGGATATCCGCTGGATGGGTGGCGTGCGCAAATACATGCCGATCACCTGGATTACGTCTTTGCTCGGTTCCCTGGCGCTGATCGGAACTCCGCTCTTTTCCGGCTTTTACTCGAAGGACGAAATCATCCTGGCGATACACGCGAGCTCGCTCCCGGCCTCTGGTTTTGCGTACTTTGCCGTCTTGACGGGTGTTTTCGTGACCGCCTTCTATTCCTTCCGGATGTACTTCCTGGTGTTCCATGGCAAGGAACGCTACGACCAGAATCCGGACGCGCATCACGACAACCATCACGGCCATCATGATAGTCACCAGAAGCCGCACGAATCACCGTGGGTTATCACTGTGCCGCTGATTCTGCTGGCGATTCCTTCGGTGGTCATTGGCTTCATCACCATTCAGCCCATGTTGTTCGGAGAATTCTTCAACGATTCGATATTCGTCAATGGAGAGATCCACAAGGCGATGGAAATGTTGCGCAAGGAGTTCCACGGGCCGGCCCAGCTCGCCTTGCACGGCCTCACGGCCGCACCTTTCTGGCTGGCGTTGGCGGGCGTGGTTTCCGCCTACTACCTCTACATGGTCAATCCAGGCTTGCCCGCGGCGATTCAGAAACGCATCCAGCCGGTCTACACCCTGCTGGAGAACAAGTACTACCTTGACTGGATCAACGAGAACATCCTGGCGCGCGGTGCCCGGGCACTCGGCACTGGTCTGTGGAAGGGCGGCGATGAGGCCGTGATCGATGGTTTGCTGGTCAATGGTTCATGGAAGCTCGTGGGCTGGGTGTCCGGCCTGGTTCGCTGGTTCCAGTCGGGTTACCTCTACCACTATGCCTTTGCCATGATTTTGGGCGTGTTTGTGCTGATGACGTATTTCGTCTGGCTCAACAAGTAGGGAGAACTAGAAAAATGAGTTTGTTGAGCCTCGCTATCTGGACGCCAATTCTTTTTGGTGTCGTCTTGCTCGCACTGGGACGCGACGAACAGGCCGGTGCGGTGCGCTGGCTGGCGCTGGTAGGCGCCATCGTGAGTTTTCTGGTCACGCTGCCGCTCTATGACGGGTTCAAACTCGATACCGCATCCATGCAGTTTGTCGAGAACATCGTGTGGATTGAGCGCTTCAATGTCAATTACCACCTTGGGGTGGACGGCATTTCGTTGTGGTTTGTCTTGTTGACCGCATTCATCAACGTGGTTGTGGTAATCGCGGGCTGGGAGGTCATTACCCGCCGGGTCAACCAGTACATGGGCGCTTTCCTGATCCTCAGCGGGCTGATGATCGGCGTGTTCTGCGCGCTCGATGGCATGTTGTTTTACGTCTTCTTTGAGGCCACCCTCATTCCGATGTACCTGATCATCGGCATATGGGGCGGGCCGAACAAGATTTACGCGGCGTTCAAGTTCTTCCTCTACACGCTGCTGGGTTCGCTGCTCATGCTGGTGGCCCTGATTTTTCTCTACACCAAGTCGGGCGGCAGTTTTGACCTGGCGACCTGGCACAAGTTGCCGCTGTCGGGTACGGCGCAGACCCTGTTGTTCTTCTCGTTCTTTGCGGCATTTGCCGTGAAGGTTCCGATGTGGCCCGTGCATACCTGGTTGCCGGATGTGCACGTCGAGGCGCCCACCGGTGGTTCCGCCGTGCTGGCCGCCATCATGCTCAAGCTCGGCGCGTATGGCTTTCTGCGGTTTTCGATGCCTATCGCACCCGACGCCTCGCGGGAGTGGGCCTGGCTCATCATCGCGCTGTCCCTGATCGCGGTGATTTACGTCGGCCTGGTGGCGATGGTTCAACGCGACATGAAGAAGCTTGTGGCCTATTCATCGGTCGCCCACATGGGTTTCGTGACGCTGGGCTTCTTCATCTTCAGCGATATCGGCGTCTCTGGCGGCATCGTGCAGATGATTGCCCATGGATTTGTATCGGCCGCCATGTTCCTGAGTATCGGGGTGCTTTACGACCGGGTGCATTCACGGGAGATCGCCAGTTACGGCGGTGTGGTGAACACCATGCCCAAGTTCACGGCTTTTGCCCTGTTTTTTGCGATGGCCAATTGCGGCTTGCCCGGGACCGCCGGCTTCGTGGGTGAATGGATGGTGATTCTGGGCGCGGTCAAGTTCAATTTCTGGATTGGCTTTGGAGCGGCAACCGCCTTGATATTTGGTGCGGCGTACACCCTGTGGATGTTCAAGCGTGTGTATCTCGGGCCGGTGGCCAACGATCACGTCAAGGCGTTGAAAGACATCAGTGCCCGCGAGTTCCTGATGCTGGGTCTGCTGGCGATTGCCGTGCTCTACATGGGGATCTATCCCAAGCCATTCACCGATGTGATGAATGTGTCGGTGGCGGAACTGCTCAGGCACGTCGCGCTCTCGAAGCTCCATTGATCCCACCGAATCGAGAAACAGAAGATGATTGACAAATCCAGTTGGATCGCGGTTTACCCCGAGATCGTATTGCTCGTCATGGCGTGCGTGATCGCGCTGACGGATCTGTTCGTGAAGAGCCCACGCCGTACCTCGACGTACGTGCTGACGCTCCTGTCGCTCGGTGTCGTCGCGCTGCTGAATGGCCTGTATGCATCCGGCGGGCAGACCATTTACGCATTCGGCAACATGGTGGTCAGTGATGCCATGGGTAACTGGCTCAAGTGCTTCGCGACCATCGCCGTGATGATCACCCTGGTTTACGGGCGGCCTTATGCGGCAGACCGCGACATGCTGCGTGGCGGCGAACTGTTCACCCTGGGCATGTTCTCCCTGCTGGGGATGTCGGTGATGATCTCGGGCAACAACTTCCTGGTGATCTACCTCGGGCTCGAACTGCTGACCCTGTCGAGTTACGCCCTGGTGGCGCTGCGCCGGGACAACGCCACGGCGACCGAGGCGGCCATGAAGTATTTCGTGCTCGGCGCGATGGCTTCAGGCTTCCTGCTTTACGGCTTGTCCATGATGTATGGCGCCACGGGTTCGCTGGATGTGACTGCCGTCTTCAAGGCGGTGGCCTCGGGTCAGATCAAACACCAGGTGCTGGTGTTCGGGCTGGTTTTTATCGTCGCAGGGCTCGCCTTCAAGCTGGGGGTTGTTCCGTTCCACATGTGGATCCCCGATGTGTATCAGGGAGCGCCCACGGCAGTGACCTTGCTGGTCGCCGGTGCGCCCAAGCTGGCCGCATTCGCGATTGCCATCCGCTTGCTGGTCGAGGGCCTGTTGCCCCTGGCCTTCGACTGGCAGCAGATGCTGGCCGTGCTGGCCATTGGATCGCTTTTGTTGGGCAATCTCGCAGCCATCGCCCAGACCAATCTCAAGCGCATGCTGGCCTATTCCACGATTTCGCAGATGGGCTTCGTGCTGCTGGGCCTGATGGCCGGGGTGGTCAATGGCAATACCCTGTCCGCGGAAAATGCCTACAGCTCGGCCATGTTCTACATGGTGACCTATGTGCTGACCACCCTGGCCAGTTTTGGCGTCATCTTGTTGCTGGCGCGCGAAGGGTTCGAGAGCGAGGAAATCGCTGATTTCGCCGGGCTGAACCAGCGCAGCCCCTTGTATGCCGGCGTCATGGCGGTGTGCATGTTCTCGTTGGCGGGTATTCCGCCCATGGTGGGCTTCTACGCCAAGCTTTCTGTGCTTCAGGCACTGATTTCTTCAGGGCAGACGGTCCACATTGCCCTCGCAGTGTTTGCCGTGATGATGTCATTGATCGGGGCTTTTTATTACCTGCGGGTCATCAAGGTGATGTACTTTGACAATCCCATCACGGCCACGAGCGTTTCGGCGCCACTGGATGTCCGTGCCGTGCTGTCCGTCAATGGCGCGCTGGTACTGATTCTGGGAATCGTGCCGGGCGGCCTGATGACGCTCTGTGCCAACGCCGTCGTGCAGATGATGAAGACCTGAACGGCGGTTGGCGCGTGTGAACTCGAGCGCGTCAGCCTGGCTGGCTCTGGTGGCGGCATTTCAGGCAATGAAGCGGACGTCAGGGTGACTGACAAAGACGCGCACCTCATCGAGGTGCAGACCGGCCGGCAGGAGCTTTTCAAAGGGCGATTCCTTCACGCCTTTTCAGACGCCGTGCGCTTGCCGGACGGACGTAGCAGTAGCCGCGAGTACCTGGTGCACCCTGGCGCGGTGATGGTGATTCCCTTGTTGCATGACGCTGCTGGCGCTGTCAGGCTCGTCCTTGAACGCCAGTACCGCTATCCCGTGGCCCAGGTCATGATCGAATTTCCGGCCGGCAAGCTGGAGCCCGGAGAGGATCGCCTCGTTTGCGCCCGTCGTGAACTGAAGGAAGAGACCGGGTATTCGGCACGGGAATGGGCGCGCGCCGGGGTGATTCATCCGGTGATTTCCTACTCCACCGAGTTCATCGAAATCTGGTTTGCGCGTGGCCTGACGCTGGGCCCGCGTCAGCTCGATGCCGGCGAGTTTCTGGATGTGTTCACGGCGACGCCGGAGGAACTGGCGCAGTGGTGCCGTGAAGGGCTGGTCACCGATGCAAAGACCGTGGCCGGGATGCTTTGGGTGCAGAATGTATTGTCGGGTTCCTGGTCTCTGGACTGGACGACGCCCGATACCACCGATATCCCCGATCCCCCCGACACCCACGCACCATGAAAGTCCTCGACCTCCAGTGCTCGTACCGGCATGCCTTCGAGGGCTGGTTTGCCTCCGAGGATGACTTCCAGGGCCAGTTGGCACGTGGGCTCGTGGCCTGCCCGATCTGCGACGATACGGGCATCACCAAGTTGCTCAGCGCACCCCGGCTCAACCTGGGGGCCGCCGACTCGGTGAAGTCCGCGTTGGCCGCGCCGGTTGCAGCAGGCCACGCGTTGCAGACTGAGTGGATGAAGATGGTGCGCCATGTCTTGGCCCACACCGAGGATGTCGGCGAACGCTTCGCCGAGGTGGCCCGCCAGATGCACTACGGCGAAACCGGGGACCGCACTATCCGGGGAAGGGCTACGCCGCAGGAGACCGAAGCCTTGCTCGATGAAGGCATCCCGGTGCTGCCGCTGGCGCTGCCGGACGCACTCAAGGAAACCCTTCAATAAGCCGGGCCGGCGCTTCAGCCGTCCTCAGGTCGTGAATTGCAGGGCAGCCAGTTGCGCGTACACGCCATTGGCTGCGATCAGCGCCTCGTGATTGCCCTGCTCGACGATGCGCCCGTGCTCCAGCACCACGATGCGGTCGGCCTTTTGCACCGTGGCGAGACGGTGCGCGATGACCAGCGTGGTGCGCTGGCCGCTGTGTTGCTGCATGGCCGAGTCCAGCGCCGCCTGCACGATGCGCTCGCTTTCGGCATCCAGCGCGCTGGTGGCTTCGTCGAGCAGCAGCAAGGGCGCGTCTTTCAGCATGGCACGCGCAATCGCGATGCGCTGGCGCTGCCCGCCCGACAGGCGCACGCCCCGCTCGCCCAGAAACGTGTCATAGCCCTCGGGCAGGGCGCTGATGAATTCGTGGGCGAAGGCCGCCGCAGCCGCCGCCCTGACTTCGGCATCCGTGGCCCCGGGGCGTCCATAGCGGATGTTCTCCAGCGCGGTGGTCGAGAAGATCACGGCGTCCTGGGGCACGATGGCCATGCGCTGGCGCAGCGCGTCCAGGGCCAGCGACCGCACCTCGGCGCCATCGACGCTCAGGGTGCCGGACTGGGGGTCGTAGTAGCGCAGCAGCAGCTGGAAGACGGTGCTCTTGCCCGCCCCGCTGGAGCCGACCAGGGCCACGGTCTCGCCCGGCGCAATGGCCAGCGTGAAATCCGCCAGCGCCGCCACTGCCGGCCGGGACGGATAGTGAAACGTGATCGATTCAAAAACAATAGCGGAACCTGACCGTTCTACGCTGGGATGGGCCGGATTTGACGGTGAAACAATGCTTGAGGGGCTGTGCAGCAGTTCCATCAGGCGCTCGGTCGCTCCGGCTGCGCGCAGCAGGTCGCCATAGACCTCGCCCAGCACCGCGAAGGCCCCCGCCAGGATGATCACGTAGACCACCGTCTGCCCGAGGTGCCCGGCCGACATCCGTCCCTCCATCACCGCCTGGGTGCCCTGGTACAGGCCCCACAGCAGGGCGGCCGACGTGGCGATGATGATGAAAGCCACCAGCACCGCCCGTGCCCGGGTCCGGCGTACGGCCGTGTGGAAGGCTTGACCGGTGGCATGGTCAAAGCGCACGGCCTCCCGGTCCTCGGCGGTGTAACTCTGCACCACCGGAATCGCGTTCAGCACCTCCGCCGCGATCGCGCTGGAATCGGCTACCCGGTCCTGGCTGGCGCGCGAAAGCTTGCGCACGCGCCGCCCGAACCACAGGCTCGGCAGCACCACGCCTACCAGGACCACCGTCACCTGCAGCATCACCCACGGGTTGGTCCAGACCAGCATGGCCAGCGCGCCCACGCCCATCACCGCGTTGCGCAGCCCCATGCTCAGCGATGAGCCCACCACTGTCTGCACCAGCGTGGTGTCGGTGGTCAGGCGCGACAACACCTCGCCGGTCTGTGTGGTTTCGAAGAACTCCGGGCTTTGCCGAAGCACATGGGCGTAGACGGCGTTGCGCAGGTCGGCCGTGACGCGCTCGCCGAGCCAGCTGACCATGTAGAACCGGCAGGCCGAAAAGATGCCCAGCGCCACCGCCACCGAGAACAAGGCCAGGAAATGCCCACGCAAGGCCATGACTTGCGCGCTGCGGTCCGGCGTTGCGAGGCCGGGCGCGGTGCCCGCCACCAGGCCGCCATCAATCAGGCTGCGCAGGGCCAGCGGAAAAGCCAGCGTCGCCAGCGCCGCCAGCACCAGAAACAGCCCCGCCAGACCGATGCGGCCCCGGTACGGCCGCAGAAAGGGCAGCAGGCCCGAAAGGGATTTCACCGGCGGTTTGACAGGGGTGGAGGAAGCGGGCAAATCAGACGCGACGCCCGTGCCAGGGGTCGCGGATAAAGGGATGGACATGGCCGCCAGTGTAGAAGCTGGCGGCCCTGTCGTGCACGCGGGCTACAGATTGCCCGCGAACAGCATGCGGACCACCGCGTCTTTCAGGCTGTGCGCATCGGCCAGACCCAGGCGTTCCAGGTACGCCTGGGGCGCCTGTTTGCCTTCCCAGAAGCTCTTCAGCGCCACCGTGAGCAGTTCGCTCGGGTGCTGCGTGGCGTGTTTGAGCTTTTTGAGGGCGCCCACGATTTTCAGCTCATCCACCGTCAGGTCGGTGCCGAACGGGAAGGGGGGCAACAGGCCGGCCTCGGCCCAGGGGTGCAGCTTGTCTTCCAGCGCTTCGGGGAGGTTGTTGCGATAACGCTCGGGCACCTCGTAGTGGCTCTCCAGCTTGCCGTGCGCCTTGGCCTGCTTGACCAGTTCGTCCTGGAAGCGCGAGTCGGCCACGGCGATCAGCCGCTTCACGACCTCGCCATCGGGCTGGCCGCGCACATCGGCCACGCCGTATTCCGTGATGATGATGTCGCGCAGGTGGCGCGGAATCGTCACGTGGCCGTAGTTCCAGACGATGCTGCTCTTCAGCCCATCCTTGTTGTCATGGGTGGCGCGCAGCATCATCAGCAGGCGCGCGTCTGGCAGGGCGTGCGCCATGGCGACGAAGTTGTACTGCCCGCCCACGCCGCTGACCACCTGGCCCGACTCCAGCGCGTCGCTGGCGACTGAGCCCAGCAGCGTGGCGATCATCGTGGTGTTCATGAACCGGGCCTTGCGGCGCTGGGCGCGCTTCAGGTCGCCCTGACCGTAGAGCTGGTTGATGAAGTCGATGCGCGTCATGTCGATCTTTGCCAGCTCCTGCGGCGGCATGGTGCGCAGGCGCTCATAAAAGTCATTCGGGCCCAGGAAGAAGCCGCCCGTCATGTAGATGCCGCCGATCAGCCGCGCCCCGAGCATCTGCTGGCAGAGTTTCGCGAAGTTGTCGGCATCCGCAAGGTCGGTCGAGCAGCGCTGGTCCTCCAGCACCAGTTCAGCGCCTTCCAGCACCACGCCGGCGCGCAGGATGCCGAACCGCTTCAGGAAGTTGACGTCAGCCGCAGACAGCGGCGTGCCGATCCGCCCGGCCGCCAGCAGCGCACGGAGCGTCTCGGGCGTGACGGCTTCGCCAGCGAGGCGGCCGTCGTTGAGCATCTGCTGCAGCAGTGTGTCGTTGTACACCTCGCGGCGGATGATGCCCGCCTCGATCAGCTTCAGGAAACCGTTGACGAA
>JAABRA010000088.1 GCA_011391155.1 Burkholderiales bacterium
CCTCTTTCATCGTCGACAGCATGCCGGCGATGCCGACACGGTTGGCGACGAAGTTGGGGGTGTCGTGCGCGCGCACCACGCCCTTGCCCAGCGCGCTGGTGACGAAAGTCTCCAGGTCGTCCAGCACCGCTGGCTCGGTCGTCGGCGTGTTGATCAGCTCCACCAGCGTCATGTAGCGCGGCGGGTTGAAGAAGTGGATGCCACAGAAGCGCGGCTTGATGGCTTGCGGCAGCGCCTCCGACAGCTTCGTGATCGACAGGCCGGAGGTGTTGGACGCCACGATGGCGTGCGGCGCAATGAAGGGCGCGATCTTCTGGTACAAATCGCGCTTCCAGTCCATGCGCTCGGCGATGGCCTCGATGATGAGGTCGCAGCCGCGCAGCTGCTCCAGGTGCTCCTCGTAGTTGGCCGGCTGTATCAGCACGGCGTCGTCAGCCACGCCCAGCGGCGAAGGCTTGAGCTTTTTCAGGTTGTCGATGGCGCGGAGCGCAATGCCGCTCTTGGGGCCTTCTTTTGCGGGCAAGTCAAAAAGAATGACCTGCACCTTGACGTTGACCAGGTGCGCGGCAATCTGCGCGCCCATCACGCCTGCGCCGAGCACGGCGACTTTTCGAACTTGAAATCTCGACATTCACTTTTCTCCGGTTCCCGCACCCCGTGGGGCGCGGGCAAAAAACCTACTCCACCCGCAGCCAGACCTGGGTGCGGTAGAACGGGCCGATATAGCCGCGCATCTCCAGCTTTTTGCCGCCGTCCACGGGCTTGAGGCGGGCGCGATAGACCTTGCCGTTATTCGGGTCGAGCACGTCGCCGCCGTCCCAGATGCCCTTGTCGTCGGCGCTGGCCTTGATGTTGCGGATGATGGTCATGCCCAGCACCGGCTTGTCCTTGCGCTCGTCGGTGCACTTGTCGCAGACATCCGAGTTCTTGTGGGCGGGGTCCAGCAACTTTTCAAGGCTGCCGGTGAAGACACCGTTGAGGTCCTTGATGCGGACCAGGGATTTCTCCTTCTGGGTGTCGTCATCAATCGTCTTCCACAGGCCGGCGGGCGACATCTGGGCCAGCGCGGAGGCTGAAGCGGCCACAAAAATAATAGCGAACAAAGACCGTTTCATGCTGGGATCATCCTAAAAACGTTATAAATCTGACTGGCAGGGCACACTCAGGCGAGCGCCAGTTCAGTATCCATCAGGACTTTCGATCCGGCACGCGCCGTGCGCATCAGCGAGGCGGTCTCGGGGAACAGCTTGGCAAAGTAGAAGCGCGTGGTCTGCAGCTTGCCAAGGTAGAACGGGTCGGCCGCCCGGCCTTCCTTTTCAGCCGCGGCGATCTCGCGCAGGGCCACCTGGGCCATGCGGGCAAAGAAGTAGCCAAACACCAGGTGGCCGGCCACGCGCAGGTAGTCCACTGCGGCGGCCCCCACTTCGTCGGCGTCCTGGAAACCCTTGAAACCGAGTTCGGTGGTCAGCTTGGTGAGTTGCTCGCCCAGCACGGCGATGGGGGTGATGAACTCGGCCATCTTCTCGTTCACGCCCTCCTCCATCACCAGCGCACCCACCAGCTTGCCAAATTTTTTGAGCGTGGCGCCGTTGTTGCCCAGGATCTTGCGGCCCAGCAGGTCCAGGCTCTGAATGGTGTTGGTGCCTTCGTAGATCATGTTGATGCGCGCATCGCGCACGAACTGCTCCATGCCCCATTCCTTGATGTAGCCGTGGCCGCCAAAGACCTGCTGGCACATCGTCGCGGCCTGGTAGCCGTTGTCGGTCAGGAAGGCCTTGACGATGGGCGTCAGCAGCGACAGCATTTCGCTGCTGTCCTTGCGCACCTTTTCGTCCGGGTGGAAGTGCTCCTTCTCCAGCAGCACCGCGCAGTAAATGGCCAGCGCGCGGCCGCCTTCGGCATAGGCCTTGGCGGTCAGCAGCATCTTGCGCACATCCGGGTGCACGATGATCGGGTCGGCGGGCATGCCCTTGGCCTTCACCCCCGAGAGCGAACGCATCTGCAGGCGGTCCGTGGCGTAAGCCAGTGCGTTCTGGTAGGCCACTTCGGTCAGGCCCAGCGACTGGTTGCCGACGCCCAGGCGGGCCGCGTTCATCATCACGAACATCGCCTGCATGCCCTTGTTGGGCTGACCCACCAGGGTGCCCCAGGCGCCGTCGATCACGATCTGCGCCGTGGCGTTGGCGTTGATGCCCATCTTGTGCTCCAGGCCGCCGCAGTAGATGCCATTGCGCTCGCCCAGCGAGCCGTCGGCGTTCACCATGAACTTCGGCACGATGAACAGGCTCACGCCCTTGATGCCGGGGGGCGCATCGGGCAGGCGGGCCAGCACCAGGTGGATGATGTTGGCGGCCATGTCGTGCTCGCCGGCGCTGATGAAGATCTTGTTGCCCGTGATGCGGTAGCTGCCATCGGCTTGCGGCTCGGCCTTCGTGCGCATCAGGCCCAGGTCGGTGCCGCAATGCGGCTCGGTCAGGCACATGGTGCCGGTCCACTCGCCGCTGGTCATCTTGTGCAGGAAGGTCTGCTTCTGCGCGTCGGTGCCGTGCGTGTGCAGCGCGGCGTAGGCGCCGTGGGTCAGGCCCGGGTACATGGTCCAGGCCTGGTTGGCCCCGTTCATCATCTCGTAGAAGCACTGGTTCACCACCAGCGGCAGGCCCTGGCCGCCAAACTCCGGGTCGCAGCTCAACGCCGGCCAGCCGCCCTCCACATACTGGGCATAGGCCGCCTTGAAGCCGGCCGGCGTGGTGACTTCGTGGGTCTCGCGATTCAGCGTGCAGCCTTCGGCGTCGCCGCTGACGTTCAACGGGGCAATCACCTCCGAGGCGAACTTGCCGGCTTCTTCCAGCACCGCGTTGATAGTGTCGGCGTCGATCTCGGCATGGCGGGGCATGACCTTGAATTCGTCGGTGACCTTGAGCACTTCGTGCATCACAAATTGCATGTCACGCAGGGGGGGGGTGTAGCTGGGCATCTGGAAGCTCCTTGTCAATCAATGAAAATTCAATGAACAAACCGAAAAAAAGAATGCCGGCCCTTCAGCAGGGCCAGCCGCGCTCAGGGCGGCACGCCATAACGCTGGAGAATGTGGTCGAACCCGGCGGTGGCACGTGCCAGCGAACCGGGGCTTTTGAGGAAGCGGGCTTCGTAGTGCAGCGCCAGGATCAGCGCGTGAATCTCGAACGCCACCTGTTGTTCGTCGGCGTCGGCACGCAGGTGGCCCTCTTGCCGGGCCTGCACCACGGCGCGGTTCATGGCATCGAGCCAGATGTTGACCGACTCGGCCAGCGCGTCGCGCACGGCGCCCGGCCGGTCATCGAACTCGACCGCGCCACTGATGTAGATGCAACCCGAGTCGATCTCGGCCGACGTGCGCTGCATCCAGTTGCCAAACATCGCGCGCAGGCGCGGCAGACCGCGAGACACGCGCAACGCCGGGTAGAACACCTCTTCCTCGAAGCGGGTGTGGTATTCCCGGATGACGGAGATCTGCAGTTCCTCGCGCGAGCCGAAGTGGGCAAACACGCCCGACTTGCTCATGCCGGTCACTTCCGCCAGCGCGCCGATGCTCAGGCCCTCCAGGCCGATCTGCGTGGCCAGGCCCAGCGCCGCATCGACGATCGCCGCCTTGGTCTGCTGCCCCTTGAGCAGACCGCGGCCGTCCCGGCCCGCCTCACGGGCGGTTTCCCGGCTGCGGGGCATCGAAAACTTGCTGGCAGGATCAGTGACGGACATCGGTTGCAGACAAAATAAAACGAACGATCGTTCTATTTTGCAGCATTTCGAGAACAACGGGGGTGTTCAGGGGTCTTCTAGAGGTCCAAATCTAGTTGCCCTCAGGGTTAACCCGGAATCTGGCTGCTCCAGGTGAATTCCTTCTTTGCCTTTCCGCCCGAGGTGAGCCACAGGGGAGGACTGGCAGGGGTCGAATAGAAAAAACCAGGACCCGAATACCTTCAAACCTCAGCTAACATCCAACTGCCTGACACACAGCAACTCCGACATTCCCATGAAGACCATTGATCATTGTGGATCGGGTTCCAACTTGGTCGATAGCATGATGAGAAAGGCTTTGGAACAGCCCAACCGCCTGGCGCTCATCGACCCTGACAACCCGGCGAACTCCCTCACCTATGGGGCGCTTCGTGAGAAAGTGATTGCATTTGCAGGTTACTTCCGTGAACACGGGCTTGCGCCGGGGCGGATGGTGCTGCTAAACACAGACCCGGGTGATCAGATTCCGGATCTCGTCGCCTTTCTTGCCCTGACCGCCGTTGGCGCAGGCGTTTATGTGTCTTCCGCAAAATCCGTCGTAGAACAGGAAGTGGTAGGGCGCCTCGGTATCGAATTCGAAATTTCCTCCGGCGCATGCAAGGGTTCGACGAGAAGGATGGTCGCCATCCCGGATTCCGTCTTTACGGCA
>JAABRA010000089.1 GCA_011391155.1 Burkholderiales bacterium
GCGCTTCGCTCGGCCTTCCCATCTTCACGGCGGGGCTGCTGGCCGGGCAAGTGCAGGTCGCTGAATCGGTCCAGCAGCAGGCGCTGCTGGCCTACCAGAAGGCGATCCAGGATGCCTTCCGTGGCGTCAACGATGCGCTCATCGACCAGGACCGCACGCGCGAGCAGCTGGCCACCCAGCGACGGCAGGTCGGTTCGCTGAAGGTCTACTCCGACACGGCACGCCTGCGCTACGACAACGGCTACACCAGTTTCCTTGAAGTCGTTGACGCCGAGCGCAGCCTGTTCAATGCCCAGTTGTCCTACACCCAAACCCAGCAGGTTCTGGTTCAGGCTTCGATCGACCTGTACAAGGCGATGGGCGGCGGCTGGATGGCGCAGGCGGCCCCGACGCCGGTGGGCTCCGCGGCGGGGAGTGGCACGGCACCGGCGCTTCGTTAGCGTCGCCGGGCGCAGGGGCGGCGGGGCGCACGGCATCGTTCGTGAAGCGGCTTTCGAGCGATGATTCGCGGCCTTTTCCAACCATTTCCAGCGCGAAATGGTCTTCTTTAGCTCCTTGTTTCATAGCGTACATGCGGGACGATCCCGGATCGGATCGCCAGGCCTTTCGCGCCTGAGGCGCGCGGCGCGACGGCCTGCCGGAGACTTGCCGGTGAGAAGCCGTCATGTCCTTGACATGAGTCGGAGCCATAGTGGAACTGTGTCCGGAATGACGCAGTCCCTGTCTGAAAGTGTCCAGTGCCGTCAGGCTCGGCCGCATAAATTCGAAAATGAAAGAGAGGCCTTCAATGTCCAAAACCAGCAGCAAGACGGCAACCCCCGTCGCCAACCCCCTGATGCAGCCTTGGGGTCCGCTCGGCGAGTACCTGCTGGATGCGGCGCAGCGCACCCTCCTGTTCTGGGATGTGCTGCGCCAGCGCAGTGACCAGTACTACGCGCAGAGGGCCAAGGGCGTGCCGCATGTGCTCAGCTTCGACGCCGAACTGGTGCTCGACGCGCGCACCTTCGAGAAGCCGGTCAATTACCTGCTGGTGAAGATCAAGCCGCTGCCGGGCGTGGCCGTTGACCCCGTAAAGCGCCCGTTCGTGGTGGTCGATCCGCGGGCCGGGCACGGGCCCGGCATCGGCGGCTTCAAGGCCGACAGCGAGATCGGTGTGGCCATGCAGGCCGGGCACCCCTGCTACTTCGTGGGTTTCACGCCCGAGCCGATGCCGGGCCAGACCATCGAGCACATCATGCTGGCCGAGGCGGTCTTCATGGAGAAAGTCATCGCGCTGCACCCGCAGGCCGAAGGCAAGCCCTGCGTGATCGGCAACTGCCAGGCCGGCTGGGCCGTGCTGATGGTGGCTGCCTTGCGGCCGGAGTTGTTCGGCCCGATCATCGTTCCCGGCTCGCCCTTGTCGTACTGGGCCGGGGTCGAGGGCGAGAACCCGATGCGCTACTCCGGTGGCATGTACGGCGGCAGCTGGATGACGGCGATGGCCGGCGACCTGGGCAACGGCACCTTCGATGGCGGCTACCTGGTCGAGAACTTCGAGAAGCAGAACCCGGCCAACACCTTGTGGACCAAGAACTACGACCTCTGGTCCAAGGTGGATACCGAGGGCAAGCGCTTCCTTGAGTTCGAGAAATGGTGGGGCGGCCACGTCAACCTCAACGCCGAGGAAATCCAGTGGATCGTGGACCAGCTGTTCGTCGGCAACCGGCTGGCCACCGGGGAAATCGTCACCAGCGCCGGCGAGCGCATCGACCTGCGCAACATCCGCTCGCCGATCATCTGCTTCTGCTCCAAGGGCGACAACATCACCCCGCCACAGCAGGCGCTGGGCTGGATCGTCGATCTCTACGACACCGACAACGACATCCGCGCCAACGGCCAGACCATCATCTATGCCGTGCATGAAACCATCGGCCACCTGGGCATCTTTGTTTCGGGGGGTGTGGCGAAGAAGGAGCATCAGGAATTCGCCTCCAACATCGACCTGATCGATGTGTTGCCGCCCGGTCTGTACGAGGCCGTCATGACGCCCAAGTCCGCCGACATGGTGAATGCGGAGGGCGTCACCGGTGACTGGCTGGTCCGCTTCGAGCCGCGCACGCTGAAGGATGTGCGCGACATCGTCTTGCCCGACCCCGACAACGAGCGCCGCTTTGCCGCCGTGCGGCGGGTGTCGGAGATCAACCTGGGGCTGTATCGCACGCTGTTCCAGCCCTTCATCAAGGCCACCGTCAATCAACAGACCGCCGAATGGATGAAGAAGCTCAACGCGGCCGAATTGCCCTTTGAGATTTTCTCGGACCGCAACCCGCTGATGCGGCAGGTCGCGCAAGTGGCCGAGCAGGTTCGCGCACAGCGCCAGCCCGCATCGCCGGACAACCCCTTTCTGGCCTGGCAGGCCATGGTGTCGGAGCAGATCATTGCGGCGCTCAACGGCTATCGCGATCTGGCGGAGAGCGGCACCGAGAAGCTGTTCCTGGCGATCTACAGCTCGCCGGTGCTGCAGTCGATGCTGGGCCTGAACGCCACCGACGAGCCACCGCGCCGGCGCCCGGGGCTGGAACCCGAACGCGCCGCCTTCATCGCGCAGCGCATCGAAGCCCTCCAGGCAGGGATGGCCAGCGGCGGTGTCCGCGAGGCGGCCATCCGCGCCCTGGTCTATATCGGCATGGGCGGAGAGGGCGTGGATGAGCGCGCGTTCAACGAACTGCGCCAGATCCGTGCCGAGAACGACGGCGTGTCGCTGCAGGCCTTCAAGCAGACCCTGCGCGAGCAGTACTTCAGCCTGATCCTGGACCGCGACGCCGCGCTCGCGGCGATTCCGCAGATGCTGCCGCCAGGCGCTGAAAGCCGCACGCAGGTGCTGGCAACCATTCGCAGGGTGCTCCAGTCGATCGGCCCCGTGAGCGGTGAACGGGCGATGCGCCTGGCACAGATCGAGCAGTTGTTCGGCGCGAGCCAGCCGGCCGCCGCCGTCGCGAAGACACCCGCAAAGAACCCCCGCAAGGCCCGCGCAAAAGTGGCTTGACCGCGCCGTCAGCCAGGAAAAAAGCATGGAACGCAAACACGAAAAATATGAAAACCTGATCGCCCACTGCAAGACGCTGGCTCCGGTGCCTTGCGCGGTGGCGCATCCCTGCGACGAGAGCTCGCTGCGCGGCGCGGTGGAGGCTGGGCAGATGGGTCTGCTCACGCCGATCCTCGTCGGGCCCAGGGCCCGGATCGAAGCGGTGGCGAAGCAGTTCGGCATCGACATCTCGGCGCTTGAAGTGGTTGACGCGCCGCACAGCGAAGGCTCCGCCGAGGCCGCCGTTCGCCTGGCGCGCGAAGGCAAGGCCGACATGCTGATGAAAGGCAGCCTGCACACCGACGAGTTGATGGCCGCGGTGGTCAAGCGCGAGACCGGCCTGCGCACCAACCGGCGCATCAGCCACTGCTTCATCATGGACGTGCCCGCGATCGACCGGGTGGTCATCATCACCGATGCCGCGGTGAACATTTTCCCGACACTGGTGGACAAGGTTCACATCGTGCAGAACGCCATCGACATGGCGCTGGCGCTGGGCCTGGAGAGTCCGAAAGTGGCGATCCTGTCCGCCATGGAGACGGTCAATCCGCAGGTGCCCTCGACCATCGAGGCGGCGGCGCTGTGCAAGATGGCCGAGCGCGGCCAGATCACCGGTGGCGTTCTCGACGGGCCGCTGGCGCTCGACAACGCGATCGATCTGGGCGCCGCCCGGATCAAGAAAATCGACTCGCCGGTGGCCGGGTGCGCCGACATCCTCGTGGTGCCCGACCTGGAAGCGGGCAACATGCTGGCCAAGAGCCTGAGCTTCATGGCCGATGCCGATGCGGCGGGCATCGTGCTGGGCGCGCGCGTGCCGATCATCCTGACCAGCCGCGCGGACTCGGTCGAGACGCGCCTGGCCTCGTGCGCCGTGGCGGCGCTGGTGGCCAGGGCGAAGCGGGAGAACCTGAAGGCGGCGGTGTCGTGATGTCGCAGGCGATTGCGGTCCTGAACGCGGGCTCATCGAGCATCAAGTTTTCGCTGTTCACCCAGGACGGTGACGACCTTGCGCTCGTGGTTCGTGGCCAGGCGGAGGGCATCCATACCGCGCCGCGCTTCGTGGCCAAAAGCGCCAGCGGCGAGATCCTTTCAACCCATGCCTGGGAGGCCGGCACCGAACTCGGCCACGAAGGCGCTCTTGAGCACATCGTGGCTTTCATGCGCGACCGGCTGCAGGGCGTGAGCCTGGCCGGTATCGGGCACCGGGTCGTGCATGGGGGCATGGACTATGCCCAGCCGGTGCGCATGGAGCCGGCGGTGCTGGAAGACCTGGCGGAGTTCATCCCGCTGGCGCCGCTGCACCAGCCGCACAACCTGACGCCAATCCGGCTGTTGCTGGAGCGTCGCCCGGAGTT
>JAABRA010000090.1 GCA_011391155.1 Burkholderiales bacterium
CGACCGACACCACCTTGTCATCAATCGCGAGCGCCGGCGTCGACATCACGCCGTACGCGGCGATTTCACCTAGGTCGGTGACCTTGACGATCTCTGCCTCGCGACCGAGGTTGCCGAGCGCCCTGCGCGTGTTCTCCGCAAGGGTGACGCACTTGGAGCAACCGCTGCCCAGAATCTTGATCTGCATTGAATCCTCCGGTCAAAAGGATGGGAGAAGCGGAGCGATCGCATTGAACAGCAGGCCCACCAGGACGATGCCGAACACCACGATGGCGAAGAAGGTTCCCAGCAGCCTTGGCTTGACCACGCGCTTGAGCATGATCATCGAGGGCAGCGACAACGCGGTCACGGCCATCATGAAGGCCAGGATCGTGCCCAGACCGACATCCTTGGCGACCAGCGCCTCGGCGATCGGCAAGGTGCCGAAGATATCGGCGTATATCGGGATGCCCACGAGTACCGCCACCGGTACCGCCCACCACTTGTCCGCACCGAGCACCGCCGCCACCGTCTCCTGCGGGATCCAGTTGTGGATCGCTGCGCCGATGCCGACGCCTATCAGGACATAGGCCCAGACCCGGCGGATGATGTCCCTCACCTGCTCCAGCGCGAACGTTGCGCGTTCGCGGGACTGCATGCGCGGCAGTTCGATGTCCAGTGCGGGCGTGCGCGTCACGAAGGCTTCGACCTGGCCCTCCATGCGCAGCGCGCCAATCAAGGAGCCGCCGATCACCGCCAGCACGATGCCGACCACGACATAGGTCAAGGCCACCGTCCAGTTGAAAACGCTGGCGAGCAACACCATCGAGGCCAGGTCCACCAGCGGCGATGAAATCAGGAACGAGAACGTCACGCCAAGGGGCAGCCCGGCACTGGTGAAGCCGATGAACAGGGGGATCGACGAACACGAGCAGAATGGCGTGAGCGTCCCCAGCAGCGCCCCGACCGTGTTCGCACGGAGGCCGCGCATGCCTCCCAGGATGCGACGCGTGCGCTCGGGCGGGAAATGGCTCTGGATCCACGACACCACGAAGATCAGCGTCGCCAGAAGGATGAAGATCTTGATGGTGTCGTAGATGAAGAAGTGCACGCTGCCGCCGACCCGGCTCGACACATCCACGCCCAGCTCCTCCAGTCCTGCGCGCACCAGGTCCGAGAGCCATTGCATCCTCAGCAGTTGGTCATTGAGCCAGGTGAGCGGGTTCATGTGGCCTTGCCCGGGCGCCGTGGCGGGGCCTCACGGCCCGGCCAGCAACGCCTTGAATCGCGGATCATTGCGCAGGGGTTGCCAGGAGGGATCCAGTCGCAGCAGCGCCGCCGTGGTGCCATAAGGCACCGTAAGCGAATGTGCGAGCAGGGCGAGGGCCGCATCGTGATCGCCGAGCCATACATGCACCCGTGCCAGGTCGAGCTCGGTGTCGGGCGCCGTCTGCTGGTCGGCGTTCGCCAGTGCCCCGGCAAGCACCATGTCGCCCAGGGCAGACGCCTTGTCTCCCAGGCAGGCGTGGGCCATTGCCCGCACGCCCAACACAATCGGGCCCTGCGATTCGGGCAAGACGGCAAACCGAGGTTCGCCAAACGCACCCAGCACGGACCGGCACGTGGCCGCTGCCAGTTCGTGCCGGCCCTGCAGGTGCTGCAGGTAGCCGATCCGCAGTTGGCAACCCAGCTTGTAGTTCAATGGCAACAGGTCGGGATGTGCATCGACGAAAGCGCCGTAGTCCTTGCACGCCCCGGCGTAATGGTCGGGCTGGTTGCCAAGCCAGGCTTGCTGTAGCCGCGAAGCCTGGGTGTACTGGTCAAGGCTGGGACCGCTGCCGAGCACTTTCGCGGCAGCCGCGAGGTTTCCCTGTGCCTGGTGGACCGTGGCCTGCAATGACACGCTCCATACATCGTTCGGGTTCAGCTGCAGCGCCCTGCCCAGCGCGGAAAGGGACTCGGGATGGCGGCGCAGGGCCGCCAGTATTTCACCGCGGGTCGCCACCAGTTGCCCATTGCGCGGATCGAGCGCTTCGGCCTTGTCCAACTGACGCAAGGCGCCGTCCATGTCGCCCAGGCGGCGCTTGACGTAGGCCATCGAGGCGAGCGCCTCGATGTTGTTGGGCTCGCGCCCCGCCACCTGGCTGAAGGCCTCCAGCGCGCCCGGATAGTCGACCAGGCCGCGATACAGGTAGTAGCCCTGCGCCAGCAGGGCGTTGACCGAGCCGGGCTGCAATCGCGCCGTGTTGTCCACGGCCTGCTTGATGGCGGCCAATGCCTCGGGCGTTTGCGTTCCGTTGGCGTAAATTTCACTCAGCACGTGGGCGAGGCGGCGCCAGGCTTCGGCGAAGGCGGGGTCGAGGCGAACCGCCTCCTGGTAGGCGTCGCGGGCCCGGTCGAAGGTCTGGTGCGTGAAGTCGGAAGCGGCGTCGGCTGCCAACCCGCGCAGGTAGGCCTCGTAGGCGGCGCTGTTGGAAGTAAGCCTGGTGGCCAGGTCGCGCTGCTCGTTGGTGGTCAGCGTCGCCTGCAAGGCGGTGGCGATGGCGGTGGTGACTTCGCTCTGGATGCTGAAGATGTCGTCCAGCTGGCGGTCGTAGATTTCGGCCCACAGATGCTCGTCAGTGTCGGCGCGGATCAACTGCACGTTGATGCGAACGGTGTTGCCGACCTTCTGCACGCTGCCTGCCACGATGTTCGCCACGCCCAGGGCGCGGGCGATCTCAGGCAGGTTTCCCGGCGAACTGGCGTAGCGCTGCGTCGAGGTGCGTGAGATCACCTTCAGGTCGGCGATTTTCGATAGCTTCGTAAGGATTTCTTCCTGGATGCCTTCGGCAAAGTACGCGTTGTCTTTATCGGCACTGAGGTTGGCAAAGGGCAACACCGCGATCGAGCGCGGACTGACTGCAGGCTTCGGCGTGGCCGGTACCGCGGCCGCCGGGGCATGGGGCACGGCAACATCGGCAGCGACGGCCGTTGGCGCGCTGCGTTCGGCCCGCCAGATCACCCCGGCCCCCACCGCCAGCAGCAGGGTCAGGATCAGCAACTCGGTGCTGGAAACCTTTTGTTGGCCACGCTCGCCGTGGTACCAGGCCAGCACCAGCGTGGCGATCAAGCCGATCAGCGCGAGGCCAATGCCCACGCGCATCACCATCGGCGACCAGCCGTAACTGTCGGCGGCCAGGCCGGTGACCTGCAGCGCCACCCAAGCTGCGGCGGCATAGGCCAGGGCCCACTGCGCGATCTTGCGTTGGCGCAGTTTCTTCAGGTACTCGACCATGACGCTCCCATGCGCGCTGCCAGCACCCAACATACGCCGTCGCCAGCGCTTTCGGTCGCCAGGCGGTGGTGGGCGGCAGTCACGCCGCCTTGGCGCCGTCCCCGGCACTGCCGTCGACAGTTCGGAAGCGCGGCAGGCAGACAGTAAACGTCGTGCCATGTTCCGCCGTCGAGGTGACCTTGACCGTGCCGCCCTTGGCTTCGATGATCTCACGCGCGATGTACAAGCCCAGCCCGATGCTGCCCGGGCGGCGCTGGGCCGCCGAATCCTGCGTGGCGTAGCGCTTGAGCGGATCGAAGATGTTCGGCAGGTGGTCCGCCGGGATCTCCGCACCCTCGTTGTGCACGGTCAACACCACCACGGAGGCTCCCAGGGTGGCGCCCTCCGACGGCAGCTGGCGGGGCGTCAGCGACAGGGTGATCGCTGAGTCGGACGAGCCGTGCTGGATGGCATTGCCCAGCAGGTTCGACACCACCTGGCGGATGCGGCCCGCATCCCACTCCCCGTCCACGTCGCCGTCCGATTGGATGCTCAGCGTGCGGTCCGGATGGGTGGCGCGGAATGAGTCGACCACCTCGCTGCAGAGCACTTCCAGGTCGACCGGCTCGCGATGCAGCGGCATGGCGCGGCCCAGGCCGCTGGACGAGAAATCGATCAGGTCGCTGATCAACTTCATCATTTCGTCCGTGCTGCGGTTGATCATCGACAGCGCGTCGGCGGTGGCCCGGTCGGCGTTGTCCATCGAGACCAGGTAGGCAGCGGTGCGGATGGTGCTCAGCGGGTTGCGCAGGTCGTGGCTGAGGATGGCCAGGAACATCTGCCGCGACTCGTCGATGCGCCGGGAGTAGCTGGCCACGCCGCGGGCCAGCGACTGGTCCAGGGATTCATCGAAGCGCGTGATGTCGTCGATGTCGTTGGTGTCCGGCTGCGGCAGGCTTTCCCGCCACAGGCGCAGGACGCTGGCGCGCAGCGCGCGGTACTCGGCCACCACGTCGGTGATGTGGAAGCCCGAGCCCACCCGTTCGGCGCCATGCAGTTCCGAGGCGCTGTCCAGGCTGTCGCTGGCCACGGTGTCGGCGCCGCCGTCGCCCTTGGACTTGCGGGCCTGCTGCCGGAGGCTCTGCCAGTTCTGCATGTCCCGCGCGGTGGC
>JAABRA010000091.1 GCA_011391155.1 Burkholderiales bacterium
GGCAGGCCGCCGGATCGTATCCGGCGCGTGCCGCCAGCAGGATGCCATCTTCATCGGCCTCGCGTTCCGCACCGCGGTCGAGCCGGCGCGTGAAGATTTCCTTGCTCTCGCCGATCAGCAGCCTGCGGTATTCTTCCGAGCCACCTGCCTTCGCCGTCGCGCTGAGCGCGCTGGCACCGGCCGAAACCAGCAGGCTTTTCTGCAGCACGGCGATGTGGTGGCGGCGCGTCACGTGGCCGATCTCATGGCCCAGCACGCAGGCCAGTTCGGCTTCATTCGTCACGTGGCCCAGCATGCCCCGGGTAACGAGGATCGTGCCTCCGGGTGCAGCAAAGGCATTTATCGTCTCCGACTCCACCGCCGCAAAGCGCCAGGGCAATTCCGGGCGCGAGGACTGCAGCGCGATCCAGACGCCGATTTGGTTCAGGCGGTGCTGAAGGCCAGGATCCCTGAGCGGCGGATAGCTGCCCAGCGTTGCCGCGACAACTTCCTTGCCGATGACGGCTTCTTCTTCCTCGCTCATGGCGCCGACCGACTGGCTCTTGGTCAGGTTCTTCGCCGTATCGAAGATGGATCCCAGGTCAAGGTTGCGCGATTGCGCACGGATGCCGGGCGCTGCCAGCAGCAGGGCCGCGGCCAGAAGGCCGGAAAGGAGCAGGCTGGGTTTCATGGGTATCCTCGTGGCTTCATGCAGTCGGCGGCGCCTATTCGTAATTCACCGGCCTGGCCGTCAATCCGCGCCGCGCGGCGGCGGCTTCAGCTTCCTTGCGCCCGACCGCCCAGCTCTCCAGCAGCTTGGCATCCCCGGCGGCCGGCGCCGAGGTTTTTGCATCGCCCTCATCAATTCCCCGCACACCGAGCACCGCGGTCTGGCCTGCCGGAGCCGGAGTCGAAGTCTCCTTGCCGCCGATAGCACCCGTCACCGAACGCAGCAGGTCGGAAAAACCACCGCCCTGAGCGGAAGCAGTGGGCGCCAGCGCACAGAAAAGCAGCAGGAAGAGTGTAGGCTTCATAAGGGTTTCAGGAAAATTCCATTTTGCCAAATATAGCTTATTTGCTTTCCGTCGAAATTCTGGCAATCGCCGCCATGCCATGTGTCGACGCAATCCTCCAAACAAGAATTTCCCGAAGGGACGCACAGCGCCGGCGCCAGCTACACGGTAATCCGAGTAATCCATAGTGCCTGTCTTCGTCGAATAGCAATGCAGAACCCAAAAAAGTCACAATAGGCTGCTTCACAACACTTACCCAGAATCTGTCGCCCAACCGTTCCGTGCCAGCCATGCCAAACCTCGCTCCCGACCGCCTTCTTCACCTGCTTGCCCTGGGCTTGCTGGGCGCGGGTTGCATGCTCGTCTTGTGGCCCTTCCTTACCGCCCTGGTCTGGGCAGCCATCCTGGTCTCCACCGCCTGGCCAGCCTTTCTCTGGCTGGATCGCAGCGTGGGAAAGCGCCGCACCCTTGCCGCATGTCTGATGACCTTGCTGGTCACCGTGGCGCTGTTGGGCCCCATCGTGGCCGTGGCTCTGGCCCTTGCAGACAACGTGGCCGAGCTGGGCCGGGCCGCTGCGGCGCTGGCCAAGGGCGGTTTGCCCGACGCTCCCTCCTGGCTGGCCGCCTTGCCCCTGGTGGGCCAGTCCATCCACGATTACTGGCAACAGTTCGCGCATGACAGCCCAAGGTTGATGGCCGAACTTGAAAAGATCGCCAAACCCGCCCAGGCTGCGGCTCTGGCTGCCAGCCGCATGGTCGGCACCGGCGTGCTGGACATGGCCCTTTCGGTGTTTCTCGCCTTCTTCTTTTTCCTCCACGGCGAGGCCCTGGCTGGCCGCCTGCGCATCGCGCTGGAGCGGGTGACGGGGGTGCGTGCGGCTTACTTGCTGGACATTGTGCGCGGTACCGTGACCGGGGTGATTTACGGCATCCTCGGCACCGGCCTTGCCCAGGGGGTACTGGCGGCCATCGGCTTCGCCGTCGCCGGCGTCCCCGCTGCCGTGCTGCTGGGCGGCGCCACCTTCTTCCTCTCCGTGGTGCCGGTGGGGCCGCCTCTGGTCTGGGGTGGCGCGGCCATCTGGCTGTTCCAGCAGGGTCAGCCGGGCTGGGCGATATTCGTTGCCGCCTGGGGCTTCTTCCTGGTCAGCACCGTGGACAACGTGATCAAGCCTTTTATCATCAGTCGCGGCGCCAAGCTGCCCTTCGCTGTCGTCCTTCTCGGTGTGCTGGGCGGCCTTCTGGCCTTCGGCGTGATCGGCGCCTTCCTTGGCCCGACCTTGCTGGCGGTGGGCTACCGCCTCGCTACCGAATGGACGGCAGTGGTACCGGCATCGGCAGCAAAGGGGGCTGGCAAAGCGAAGCCTTCCGACTGAAAACGAGCAAGCGCTTCCAAAGCCGGCCGGCGTACTCAGCAACTCAGAGCTTGTGAAGAAATCGTAGCGAGCACCGCCCAAGCCCCGATCCGGCACGCGCAGTAGATCTATTTACAAGTTCTCAGGCGGCCAGTTGCGCCAGCCATGTGGCGGCACGCTCGACGGCGACGCGCCCGCGCTGTTCCGGCTGGCGCAGGTGACGCACCAGCAGGGTCGCGCCGGCGCCGGGGAAGCGTTCGGCAATCGCCGCCAGATAGGGCGGCACGGCCGGATCACTCAGCTTGCATTCCGCAAACCCTGCCGGTTCGCCGTTCTCGCAGAGGACGAAGTCGATCTCGCGGCCCTCCTTGTCGCGTACATAGTGCAGGCTCATGGCGCGGCCCGCCGAATCCTGCAGGAAATGGGCGTGGCGCAGCAGCATCGTGGCGCAGGCATTCTCGAAGCGAAGGCCGTCGTCGCCCTGCACCAGACCGGTGTCGAAGAAATAGACTTTCGGTTCCTTGAGCAGGGCGCGCGCAATGTTGCGGTGGAAGGGCCGCACCGTGAACACGATGTGCAGCGCCTCCAGGATTTCCAGATAGCGGCCGAGCGTGGTCGGCGATATCTGCAGGTCGCGGGCCAGGGAAGCCAGCGACAAGGGCGACCCGACGCGGCTTCTGAGCATGTCGACAAAAACGCGCATCGCGCGAATCTCGCCAACGCGCGAAAACTCGAGGATGTCGTCGCGGATTATGCCATCGAGATACAGGGTCCGCCAGCGCTCGGCATCTGCTGCTTCCCCGGCCAAAAACGGCTCAGGGAATCCGCCGCGTTCGAGGATGCGCGCCAGCGCCGCCTCGGGTGTGGCGCCCGAAACTGAAACCCACTCCTTGACGGTGACCGGGTGCAGGCGCCAGGAAAAGTAGCGCCCGGCCAGCGATTCGCCGGCCTGGCGAAAAGTATCCAGCCGCGCGCTGCCCGTGACCAGCAAAGCCTGGCCTTCGCGGCGGCCGTCGAACACCCCTTTCAGCCACGCCTTCCAGCCCGCCATCTTGTGCAGTTCGTCGAACACGACCAGGCCGGCCGCCGGCGACCAGCTCTGGTCGAGCATGACGCGCCGATCCGCCGCGACATCCCAGTTGAGGATCTGCGCACTCGGCCAGGCCCCCGCAAGCGCGCCCGCCAGCGTGGTCTTCCCGGCCTGCCGGGGGCCGGAAAGAAAGACCATCTTGCGGGCCAGGTCGGCCTGGATGAAGGGAGTCAGCGTGCGTTCCATGCCGACTATTTTCCAGCTGACTGGAAGAAAGTCAAGACTATTTTTCAGTTGACTGGAAAATAGTCGGATCGGCATGGCGACTTTGCCGTATCGTCAGCGCCGACTTTTTGGTTTCCGTCCCCGGATCGGATCAGGGGCAGGCTATTCCCGCGAACGCGAGAATCCAGGACTGTGGTGGCTTGCCGGAACTCGCCCCGACGAGCCAAATCAACCAATAACCCCAAAGTCGGCACTGGCTCTTCGGCGCTGTACGCTTCCCGCAGACGCTAGAATCGCCCCATGATGCGCCGCGCCCCACCCACCATGGCCCTGCCGGGCCCGATTCCGGAAACCCGCCACGACTGGGAAACCATCAAGACCCTGCTGCCCTACCTGTGGGCGTGGAAGGGTCGCGTGGTCTTCGCGCTGGCCTGCCTGCTGCTGGCCAAGCTGACCAACGTCGGCGTGCCGCTGGTGTTCAAGGACATCATCGATACGTTTACGGTTCCCGGCGCCAACCGGATGGAACAGGCCGTGCTGCTGGTGCCGCTGGGCCTCTTGGCGGCCTATGGCGCGCTGCGCTTTGCGACGGTGCTGTTCACCGAACTGCGCGAGATCTTCTTCGCCCGCGTAACGCAACGCGCGGTACGCACCATCACCCTGCAGGTCTTCGAGCACCTGCATGCGCTGTCCTTGCGCTTCCACCTCGACCGCCAGACCGGCGGCCTGACGCGCGACATCGAGCGCGGCACGCGCTCGATCGGCTCGCTGATCAGCTACACGCTGTATTCGATCCTG
>JAABRA010000092.1 GCA_011391155.1 Burkholderiales bacterium
GCTGCTGCGCCTGACGCTGGACGTGGGCGAGGGGGCCGATCCGCAGGGGCGCCCCATCCTGCGCAACGTCTTCAGCGGCATCGCCAGCGCCTACAAGCCCGAAGACCTGGTCGGCAAGCACACCGTGCTGGTGGCCAACCTGGCACCGCGCAAGATGAAATTTGGCGTCAGCGAGGGCATGGTGCTGGCCGCCAGCCACGCCGATGAAAAGGCCGAGCCCGGGATCTACGTGCTCACGCCCGCAGCGGGCGCGCTGCCCGGGATGCGGGTGCGTTGACCGAGGCGGCGATCCGGATCACGCGCTGCGGTGCTTCAGCGATATCGTCCAGCAGAAAATCCAGGTCAGCCAGCAGGGTTTCAGCGTCGCCCGGCTCGTGGGCCGTGAGGGTGAGTGCCACGTAAAACCGAAGTGTGACCCCGGCGGGCATTCGCGGCGCATGGGCCAGCCCGCGCGCCACCACCCGGGCCGCCTCCTGCATTGCCTGGCCTTCGGTCAGCGCGCGCTCCAGGATCAGCACGAAATCTCCGTCTTTCAGACGCCCCACGGTATCGCCTTCGCGCGTGATCAGCGCCAGGCACGAGGCCGCCTGCAAGGTTGCGCCCGCCATCACCTGGAGGCCGTGCCCGGCCTGGATCTCCCTCAGATTGCCGACCCGGACCCGCATCACGCAGGCGCGACCGGGTTGCAGGGTCAGCCTTTGCACCAGATGGTCCACGCGTTCGCGGGTCACGCGGTCGTTGGCCAGGCCTGTGACCGGGTCGCGCGTCTGCAGCGCGGCACGGCGCACCAGGGCGTCGCGCCGGTCGCGGCTGCGCAGGTACAGGCCGACCATCAGCAGGGGTATTTCAAGGCCGGCACCGATCTGCGCGCCGTACTGGGTCGCCAGGTTCATCGGCATCAGCCCGAGATTGCGCAGCGCCGTGAACAAGGCCCCGGCGTAGAGCGCCGAAAACCCGGCGACGAACCACCAGCCGTGCACCGAGCGGGTCCGGGCATACCCGACAAGGGTGCCCAGGCACAGGGGAATGCCGGCCAGAAAATAGTAATTGGCCAGCCGGAAGACCGGGTCGCGCCCGACGCTGGCGAACAGGGCGGCCAGCGTGAGCCCGGCCGCGACGTAGGCCCACAACAGCCACCCCAGCCAGCGCGAGCGCAGCGGGGATGCGACGGCCCGGGCGAACCAGGCCGCCGCCGCCACGCTGAGCATGGGCAGCACCGCCGCTGAAAGCTCGTTCCACGCGGCGTTGTCCGGCCAGAAAAACAGCCCGGCAACGCCGGTCATGGTGCCCTGGGTCAAGGCCAGCGAGACCACATAGGCGGCATAGACGGCATGGATCGGCTCGCGCAGGGTGACGGCGTTCATGGCGCCCAGGACCACCACCAGCGCCACCAGCCCCAGGTACATGCCCAGCAGCAGCACGAGGCGCTGATGGCTGGCCTCGAAAGCGGCCCTTTCGGCGATGCGCCAGGGAAAAGTCACGGGATGCGAATGCTGCACCCTTAGCAACAGCTTGCGATCCGGCTCTGACGCCGCCGCCAGGGGCATGGCCGGAAACAGGTGCGGAATGGGCCAGGCGGACACCGCAAGCGCATCGCCCGCGGCCAGCACGCGCCAGGGTTCGCCCACGGCGCCGGGCTCGAACAGCCGCAACGAATTCAGGCCGGGGTAGGCAATCAGCAGCACGGAAGGCTCCGTCGCCGCCTGCGCCGGCACGTCGAGCCAGAACCAGACGGCACGGGGTCCGCCGGTCGGGTAGAAAGTGGTCGGTGAATAGGCTTGGCCCTGCCCGGCGCGCAGCTGCGTGAGCACCGCATCCGGACCCAGCTGCCCCTGCGGATCGATCCATACCTGGCCGCTGAGCGCCGATCCCTGGTAACCCCAGGTCTGCATGGCGAGCCCCGTCCGGCCCAGACAGGCCAGCAGCAGCAGGACCAGACACATGCGCACGCTTGTCACCACGCGAAACACTCCAGATAACCGTTGACTGTAACAGTCTGCTGGCCAATGACACCCCCCGGATGCGGGGTCCATGCTCGCGGCGCCCCGGTGCCGGGACCCTGGCCAGCGCGCCGCCTAAAATCGATGGGCGCGATACCCGTGCCCGCCCCGCCGCAACTGCTCATGCGCCCATCCCCTCACCCCGCACTCCACCTTCACTGGTGGACGGATATCTACCGATCCACCGAAGCCAATCTGCGGCTGGGCGCGTCCCTGTGCATTGTCGCTGGCGCGATCAACGCAGGCGGCTTTCTGGCGGTGGGCCACTACACCTCGCACATGACCGGGGTGCTGTCATCGATTGCCGACCATCTGGTGCTGGGCGAACTGGGGCTGGCAATCGCCGGCCTTGCCGCGCTGACGGCCTTCGTCGGGGGCGCCATGACCACGGCCTGGATGGTGAACTGGTGCCTGCGCCGGCGCTTGCGCAGCGCCTTTGCCCGCCCGCTGCTGCTGGAGGCGGGTCTGCTGCTGGTGTTCGGCATTTTTGGCGCCGCCATCAACGTCTTTGCCAGTCTGTTCATGCCGCTGACGGTGCTGGTGCTGTGCTTCATCATGGGATTGCAGAACGCGGTGATCACCAAGATTTCCAACGCCGAGATCCGCACCACCCACGTCACCGGCCTGATGACCGACATCGGCATCGAGCTGGGAAAGATGCTGTACTTCAACCGTGTGGACTCTCCGACCAAGGTCGTGGCCAACCGGCGCAAACTGCGCATCCATGTGACGCTGGTCAGCTTTTTCTTCATGGGCGGCGTGCTGGGTGCCCTGGGTTTCAAGACCTGGGGTTATGTGACCAGCGTCCCGCTGGCCGTGCTGCTGTTGCTGCTGGCGTCGGGCCCGGTGGCCCACGACATCCGCTCGGGCCGCATCGCCCCGCGCCCGCCTGCGGGACCGTGCTGAATCTGCAGGCAATGCCCCCCGCCCACCCCGGGCTGCGTGCGACGAACGATCTGCACCCGGGCCCCGCGTTGCCACGGCGGGCGCAAAATAGCGCAGCCCCCTTTCACCCGCTCCAGAAAAACGAGACATGCGCCTGCCTTCCATCGACTTCAAGCCCCGTCTGCTGGCCGCACTGAAAAACTATTCGAGGGACCGCTTCACGCGCGACGTGGGCGCCGGGCTGACGGTCGGCGTGGTGGCGCTGCCGCTGGCCATGGCCTTTGCGATTGCCTCCGGGCTGAAACCCGAGGCCGGCATCTTCACCGCCATCATCGCGGGCTTCCTGGTGTCGCTGCTCGGCGGCAGCCGGGTGCAGATCGGCGGGCCGGCCGGCGCGTTCATCGTCATCGTCTATGGCATCGTCGAGCGTTTCGGCCTGGGCAACCTGATCATCGCCACCGCCATGTCGGGGGTGATGCTGTTCCTGATGGGGCTGTTCAAGCTGGGCACGCTGGTCCGCTTCATCCCGATCGCCGTGGTGATCGGATTCACCAACGGGATCGCGGTGCTGATCGCCTTGTCGCAGGTCAAGGATTTTCTGGGTCTGCAGGTCGTCGGCATGCCGGCGGACTTCTTCGGCATGCTGTCCACCATCGGCGGGGCGCTGCATACGATGAACCCCGTCGCGCTGGCGATCGCCCTGGGCTCCCTGGTGGTGATCGTGGTCTGGCAATTTTTCATGCCCAAGCTCGGCAGCGGGATTCAGTTCGCCGGCAAACTCACGCCCATCCCGGGCTCCATCGTGGCACTGGTGCTGGCCACACTGGCCGTGTCGTTGCTCGATCTCAAGGTGGAAACCATCGGCAGCCGCTTCGGCGGCATTCCTTCCGGCCTGCCCTCGTTCGCCTGGCCGGCCTTCAGCTGGGAATCGGCCAAGTTCCTGCTGATTCCCGCCCTCACGCTGGCGCTGCTGGGCGCCATCGAGTCCCTCTTGTGCGCGCGCGTGGCCGACGGCATGATCGACGACCGGCACGATCCGAACCAGGAGCTCATGGCCCAGGGCATCGCCAATTTCGTGACGCCCTTCTTTGGCGGCATGCCCGCCACTGGCGCCATCGCGCGTACCGTGACCAATATCAAGAGCGGCGCCTCCAGCCCGGTGGCCGGCATCGTGCACGCCGTCAGCCTGTTGATCGTGATCCTTGTGGCGGCGCCGCTGGCGGCCCACATCCCGCTGGCATCGCTGGCCGCCATCCTGGTCTTCGTGGCCTGGAACATGGGCGACTGGCGCGAGTTCGTGCACCTGCGCCACTACCGCATGCCCTACCGCGCCACGCTGATGGCGGTGTTCCTCCTGACCGTGGTGTTTGACTTGACGGTCGCCGTCGAAGTGGGCCTGATCGCCGCCTGCATCACCTTCATTTACCGCATCTCCAGCCTGTCCCGCAGCGAGACCGTGACCGAGGCCAGCCAGCCGGTGCTGGCCGGGACC
>JAABRA010000093.1 GCA_011391155.1 Burkholderiales bacterium
CGAAGAAGGACGACGGCGGCGGCGCCGGCGGTGGCATGGGCGGCGGCATGGGTGGCATGGGCGGCATGGACTTCTAAGTCCCCGCGCAGCACCCGCACCACGCGTCATGAAAGGCCCCGCTCCGGCGGGGCCTTTTTTTTCGGGTAGGAGGGCCTTCAGGCCCGACGCCCTTCGCGAAAAGGCATCGGGCTTGAAGGCCCTCCCACAAAGGGCAGGTTCTTCAGGCCGCGTGGAGGCTGCAGCGGATCACGCGCAGGCCCATGCGGCTGACGCGGTGGTTGAGTTCGGCCTTGAGGGCGTCGGCCAGGGGGCGGGCGCCCAGGGTGGCCAGGGCGGCGCGGGCCTGGTCGGTGACCAGGGCGTCCACGCGGTCCAGGGCTTCGCCGGCCTGGGCCGGGTCGAGGATCTGGTAGTAGAGCTCGGCGTGGGCGCCGGTGGCGTCGGGGATGTCGAGGTGGTGGCCGATCAGGCAGACCGGCTGGCCCAGTTGGTCCAGGCCCGGCACGGTCCAGCGCCAGCCGGCGCCCAGGGCCCGCACGAAGCGGCCGAAGCGGTGCACCGTGACCACGCAGTTGTCCGGGACCCGGCGGAAGCCGGTGAGCCAGGCCAGGGAGGCCAGGGGCAGGGGGAGCGGCAGGAGTGTGTTCAGGTTTGCCATACGCACCAACAGGTTATCCGCTTGACCTCAAGCATAGTCTAGTAACGGCAACATTTGCTTAACGCGGCCACGGTCCTGCCCGACCGGGCTCAGCGCAACAGGCGGTAGTCCCCCAGCCGGAACCAGGTGCGCGAAAGGATGAAGCCGCTCGCCGGTTCCGGGGAAAGGCTGGTGACCTCTTCGGTCATGTTCCGGCGGTAGAAGGCGGTGCAGTCGGCAGTCTGCCACACGGTCTTGCGCATCTTGCGGCGCATGCTCGCCACGTAGGCTTCCTGCAGTTCGGGCTTGGCATCGATGGCCTTGATGCTGGCGTCGCGCCTGACCGCCACGATCGCCTTGACGATGTAGGCCGTGGCCGCCTCCATGTAGGACAGCTGAGAACTGTGGCCGGTGCCGGTGTTGGGACCGTTCACCTTGAAATAGTTCGGGTAGCCCGAGACGGTGATGCCCTTGTAGGACGCGACCTTTTCCTCCCATTCGCGGTTGAGGCAACGGCCGCCGAGCCCCTGCACCTGGAAGGTGATCGCCTTCTTCATGTTCGAGTAGGCGTAGTAGCCCGTGGAGTAGACGATCACATCGAGCGGGATGTCCTTGCCGTCCTTGGTGCGGATGCCTCCCGGAGTGATGGTCTCGATGCCGCTGATGTCCACGTCCACGTTGTCGCGCGACAGCGCCGGCAGGTAGGTGTTGGTGGGTATCAGCCGCCGGCAGCCCATTTCGTAGTCCGGCATCATGTGCCGCCGCAGTTTTTCGTCGGCGATGTTGCTGTCGAGGTTCTTCTGCAGGCCCTTGCGGTAGTGGGCCTTCACCACGCGGCTGATGCCGGCCAGGCCGGGATAGCGGCGGAAGGCCACGAAGCGCACGTCGTAAAACGCAAACACCAGGAAGCGGATGGTGTGCCGGATGCCGGGCAGCGTCCGTACCCAGCGCTCGAAGGGGCCGTGCAGCCGGTCCGAGCGCGGGATGATCCACTGCGCCTTGCCCATGAACAGCGTCAGGCGGTCAACCTTGCCGGCGATGGCCGGCACGATCTGCGCGGCCGAACAGCCCGAACCGATCACGCCGACGCGCTTGCCCTCGATGGAAACCGAGTGGTCCCAGTGCCCGGAGTGGAACATCGCGCCCGTGAACGTCCCGGCGCCGACGATCTTCGGCGTGTGCGGGTTGGCCAGCACGCCGCTGGCATCGATCACGAAGCGCGCGGTGTAGCGCTCGCCCGCTTCGGTCTGCACGCGCCACAGGAACGCACCCTCGTCGTAGACCACGCGGGTCACCGACTGGTTCGTGCGCGCGTACCGGCGCAGGTCGAACTTCTCGATGATGTGGTTGGTGTAGGCCAGCAGCTCGCTTTGCGGCGCGAACGACTTCTTGAACGGATACGGCACGAACGAGATGCAGTAAAGGCTGGTGGGCACGTCCACTTCCGCGCCGGGATAGCTGTTCACCTGCCAGGTGCCGCCCAGCTCGGCATGCCTTTCCAGCAGCAGGAAGTCGCACCCGGCCTTGCGCAGCCGGATCGCGGCCAGCAGCCCGGAGAAGCCGGTGCCGATGATGAGGGTTTCGACGTGGTGGGTCGGCGCCGCGCCCGCAGCCGGCACCGCTGCCGGGGTCGATGCGGTTGGTTCGGATGCGCTCATCGGCGGGGCCTTTCCGTCCGTGGGTGGACGATTCGACTCGAGCCTAAGCGATTGCGCAAAGCCACGCCGGAACCAGACTCGTTCCCAGCCGGCCAACGGCTTTCAATGGCACGGCACCATCGAAAACACCCATACCGCCGTGCCGGGATCCCTGGGAAGACGCATGGCCAGGCTTGCCTGCGGCGGGGGATCGCCGTTGCTCATGGGGCGGCCACGTGCTCGAAGTCCGTGATGAGGAAGCCCAGCGCCGTGCGCTTGCCCGTCAGTCGCAGGTGCACACGCTGGCGGTAATGCTGGTTGGCGAAGCTCTCGGACACGCAGAGGTACGCCGGCATGAGCCCCAGGTCGTCGGTTTCCTGGGCGCGGTTGTGACAGCCGTACTTGCCGGACGTGGTGCGAACATAGAACTCCCTCACCTCGGAGTGCGGTGTCCCGAAGAGACCGGCGGCGATCCACGCCGGCGTCTTGGCGAGCACGACCCAGAGGAACCCGGCTATGAAGAGGGGAAGTCCCACTGCGCCGATCACGTCACGGGGCCCAAAGGTCTCGGGCGGGTGAGCGATGGCCTTCCGATAGAAAATGAATACGGTGAGTGCCACGCCCGGGAAAAGTATCGGGACGAACACGTACCGCGTGAAAAAGAAGGGGTGGACGGCCACATCCACGAACCACGCATGGATGAACAATGCCACCGAGGCGAGTCCGGCCAGCACAGAGGCGTATCGAACCCACGGGGCGGCGGTTGGAGAGCGAGCCAGGGTTGGCGCATTCATTGCGGCGGCACCCCGTTGGTCGTCACATGTTCGAAGTGCGCGATACGGAAGCCCAGGGGCGTGCGTTCACCACGGAGGCGCAGTTGAACCCGTTGACGGTCGTACTCGTAGGCGAAACTCTCGGAGACGCAGAGATAGCGTGGCATCAGCCTCAGGTCGTCGGCGGGCTTGGCGCGGGAACGGCAGCCCTTGCCACCGAAGGTGCCAATGTCGAACTCGCGAACCTCGGAGTGCGGCGTTCCGAACGCAATGGCGGCGATCCAGGCCGGCGTCTTGGCCAGTACGGGCCAATAAACCACGGCCAGGAAGAACGGCAGCAAAAGAAGGGCCAAAACCCCGCCGGGTCCGACCGGGGCCCGAGCCCGCTTCCTGGCGATACGCCACAGCGCAATCGCACTCAGCGCGCCGCCGGGAATCAGCAGCGGAACAAAGCAGTACACGGTGGAAAAGAAGGGATGGATGACCACGTCGACAAAGAGCGCGTGGACGAACAAAACGAGCGTGGCGAACGAGGTCAGCACCGGGGCGTTGAGAAGGCCATCCGTACCGGTCGGTATAAGTCGCTTGAGGAGCGTGGTCATCGCGGGCTGTTCAACGGACGGGGGCGCGCCACTGTACGACGCAAGCGCATGCCTTGGAACCGCCGGGCATGGGTTGGCGTCGCGGCGGGTCATTGCCAAGGCAGCGGCCCCGGGTGAAGCTTTGGCTCCGCCCCACCGACCCACGCCCATGCCCACCGTCCTCGTCACCGGAGCCACCGGATTCCTGGGCCAGCACCTGGTTCGCGAACTCATCGCCGATGGCGTCAAGGTGCGCGGCCTCTCGCGCTCGGAAAAAGGCGACGCAGCGGTCGCGGCCCTGGGCGCCCAGCCGGTGCGCGGCCACCTGGGCGACGCCGAGGCATTGCGCACCGCCGTCGCCGGCTGCGAGGCCGTCTTCCACACCGCCGCCGACACCAACAACTGGGGCCCGGGCGATGCGGCGCAGACCGAAACCAACGTGGGCGGCACCGCGCGCCTGCTGGCGGCGGCGAAAGCGGCCGGGGTGTCGTGCTTCGTGCACACGTCCAGCGTGTCGGCGTATTCACACCTGGTGAAAGGCACCCTGCGCGAGGACGTGCCGCAGCGCGGCGCCGAGTCGTGGATCAACTACGAGCGCACCAAGTACGCGTCCGAGCGGCTGGTGCGCGAATCGGGCCTGCCCTTCCTGGTGTTCCAGCCCTCGCACATCCTGGGCCCGGGCGATTACAACAACTG
>JAABRA010000094.1 GCA_011391155.1 Burkholderiales bacterium
CCGAGGGCGAGGCGGACGATGAGCGCTTTGGTGAAGAAGTTGCGCAGGTGTTTGGCGTGCCTTTCCAGATTGCGCCTTTCAAGTCCAACCAAGGGGGCGTACCCAAGCCGCCGGTGAAGACGTGGCGCGTACGTGCGCTGCCTGAGCGGGCATCACTTGAGATGACGTTTCCGCGCGTTGAGGGCTACCTGTTCGAGCCGAGTTCGACGGTGCATGTGAATTGGGACCGTGTGCCGGAAATCACCATTGATCCGACGCAGATCCCACCCGAGGTGCAGATGAAGGCCGGCCTGCCCACCAATGAGGGGCGGCCCACACTGTACGGCCCCGGCAAGCTGGATACGGCTTCGCTGGCAGCGTACCGGGCCGCACGGCGCCTGCAGTCCCGCACGGCCGAGGCGGCCCGGGAACTGGTCAGGATGGTCCTGGCCCAGTCGAATGAAAGCGGCACGTTCGTGCACCCCAGCGTGCTGTACCCGCAGTTTGTCCAGGTGATCGCCCGGTTTGTGGAAACCCGGGTGAAAGCCCCCTGGCCTGCCGAAAAGTCAGACGTCTTTCTTGCGCCGTATTACGGCTGGATGATGGAGCGGCTGCAGGCGAGCATTGCCCCAGCCTCCGGAGTGAAAGAGCGAATCCGTGTGGAACGCAATCGCGGACCCGGTTCGACCGCCGAGGTGGAGTACGTCACGCGCAAAGAGCCGTTCTCGGTGACCAAGAGCCATGTCAACTATGTGGTGCCCGATTCGCAATGGGAGCGGATCGCGGCCTATGCACTGGACAACCATCCCGCCGTACACAGTTTTGTCAAGAACAGCGGATTGGGTTTTGCCATTCCTTACCAGCACTCAGGCATGGGCCACGATTACCTGCCTGATTTTCTGGTCAGGCTGGAAGGCGAGGGCGCATTGAACGTCATTGTCGAGACCAAGGGGCACGACGAGCGACTCGTCGAAAAGCGCAGCGCCGCTGAACGCTGGGTTGCCGCGGTCAATGAAGATGGCCGTTATGGCCAATGGTCTTATCTGCTGCTTCAGGACCGAGCTCGAATCGCCGAGGAGATTCAGGCGTGTTTTAGAGGCATTGGCGCTGGACGATAGGACAAACGGCGCCCGCATGCGCCGTTTCTCAGTTTATCAAGCCAAAAAGGATCATTCCCAGCGTTGCACGGTCATACCTTGCTATGAATTCAGCACGACCCTGACGCTGCGGCCGCTGAAGCCGCAGCCGCCTTCACCCTCAGCCGCCACGCATGCAGCAGCGGCTCGGTGTAGCCACTCGGCTGGGCCAGGCCCTTGAATACCAGATCACACGCCGCCTGGTAGGCCATCGAGGTGTCGAAGTTCCCGGCCATGGGCTTGTACAGCGGGTCGCCGGCGTTCTGGGTGTCCACCACGGCGGCCATGCGCTCGAAGGTTTCGGTGATCTGCGCCTGGGTGACGACACCGTGGTGCAGCCAGTTGGCCATGTGCTGGCTGCTGATGCGCAGCGTGGCGCGGTCTTCCATCAGGCCGATGTTGTGGATGTCGGGCACCTTGGAGCAGCCCACGCCCTGGTCCACCCAGCGCACCACGTAGCCCAGGATGCCCTGGGCGTTGTTGTCCAGCTCCTGCTGCTTCTCGGCGTCGCTCCAGTTTGGCGTGGCGGTCACAGGGATGGTCAGCAGGCCGGTCAGCAGGGTGTCGCGCTCCTTGTCGGCGTTGATCTTTTCCAGGTCTTTCTGCACCTCGCTGACCAGCACCTGGTGGTAGTGCAACGCGTGCAGCGTGGCGCCGGTGGGGCTGGGCACCCAGGCGGTGTTGGCACCGGCCCTGGGGTGGGCGATCTTCTGCTCCAGCATGGCCTTCATCAGGTCGGGCATGGCCCACATGCCCTTGCCGATCTGGGCGCGCCCGCGCAGGCCGCAGCCCAGGCCGACCAGCACGTTGTTGCGTTCGTAGGCGGCGATCCAGGCGCTGGTCTTCATGTCGCCCTTGCGGATCATCGCTCCAGCCTGCATGGCGCTGTGCATCTCGTCGCCGGTGCGGTCCAGGAAGCCGGTGTTGATGAAGGCCACGCGGCTGGCGGCGGCGGCGATGCAGGCTTTCAGGTTGACGCTGGTGCGGCGCTCCTCGTCCATGATGCCGAGCTTGACGGTGCTGTCCGGCAGGCCCAGCAGCGCTTCGACGCGGCCGAACAGCTCGCTGGCAAAAGCTACTTCGGCCGGACCGTGCATCTTGGGCTTGACGATATAGACCGAGCCCTTGCGCGAGTTGCGGATGGCGTCTTTCGCCGTGCGCTGCAGGTCGTGCATGGCGATGGCGGTGGTGACCACGGCGTCGAGGATGCCTTCGGGGATCTCGCGGGTGACCCCCTGCTTGTCGGTGTACAGGATGGCCGGGTTGGTCATCAGGTGGCCGACGTTGCGCACGAACATCAGCGACCGGCCGTGCAGGGTGACGCGTCTGCCCTTGCCGCTGGGCGGGGTGTAGATGCGATCCGGGTTCAGGCCGCGGGTGAAGGTGGTGACGCCGCCCTTGCCGTCCGGTTTCGCGACTTCCTCGGTCAGCGTGCCCTGCAGGATGCCCAGCCAGTTGCTGTAGCCCAGCACCTTGTCGGCCGCGTCCACGCAGGCCACGGAGTCTTCCAGGTCGAGAATGGTGGACAGCGCCGCTTCCAGCACCAGGTCACAGATGCCGGCCGGGTCGGTGGCGCCAATCGGCGTGCCGCGGTCGATCCGGAGGTCCAGGTGCAGGCCGTTGTGCTGCAGCAGCACGCTGGAAGGCGCCTTGGCGTCGCCCTGGTAGCCGGCCAGCTGCGCCGGGTTCAACAGACTGGTGTTGCTGCCATCGGCCAGCTTGACCGCCAGCTTGCCGTCCTTGATGCGGTAGCCCACGGAATCGATGTGCGAGCCCTTGCGCAGCGGCGCGGTGCGGTCCAGCACGTGGCGGGCGTACTCGATGACCTTGTCGCCGCGTTTCGGGTTGTAGCCCTTGCCCTTTTCGCAGCCATCGGCCTCGCTGATCACGTCGGTGCCGTACAGCGCGTCATACAGGCTGCCCCAGCGCGCGTTGGCGGCGTTCAGCGCATAGCGCGCGTTGAGCACCGGCACCACCAGCTGCGGGCCGGCCTGCACGGCCAGTTCCGCATCCACTTTGGACGTGGTGATGCGCGCCTTTTTGGGCGCGGGCACCAGGTAGCCGATCTTTTCCAGAAAGGCGCGGTAGGCCGGCATGTCGGTGATGGGGCCGGGGTGGGCGCTGTGCCAGGCGTCCAGCTCGGCCTGCAGGCGGTCGCGCTCGGCCAGCAGCGCGAGGTTCTTCGGGGCCAGGTCGGCCACGAGGGCGTCGAAGCCCTTCCAGAATTTGGCGCTCTTGACGCCGGTGCCGGGCAGCACGCGGTTTTCGATGAACTGGTGCAGTTCGGTGGCAACTTGCAGGCGGTGGGCGGGGGTGCGGTCGGTCATGGTGTGGACTCTCAGGACAAAGGGGAAGCAGAAAACGGGCTGACAGCAGGTCAGGCCGGGAAAAAATCCAGCACGGCGCCCAGGGTGGACGCCGTGCGCGTAGGCATCGTGCCGAGCTCCTCGAAAGGCAGGCCGGCGCGGTTGACCCAGAGCGTGGTGTAGCCGTACCAGGCGGCGCCCAATGCGTCCCAGCTGTTGCTGCTGACGAAAACGATCTGGTCGGGGTGAAGGCCGAGGGCATGCACGCCAAGCCCGTAGGCCTCGGGGTGGGTCTTGTAGTGGCGCACCCGGTCCACGCTGATGACGTGGTCGAGCAGGTCCGCCAGGCCCGCGTTGCGCACCACGGCGCCCAGCATCTCGGGGTCGCCATTGCTCAGGATGCCGGTGGGGATGTTCCGTGCCTTCAGGGCGGTCAGCACCTCGCGGGCGTCGGCAAAAGCGTCCAGATGATGGTACTGGGCCATCAAACGGGTTACTTTTGCGTCAAATTCGGCGATTCCCATCGTGGAATGGTCATTGTTTGCTATTTTTTTGATGGCATAAACCAGCGCCGCGCGCGTCAGTTCGCCGAAGGGCCGGTAGAACGGCGGGCTGCTGTCGGGCGTGCCCAGCTCCCCATGGCGCCGGCTGGTGGTGACGAGCCGGGTGTATTCAATCTGCTTGTCGCGCCAGAGCAGGCTCAGGGCAGCGCCATGACCCGGAAACAGTTCCTCGGCAAGGCGGCCGACGCTGTGCACATCGAACAGCGTGCCGTAGGCGTCGAACAGCACGGCGCGGGGCGGGGGGGTGTCCGGTGACGATGAGGGGCGAATGTCCATAGGCTGACTGTATTCGATACGTTGTCACTTATTTATTAG
>JAABRA010000095.1 GCA_011391155.1 Burkholderiales bacterium
CACTGCTGGGCATGCTGCTGCTGGGCTGGCTGGGCGCCACCCACAGCCTGCTGTGGTCAGTCGGCATCAGCGCGCTGGTGCTCGGCCCACCGCTGTTGCGTTCGCTGCTGGCGTTGCTGCAGATCCCGGCGCAGATGAGCATCCGCCAGCATCTGGGCGTGGTCAGCCAGGCTGCCGGGCAGAATTTCCTGCGCTGCCTGCTGACACTGGTGTGGCTGCCCCATGAAGTGCTCTACAGCCTCGATGCCATCGGCCGCACCCTGTGGCGCATGCTGGTCAGCCGGCGCCGCCTGTTGCAGTGGAATCCCTCGCGAGAAGTCGAGCGCAGCAGCACCAATAGCCTGCCCGGCTTGTACCGGCTGATGTGGATCGCCCCCCTGCTCAGCCTGTTGCTGGTGCCGTTGCTCTGGCAGCAGCCGCTGGCCCTGGCGTCTGCCGCACCGCTGTTGCTGGCCTGGCTGTTATCGCCCGCACTGGCCTGGTGGATCAGCAAACCGCCGGCGCGGCATGACTTCGTTCCCAACGCCACTGAGCTGCAGTTTCTGCGCGCGCTGGCACGTCGTACCTGGGCATTCTTCGACAGCTATGTCGGCCCGCAGGACAACTGGCTGCCACCCGACAACATGCAGGAGCAGCCGGTGGCCGTGGTCGCCCACCGGACCTCGCCGACCAACATGGGCATGGCCCTGCTCGCCCATCTGGCGGCGCATGATTTTGGCTACCTGAGCAGCACGCGCCTGCTCGAACGGCTGGAGCAATCGCTGGCCAGCATGGCCCGACTGGAGCGTCACCGTCAGCACTTTTTCAACTGGTATGACACCCAGAGCATGCAGCCGCTGGCGCCACGCTATGTCTCCACGGTAGACAGCGGCAATCTGGCCGGTCACCTGCTGACCTTGCGCCCCGGTCTGCTGGCGCTGGCCGACCAGCCGGTGTTTGCGCCGCAGCTGTTCAGCGCGCTGGCCGATAGCGTCAGCGTGCTGAGCGCTGCGTTGCGCAGTGCCGGGCTGAATACCCGGCCACTGCGCGCCTTGCGCCATGCGCTGGGGCACCTGCAAGTCGCTGCACCGGCGTCGCTGGCGGAGGCACAAGTTGCCCTGCAACAAGTGCAGGCACTGGCGCAGGAATGCACCCACGCACTCGACCCCGAACCACTCAGCGACAGTGCCTACTGGCTTGAGGCACTGCTCGCCCACTGCGCCGACCTGCACGCCGAGCAGCAGCGCTTCAGCCTGCCCGTCTGTAGCGCGGCTGAGCTGCCCGCCTGGCCGAGCTGGCGCCAGCTGGCACAACTTGACAGCCGCCAGTGGCCAGTGGCCGAACGCGAGCAAGTGACTGCGGTGCAGGAATGCGCCCAGCAGCGCATGGCCAGCGCCAGTCGCCTGGCGCAACAGGCCGCGGCCATGGCCGTGATGGATTTTGCCTTTCTCTACGATGCCCACCGCGATCTGTTTGCCATCGGTTACAACGTCGACGAACGCCGGCTGGATGCCGGCTACTACGACCTGCTGGCCTCCGAAGTACGCCTGACCAACTTCGTCGCCATCGCCCAGGGCCAGTTGCCGCAGGAAAGCTGGTTCACCCTCGGTCGGCTGTTGACCGCCAACGCCGGCGTGCCGGTGCTGCTGTCCTGGTCCGGCTCGATGTTCGAATACCTGATGCCGATGCTGGTGATGCCCAGCCATACCGGCAGCCTGCTCGATCAGACCTGCCGTGCGGCCGTGGCCCGGCAGATCGAATACGGCAACCAGCTGGGCGTGCCCTGGGGCGTTTCCGAGTCCGGCTACAACGTGCTGGATGTGCAGCTCAATTACCAATACCGCGCCTTTGGCGTGCCCGGTCTGGGACTCAAGCGCGGCCTGGGTGAAGACCTGGTGATCGCCCCCTACGCCAGCGCCCTGGCCCTGATGGTGGCGCCGCAAGCCGCCTGCAGCAACTTGCAGCGTCTCGCCGGTGCCGGGCTGGCCGGCCGCTTCGGCCTCTACGAAGCCATCGACTACAGCGCGGCGCGCTTGCCGCGCGGGCAAACCTCGGTGGTCATCCGCTCGTTTATGGCCCACCACCAGGGCATGAGCCTGCTGGCGCTGGCCAGCACGCTGCTCGGCCAGCTGATGCAACGGCGCTTTGAATCCGACCCGCAATTTCAGGCGATCAGCCTGTTACTGCAAGAGCGCGTACCGAAAACCGCCACACCGTTCCTGCATGTCGCCAGCCTGCCCAGCGTCTCGGCCGGCAGCAACGAGGCGGAAACCCGCCTGCGTGTGATCACTGACCCGGACCGCCAGCGCCCCGCCGTGCAGCTGCTCTCCAATGGCCGCTATCACGTCATGATCAGCAGCGCCGGGGGCGGTTACAGCCGTTGCCACGACCTCGCCGTGACGCGTTGGGAAGAAGACATCAGCGGCGATCACCGGGGCATGTTCTGCTACCTGCGCGACGTCGCCAGTGGCGACTTCTGGTCCACCGCCCATCAGCCCACGCTCAAGCGCCCACAGGGCTATGAAGCGATCTTCTCCGACGCGCGCGCCGAGTTCCGGGGGCGCGAGCGGGACTTCGATGCACATAGCGAAATCGTCGTGTCGCCCGAGGACGATATCGAACTGCGGCGCTTGAACATCAGCAACCGCGCGCGGGTGCGGCGCACCATCGAAATCACCAGCTATGCCGAAGTGGTGCTCGCGCCGCCGATGGCCGACGCCATGCACCCGGCCTTCAGCAACCTGTTTGTGCAGACCGAACTGGTCCCCGCGCTACAGGCCATCATCTGCACCCGGCGACCGCGCTCCAGCGAGGAAGCCGTGCCGTGGATGTGCCATCTACTGGCTGCACACGGGGTGGATATCGACTCGATCTCCTACGAAACCGACCGCTCACGCTTTATCGGCCGTGGCCGCAACCTTACCCAGCCGGCGGCCATGGATAACCGCCACCTTGACCACGGGCGCCTATCCAACAGCCAGGGTTCGGTGCTCGACCCCGTGGTGGCGATCCGTTGCCGGATCACCCTCGACGCCGGCCAGACCGCCAGCATTGACCTGGTCACCGGCCTGAGCCACAGCCGCGACGGCTGCCTGCAACTGATCGGCAAGTACCGCGACCGCTACCTGGCCGACCGCGTATTCGACCTGGCCTGGACCCACAGTCAGGTATTGCTGCGGCAACTCAACGCCTCGCTGGCCGACGCCCGCCTGTATGAACAGATGGCCGCCTCGCTGATCTACGCCAACGCTGCGTTGCGCGCCGAAAGCGCCATTCTCACCGGCAACCAGCGCAACCAGTCTGGCTTGTGGGGCCAGGCGATTTCCGGCGACCTGCCGATTGTGCTGCTGCAGATCGACGATTCGGCGCAGATCGAACTGGTGCGCCAACTGGTGCAGGCACATGCCTACTGGCGGCTCAAGGGGCTGCCGGTCGATCTGGTGATCTGGAACGAAGACCAGGCCGGTTACCGCCAGCAGCTGCAGGACCAGATCACCGGACTGATTGCCTCGGGCATCGAAGCCAACCTGATCGACCGACCGGGCGGCATTTTCGTACGTTCCTCCCAGCACTTGTCCCAGGAAGACCGCACGCTGATGCAGGCCGTCGCGCGCATCGTGCTGAATGGCGCGCGTGGCAGCCTGCACGAACAGATCCATCGCCGCCGCGCCGAGGTCGCTCTGCCCCGCTTCGACCCCGCTTATATCCAGCCGGTGGAACCGCTGCGCGCGAGCCAGTCGGCCGCCGCTCCGGGCCTGCTGCTGGGCAATCCCTACGGCGGCTTCAGCGCCGACGGCAGCGAGTATGTGCTGACCCTGCAGCCCGGCCAGCCCACGCCGGCGCCCTGGGTCAACGTGCTGGCCAACCCGCAGTTCGGCAGCGTGGTTTCCGAAACGGGCGGCGCCTACACCTGGAGCAGCAATGCCCACGAGTTCCGCCTGACGCCCTGGCATAACGACCCGGTGAGCGATGCCAGTGGCGAAGCGTTCTACCTGCGCGATCAGGACAGCGGCCATTACTGGTCGCCCACGCCTTTGCCGCGCGCCGGCAACGGCCCGTACAGCACCCGTCACGGCTTTGGTTACAGCGTCTTCGAACACGAGGAAGACGGCATTCACAGCGAACTGTGGGTGTATGTCGCACTGGATGCGCCGGTGAAGTTTTCCGTGCTGAAGCTGCGCAACCTGTCCGGCCGGCCGCGGCGCTTGTCGGCCACCGGTTATGTGGCCTGGGTGCTGGGCGACCTGCGCAGCAAGACCGCCATGCATGTGGTG
>JAABRA010000096.1 GCA_011391155.1 Burkholderiales bacterium
TCAGGAACCAGCCGCCATCGAGGTTGTAGTTGACGAACGGCTGCAGCGTCATCTGGCTCACGGCCGCCCGATCGCTGGCGCCGGCGAAGGACCAGATGTTGTTCAACAACGCGCCGATGACCCAAGGCCCGCTCATCGTGAGGCCGACGGCGCCCGCGCCCGCGCTCCACTTGCCGGAACCATAGATGGGTTCCGTGGCCGACGGCGCGGAAATCACCGGGCCAACGCCCCAGATGACGCCGTTGCTCGTCGGGGCGCGGGGTGAGAAGAACAACGACTGCTGGATATCGCCCAGCCCCCATTTGTCGAAACCGGGCACGGCACTCGATACGGCCAGCACCGGGACGATGGTTCGGGAAATCAGGTTCCAGTCGGCGTTGAGCCTGAAGGGTAGCACCGGCTGGATCAGCAGGGTGTTCAAAACCGTCCCGTCCTCGAGGATCTGCAGGTTGTTCTGGAACGGCACGCTGATCATGGCGGCGATCGGATTTTGCGCGGCGCGCGCCAGGTCGGCGGCGTTGTCGCTCGGGGTGGGACCCAGTGCGTCGGCATGCACGGTTGGGACGCACGCCAACGCGAGGAGGGCGCAACCGCAAAGGGGGTTGATTTCCATGAGGTTTCCTGGAGGATTTCGGGTGTCGGGTTCCGCACCGCGACCGATGGCTCGCCCTGATTCTTGCACGGCCGTGTGCCTTGCTGGCCGGGCCTCCCGCGCTCGGTCATATCGGTGAAACTTACGGCGCCGGGTCTTGTCGCCCTGGCGGGACCATCGCCCACGGCTTGCCCCCGACGGCCATGCGGTAGCCGATGTCATACAGCTTGCCCATCTTGACCGGGTCGAACACCTCGTCACCGTCCATGCTCACGTCGTCGGGAATCGTGACCCAGCGAAAGCTCGCCTGCTCGTGCATGGCATCGCCATAGATGCGAAACAGGTCGCCCACCACCGCAGCCCGCCCGGACGCGTCAATCACCCGCATCGCAATCGCCGGCAGCGATCGTCGAACCGGGTCCGGGGCCGAGACCAGCTGTCCGTTGTGGATCACGTAGATGTTCTCGCGCCCGTGGCCGCGCCCTGCGCGTTCGCGAACCAGCGCGGACCTGAACAGCCCGCCGTTGAAGAAAACCCGGGCACCCACGCCGCCATCGACATGCATCTCGTCGTAGCGTCGCCCGTTGGCTTCCACCTCGAAGAACACCGGCGGAAAGGCGACGGGAATGGAGGCTGAGGCGAGCATGACCTTGCGAAACAGCTCCAGCGCGTCGGGACGGCCGCTGATCGCGATCAGCCCCATGTTCCACACGACGAAACGGCGCGAGTCCAGATCGGCCGTGCCAACGTAGAGCCGGCGCCCCTGTTGGTGCGCCTGCGCGATCCGGCGCATGAACCCCGCGTCAACATGGCGCTCGATCAGTGCCGCGAGCGGCCGGGTGTCTGCGAGGGCGTCCCCGTACAACACCTGCCTGAGGAGCGAGCTCAGGATAAAAATGTCGCGCGTCCGGGTGGTGGTGTAGAACTCACGCAGTGCACTGTCATGGGCCGGGCCGAGAAAGGCGAACGGCGCCATCAGCGCGCCGGTCGAAACCCCGGTGACGATCTTGAAAACGGGCCGATCCCCGGTGCTGCTCCAGCCGTTCAGGAAACCGGCGCCGAATGCGCCACTGGCCCCACCGCCCGACAGGGCCAGATGGGCATAGTGGACCGATCCATCGGCGGCCACCGGAAAGTCCTCGGTGCGTTCCTGCGCAAACGATTCCATCAGGTCGCGTTCCATAGCCGCACTGGGCTGCCCGCCAGTCGCTCGAATGTCAGGCATCTGGGCCACGATGGCCTGGGACGCCCACTCGGGGGGAACCGCATTTCTGGGGAGTGATCCGCAGCCCGCCAGCACCATGGCGAGACCAGGCAGCACCACCGTGATGAACCCGCGCACGATGCGCACGCTGGCTGGCAAGGCGCCCGCGACTGGCCGGTGTCCGCGTCGGTGCTCCGGAAGCAAAAAAGGAGGGGCTGGCTCAAGCATGCGCGGGGAGTTTACAGCGGGGGTTCGGCCCGGCCGATCCATCGCGAGCACAGCAGGGGCCGCTCCGGCCCTGGAGGTGTGTTCCAGATTCCCCGGCCGGGTGGCGTCCCCGGCTCGGGCCCTCTTCCGTGTCACACCGGCCAGGTCGAGCCATGTTCAGGCACGATGGCGCGCCATTTCAGCTCGTGTTCGATGCGCTGGCGCAGCGTGTCCGAGGCCGCCATGTCGCCGTGCACCACGTAGACCTGACCCGGCGGCCGGGGCATCTTGCCCAGCCAGGCCAGTAGCTGGTTGGCGTCCGCATGGGCTGATGCCGACTGGAGCTGCACCACCTCGGCGTGGATGGCCACGTCCTGGCCATGAATGCGCACCGTTTTTTCACCGCTAGCAATGCGCGCGCCGCGCGTGCCGGGCGACTGGTAGCCCGTCAGAATGACCATGTTGCGGTGATTGCCGGCATACAGCGCCAGATGGTGCAGCACGCGGCCGCCGGTGGCCATGCCGCTGGCGGCCAGGATCACCATCGGGCCGTGGCGGCTGGCCAGCGCCTTGGACTGATCGGTGGTCTCCACCATCGTGGCGGCGTGCGCCATCGCCTGCGCCTCGCGGGCGCTCAGGCGGTGGTCGTCGGGGTGCTGGGTGAACAGGTTCGTGGTGTGCACGGCCATGGGGCTGTCCAGGAACACCGGCAAGCCGTGCGGGATGGCGCCTGTGGCCTTGAGCTGCGCAATGGCGTGCAGCAGGGCCTGCGCCCGTCCCACGGCAAACACCGGCACCACCGCCACGCCGCCGCGCGCAGCCAGGCGCTGCAGGGCCGGGCCGAGTTCGACCACGAGGTCTTCGTGGGGGTGCTGGCGGTCGCCGTAGGTGGATTCGATCAGCACCGTGTCGGCCGCCGGCGGAACGGCCGGCGGGTTCATCAGCAGGTCGTCGGGGCGTCCGAGGTCGCCCGAGAACAGGATGCGGTGCCCGGCCACGTCCAGCAGCACGCTGGCCGCGCCCAGGATGTGGCCGGCGGGCGTGAAGCTGGCGTTCCAGCCGCGGATCGGCTGGAAGCTGTGGTTGAACGGCACGCCGTGGATCTGCTTCAGGCAGTCCAGCGCATCGCGGCGCGTGTACAGCGGCAGCGCGGGCGTGTGCTTGGAGAATCCGTGCCGGTTGGCGAAGGCGGCGTCTTCTTCCTGGATATGGCCGCTGTCGGGCAGCAGGATGGCGCAGAGGTCGCGCGTGCCAGCGGTGGCATGGACCCGGCCCCGGAAGCCCTCGCGCGCCAGCAGCGGCAGGTAGCCGCTGTGGTCCAGGTGCGCATGCGTCAGGATGACCGCATGGATCTGCCCGGGCACCACGGGCAGGGGCCGCCAGTTGCGCAGCCGCAGCTGCTTGTAGCCCTGGAACAGTCCGCAGTCCACCAGCAGGCTCTGGCCCTCGTGCTGGACCAGGAATTTCGAACCGGTGACGGTGTCCGCGCCGCCGAGGAAGGTGATGTTGACGCTCATGGTTCATGATACCCATGAGCGCCCGACGCTTTGTCCGCGCCGGATCAGACCAGCGCCGGGCCGCCCCAAGCAGGCCTGGGCCCCCTCGGGGCTGAGGCCTGCAGCTCCAAGCCTGCCTGCGCAGGCTTGGACAGGCCGAAGGGGCGTTGCCTCAGGCTGAGCTGCGTCCAGCGCAGTACGCGAAGCGACAAGCGTGGGGGCAATGTCAGGCGCTGAAGAAACTCTTCAGCCGGTCGGTCCAGCTGCTGCCGGTGGGCGAATGCTTGGCGCCGCCCTTTTTCAGCGACTCTTCCAGATCCTTGAGCAGCTTGCGCTGGTGCTCGCTGAGCTTGACCGGGGTTTCAACCGACACATGGCAGTACAGGTCGCCGGGGTAGCTGGAGCGCACGCCCTTGATGCCTTTGCCGCGCAGGCGGAACTGCTTGCCGGCCTGGGTGCCTTCGGGGATGTCGATGGCCGCCTTGCCGGCCAGCGTGGGCACTTCGATCTCGCCGCCGAGCGCGGCGGTGGTGAAGCTCAGCGGCACCTGGCAGTGCAGGTCGTCGCCGTCGCGTTCGAAGATGTCGTGCTTTTTCAGCCGGATCTCGATGTACAGGTCGCCGGGCGGGCCGCCATTGGTGCCGGGCTCGCCGTTGCCGGTGCTGCGGATGCGCATGCCGTCGTCGATGCCGGCCGGAATCTTCACTTCCAGCGTCTTTTGTTTCTTGATCTTGCCCTGGCCATGGCAGCTGG
>JAABRA010000097.1 GCA_011391155.1 Burkholderiales bacterium
ATGGTGGGGCTGGCGCGCATCCTGGCCATCGAGCCCGACGCGCCCCTGCGCCTGCTGGCGGGCCAGCCGACCGCGCACCAGGTCAAGCCCATCACCACCGGCCTGCGGGTGATCGACAAGCTGGGCTTGCTGGAGATCAGCTGGTATACCGGCCAGCTCAGGCGAATCGGCCGGGGCGAAGCGCCCAGGCCGAACGAATCCGGCCTGTGGGTGTTTGCCAGGCAAGCATGGCACATGGCAACGGCCGGCAAGAACATGGGCCTGCCCGCCAGGCTGCGCGCGACCTGATCACACCGGGCCCCATCCGACGGGAGCCGCCCCTCGGGCGCCGACGGGGTCCGCTTCGTTTGGCCGATGCGGTGCAACCTGCTCAAAAAGCGCGGTTGAGTGGCAGCAATTTTGATGATTTCAGCCGCTTCCCAGCGCCATATGGCCACAAGGCGCAAAAGAAGGCGATCAATTTACGGCGGGGCGGATGCGTGTCATCTGGCTCCAGGTCGTCGGTCAAAGGTCGCCAGAGAATTGGAGAGAATTGGGGTCGGACTCCAATTCCGGACCGATCTCTTCAGACATTCGCCTCGCCCTGCGTGTAGCGCTGGATCCGCGCCAGGACTTCGGCCATCGATTCTTTTGCCAGCTCGCGCTCATAGTCGGCCTGCAGGCCGGTCCAGAAACCTTCGCTGGTGCCAAAAAAGCGCGCCAGGCGCAGGTCGGTATCCACCGTGACGGCGCGCGTGCCGGCGACAATCTCGCCGATCCGCCGCTGGGGCACGCCGATTTCCTTGGCAAGACGGTATTGCGTCAAGCCCATGGGTTTGAGGAACTCTTCCAGCAGGATTTCACCAGGGTGGGGCCAGGGTACTTCGCGGGGCATGGGGTTTCCTTTCAGTGATAGTCGACGATTTCGACATGGCCGGCGTGGCCGTTGGCCCAGACAAAGCACAGCCGCCACTGATCGTTGATGCGGATGCTGTGCTGACCTTTTCGATCGCCTTGCAGCACCTCCAGGCGGTTGCCCGGCGGAATGCGTAGGTCGTCCAGCGTGGCCGCCCGGTTCAACATGGCCAGCTTGCGCAGGGCAACGGCTTCGGTATTGGCCCAGCGCTTGACCCGCATGCCGTTGAACAGGCGCTCGGTGTCGGCAGACTGGAAATCGAGGATCATGCCAGCGATACTAACGTCATGCGATAGTAACGTCAATCGTTTTGAAAAGGTCCGGGGCGACCTTGATGACTCTACCCATCAGGTCGACGGTCAATTCGGTTCAAATTGCTCAAGAAAGGGTTGCCCTTGGTCAAGTTAACTTTGAATCCCAGTAGGTACCGTTGGTGCTGGGCGGTACGATAGCTCGTGCCCAACCGGTCACTGCAGTCGTTTGCATTGATGCCGCTGATCACGTACCTTGGAGAGAGAATTTGGCATGACTGTGCCCCGCGTTACCAATAAAAAGACAGTCGGGTTGTTTATCCTGACCGTTGTCCTTTTGGCCAGCGGAATCACATACTTGGTTACGCGGCCGGCACCGACTGACAAAGTGCCCACAAGTCCGCCTGTGGTACATCGGATTGAAGAAACCAAGTACGGGGATCTGATTTCGCGAGAGAAGAATGCAGCAGTAGCGGCGACGCGGCGCGCACAGGTGCAATACGATGCTTCAGTCAAACGGCGGATTGCCCTGCACGCATCCGAAACGGCTTCTACAGCCGATCAGGCCGCCAATCGCGCGGCTGAGTTCAAGACTCTCACGAAGACCATTTACTACCTTGCCAAGGATCAGGTCACCGGTGGTAAGGAAGCTGATCGGCATCTTCAGGAGCACATTGGCCCGATTGTGGAGCAGGGCCTTCAATCTCTCGCCAAAGACGTCAACGCAGACATTGCTTCTTTCGACTATGAGGTTCGGCGAATAACCGTGCAGCTGGCGACAAACATCGCGGCCATTGGGCCGGGCGTCCAACCAGCACCTCCAAGGGTGGTCACCCCGGCGATGATTGGGCCGGAGTTCAGCGCGGTTGTGATGGGGCTTGGAGGCAAATTCACTCACCTCGGTGTTGGGGTTGGGCTTACCGTAATTCCTGAGGCGATTCCCAAGACCATGGTCATGAAGGTCAGCCAAATGTGTGCCGGAATCGCTTTACGACTGTTCGGAAAACAGGTCGCCAAATTGGCCAGTTCGGCGGCGATTGGGACGGCGACTGGTCCGTTCGAAATCGTTGTGCTTATTGCATCAATCATTTGGACAGGATATGACGTCTTTCATGCACGGACAGAGTACAGAGACGAGGTTCGTACAGTCATCAAGAAACAACTTGATCACGCAGATCATCAGATTGCATCCGGGGCGGTCAACTACTTCTCTGGGCGGACAGCCGATTTTCTAGCCCTTCAGACGGCGATCACGACCAAGGCACTCGACGACATCCAGAAGAAGGCACCGAAATGATGCACCCAAGCAGGTTCATGACAATGTTGTTTGTGCTGCTCTTCGTGGCCATGCCAACCCATGCAGGGCTCGCTGGGAAAGCGCTGACAGAGGCAATCGAGAACGCGGTTTCGGCAGCGGGAAGGGTGAGCGGTAAGCCGATGGTCAAGGCGGCGGAGAAGGAAGCGGCTGAACAGGCCGCAAGACAGCTCGTGAAGCAGTACGGTGATGATGTACTGAAGGTCGTCGCCGATGGCGGGCTGGAAGTTCTGGAACTCGCACCAAAATATGGCGACGACTTTGTGCGGTTGGCTTCCACAGCGTCGGCACCGGCCAGACGGGCGCTGGCCGTGAATGCCGATGAGTTGGTGCCGTTGGCGCGCCGGGTTGGCGTTGAGGCGCTTGAGATTGAAGCGAGGGTTCCGGGTCAGGCTGGCCGCGCCATTTCAGTTTTCGGAGACGACGCAACCAAGGCCTTGGCCAACGAGGTGAAGGCACAAGACTTGCCTCGAATCATCAAGTATGGTGAGAGGTCTGATTCCGACGCGACACGGAAGCTGCTCCTTCAAGCCTACGCGAAAGAAGGTGCGAGCCTCTTTGAACGCATACCTCCCGATCGGATTCTCGCGGGCGGACTGACTGCTGCAATGCTCTACGGGGCCCAGCAGGTGACGGCACCAGATCGAGCCAAAGCCGATGTACTGCGCGATCATCCAGAAATGGTCAAGGATCTGATGAATAGATCGACACTGATCTGGGCGCTCGTCGCTTTTGCATTGCTGGCAGCCGTCATTGGCACTCTCATGTGGCGATTTGGATTGATGCCGTGGCACAGAAAGCGATAAATAGGCAGATTCGGCGTTGAGTGTCAGGGGCGCGTTTGGGGGGGGCGTCCAATTTTTCAGAACCCTGCTGCCCGACGGTGCCCATTTCTCGCCGCCGATGCGGTCAATCCTGCTGAAAAAGGCGCGGCTGAGAGGATTTTTCGAGTCTTTCGACCCCTTCCCAGCGTCGTTCGGCCATGAGATGCTATGAAAAAAGGACCGGCCCGTCGCCAGGCCGGTCCCGCTCATGCGGCCGCGCTCAGGGCCGGGTCAGCCGCAGCACCTCGCCCACGCGGGCCTTTTCGACGTCTTCCGGGTGGAAGGGCAGCACCGGCCACTGCTTGGCCGAAAACAGCCGGAGCTGGTCGGTGGCGTGCGGCGAGGCGGGGTTGGTGGACTGGCCGTAGGTCAGCAGCCCCTGCGCCACCGGGCCACGAGCGTCAAACGTCACCGTCTGAACGTAGCTGGTGCCGTAGTCGATCAGCAGGCCCTTGGGGTTTATGCCCGGCGCGAACTGGTTGCCCAGGTTGTTCAGCACGCCTTCGAACTCGTCGCCGCCATGCAGAGGGATCGGCTCGGGTGTGATCAGCGGGCGCTGCACGCTGCCCAGCGTCGCATCCAGCGCGAAGCCGGCGGTGCGCACGGCCTTCACAGCCCCGGTGAGTGATTCCATGACCTTGCCCGCGACGGCCGGGTCGTCCATTTTCAGGCCGGCCGGGGTGGCCACGGGCTGCGCCGGATCGAAGGGCACGCGGTACACGCCGGGGATCAGCCGCGCGGTGCGCCAGAACTCGCGGAACAGGTGGGCGCCGCGGGCGTCAAGGTTGTTCGTGCGGTCCCAGCCGCGCAGAGCGGCGCAGCCGTCCTTGACCTCGGCGCTGGGTGCCGCCAGGCCGGCGCAGGCGGCCAGCAGGTCGGGCAGCACCACGCCAGCCATGAAGTTGCGGTTGCCGAAGAGCTGCTTCTGCAC
>JAABRA010000109.1 GCA_011391155.1 Burkholderiales bacterium
GACGCGGCGGTGCGCCTGGTGTGCGAACCCAAGACCAGCCGCATCGAGCAGCAGGAGCTCATCACCACGCTGCTGGCCCACACCAGCCTGGAGACCTCGTCGCCGATCAACCTGACGATGATCGGGCTGGATGGCCGGCCGGTGCTGAAATCGATGCGCCAGATGCTGCTGGAGTGGATCGAATTCCGCCAGGGCACGATCATCCGGCGCTCTCAGCACCGGCTGGACAAGGTGCGCGACCGAATCCACATCCTCGAAGGGCGGCAGATCGTGCTGCTGAACATCGACGAGGTGATCGCCATCATCCGCCAGAGCGACGAGCCCAAGGCGGCGCTGATCGAGCGATTCAACCTGAGCGACCGGCAGGCCGAGGACATCCTCGAAATCCGCCTGCGTCAGCTGGCTCGGTTGGAGGCCATCAAGATCGAACAGGAGCTCGCCGGCCTTCGCGACGAAGGGGCGAAGCTCGAAGAAATCCTGGGCAACCCAGCCAGCCTTCGGCGCCTCATGATCAAGGAGATCGAAGGCGACGCGAAAACCTTCGCCGACGCCCGCCGCACGCTGATCCAGGCCGAGAAGAAGGCCGTGCTCGAAGTCCGCGTGGTGGACGAGCCGGTGACCGTGGTGGTCTCGCAAAAAGGCTGGGCGCGCGCGCAGAAAGGCTGGGCGCGCGACCGGGCCGGCGCCACCGGCGCCGCAACCGGCACCGGCAACGGCGCCGGCAATGGCGCGGCTGCCGCGCCGGAATACACCTTCAAGGCCGGCGACGCCCTTTACGGCGCGTTCGAGTGCCGCTCGGTCGATACCCTGCTGGCTTTCGGCTCCAACGGACGCCTCTATTCGGTGCCTGTGGCATCCCTTCCGGGTGCAAGAGGCGACGGACAGCCCGTCACGACGCTGATCGAGCAGGAATCAGGCACGCAACTAGTGCATTTCTTCGCCGGGCCGGCCGCCGCCAGCTTGCTGCTGGCCAGCTCCGGGGGCTACGGTTTCCTGGCCACGGTGGAGAACATGACGTCACGCCCGCGCGCCGGCAAGGCCTTCATTTCACTGGCCGAGGGCGAGTCCGTCTGCGCGCCCTCGCTGGTTAGCCTGCCGGCCACAGGGGCCGGTGCACCGGCGTTGCCGGCTGCCACCCACGTGGCCTGCGCGTCCACCGGCGGGCGCATCCTGACCTTCGAAATCACTGACCTGCGTACCATGGCGGGCGGCGGGCGCGGCCTGATGCTGATCGACCTGGACGACAAGGACACGCTGGCAGGGGCTGCCGCCTACACCCGATGTGTCCGCATCGCAGGCATTGGCCGCGGCGGCAAGGCGCGCGAGGAAACCCTGGAGATCCGCAGCCTGAACAACGCCCGCGCCGCCCGCGCGCGCAAGGGCAAGGCGGCGGATCTGGGCTTCAAGCCGGCGAGTGTGACAAGAGTTGAGTGAAAATGGCACTATCCCAGCGTGGATAGGTCATAGTTCGCTATGAATATTGTGGTTCCCTGGGTGCCTGACTTGTGCCCCAGGCTGCCCCCCCACGGCCCTTCATCCCCACAGCACCGAGCGCATCGAAATCGACGCCGACTGAAAACCGGTGTTGAAGAATTGCGGCGTTTCGGTGGAGCGCGCCGCGCCGGCCGCGTAAAGCAGGGGCAGGAAGTGTTCGTGCGTGGGGTGGGCCAGCCGGGCGGTTTCGCCCTGGGACTGGAAACCGGGCAGGGCATCCAGTTGCCCTTTCGCGATCTGCGCCTGGATGGCGCTGTCGAAGGCGATGGCCCAGTCGTAGGCCGCGTTATCCGCTGCACCGCGCTGCACGGCGCGCAGGTTGTGCACGATGTTGCCGCTGCCCACGATCAGCACGCCGCGCGCGCGCAGTTTGCCCAGTTGCTGCCCCAGGGCATAGTGCTCGGCCGGCGGGCGGCTGTAGTCCATGCTGAGCTGCAGCACCGGAATCCGGGCCTGGGGAAACATCGGCTTGAGCACCGACCAGGTGCCATGGTCCAGCCCCCATTCCGACGCATCGACGCCCAGCGACTGCCCTGTGACCGGGGATTTCAACTCCTGGGCCAGGCTGGCCGCCACAGCCGGCGCGCCGGGGGCCGGGTATTGCTGGTCAAACAGCTCCTGCGGAAAGCCGCCGAAGTCATGGATGGTCCTGGGCTGCGCCATGCCGGTGATCTGCCAGCCACCGCGCGTGAGCCAGTGCGCCGAGATGCACAGGATCAACTGCGGCGGGGCCGCGCGCTTCAGCAGGTCGGCCCCGATGGTTTGCCACTGGCGGCGCCAGGCGTTGTCGCCGATGGCGTTCATCGGGCTGCCATGGCCCACGAACAGCACGGGCATCGGTGGCGAGGGCTTGAGCGCCTGCAGCAGGGGCGCCAGGGCGGCTTCGGAAAGTGGGGTCATGGCCAGCGTAGGAAGGGCCGCGATGGCAGCCCATGATCGACGACGTTGCATCCGGAAGTCTCGGGTTGGTAGTGGGAGACAGATCCGGGATGGGGCAGTGAAGTTCCGGTCCGCCGCCCGTGTCGTGAAGGTGCTGCACCGGCGGGCCTGGGCGGCTCCGATCTAGCCCAACTCGGCTATCAACTCAATTTCCACACACGCCCCCAGCGGAATTTGCGCCACGCCGAAGGCGCTGCGCGCGTGCGCGCCCTTGACGCCGAAGACCTGGCCCAGCAACTCGGAGCAACCATTGGTCACCAGGTGCTGTTCGGTGAAATCGGCGGTGGAGTTGACCAGGCTCATGACCTTGACGATGCGCTTGACCAGGTTCAGGTCGCCGCCGGCCGCCTGGCAGGCGGCCTGCAGGGTGCCCATGAGGTCGATGGCGACGGCGCGGGCGGCGGCCTGGCCTTCGGCGGTACTCATGTTCTTGCCGAACTGGCCGACCCAGGGCGCGCCGTCCTTTCGGGCGATGTGGCCGCTCAGGAACACCAGATTACCGGTCTGCACGAAGGGCACGTAGGCGGCGGCGGGCACGGAAACGGGCGGCAGCGTGATGTTAAAAGCCTTGAGTCTGTCGTTGATGTTCATCGGAAATCTCCGTTGCGGGGTTCAGGGGTGAAAGAGGGGTCAGTAGAGGGGCCGGTGCGGCCATGGACGGCAGAAAGGGCGCTGCTGGCAAAGGGTTGCTGCCCTGGGTCTGATTCTGGCTTGGCACGGCAAGCGGGTCCGGCGCTTCGTCGAGCGGCGCCACCGTGACGCCGACGGTCAGTGTATGCCGTGCGCCGCCATGAATCACGCCGCGCATGGGTGAAATATCCGAATAGTCGCGCCCCAGTGCCAGCGTGACATAGTCTTCGCCCGGCGTTCCCCAGCCGCAACGGTCGTTGGTGGGGTCCAGGTCGTACCAGCCGCGGCCTTCCTGGGCGCCGGGCAGGTCCGGCAGGTACACCGACACCCAGGCGTGCGAGGCGTCGCTGCCGACCAGGCGCGGCTGGCCGGGTGGCGGCTGGGTCAGCAGGTAGCCGCTGACATAGCGCGCCGGCAGGCCCATGGCGCGCACGCAACCGATCATGATGTGCGCGAAGTCCTGGCACACGCCCTTGCGCTGGACCAACGCGTCGAGTGCCGGGGTGTTGACCTCGGTGCTTTCCGATTCATAGGTGAAACCGGTGTGGATGCGGTTCATCAGGTCGCGCGCGGCATCGATCAGCCGGCGCCCCGGCGCGAAACTGGGCCGCGCGTAGGCGGCGAAGGGGTCGGCGCGCGGCACGTGGTGCGAGGCAAAGACGAATTCGGCGGCCGCGTCCCAGGCCGCGCCGGCATGAAACCGGAAGCGCTCGCGCACCGCTTCCCAGGCCAGCTGGCTTTCGGCGGCGACGGGCCGGCGGGTGCGAACTTCGCTGGTCGCCACCACGCGCAGCGTGGTGTGCGGCGCCTGCAGCGAGAAGAAGGTGCGCTGGTTGCCATACAGGTCAGGCGTGCGGCTGCGCTGGGCGGGCGCCGGAAAGATGTCGAGCTGGTGGTGGATCAGCTGCTGGTACGGGGTGTCCAGCGGCTGCAGGTGGACCATGTGCTGCGCGGTTTCCACGGCCGGCGTGTAGTCGTAGCGGGTTTCGTGGGTGATGCGCAGGTCCATCAGGCGCCCAGGCTCTGGCCGGTCTCGAAGGTGTGGGTGAAATAGCGCAGGCTGATGGCTTCCGACAGCTGCCAGGCTGTGCCCAGGCATGCCGTCAACAACTGTGCCAGGGCCGGATAGTGACCGTGGCCGTCCGTGGCGCACAGCCTGGCCAGGTCCCACTGGGCCGGGTCGGGCAGCTGCTGCGCCAGCGGATCCAGCGCGTCGGGTGCGCTGCCGGCCAGCTTGGCCAGACGGCCCCGCAGGGTCTGCGCGACCCAGCCCAGCGAGCGCGGGTTGTCGCGGTCGAGCACCAGCAGGTCGAGCAGGGCGGCGACCTCGCGGCTTTGCTGGTACTGGGCGTGGAAGGTGATGGTGCTGTCGAACAGCGCCACGAGGGCTTCGAAGCCGCCGCTGTCGTGGACCGCGCGAGTCTCGAAGCCACTGGCCAGCGCCGGGATCAGCACGCACAGGCGCTCAATCAGCCGGCCGATCGAGAGCAGCCGCCAACCGTCGTCGCGGGTCATGCGGTCGGTCTGCGCGCCGGTGATGGCGGCCATGTGGCCGCTGGCATTGTCCAGCACGCGCAGGGCGCTGAAGGCCGACCAGTCGCCCTGCGCCGCGTGCGCGGCACAACGCTGGGTGAATTCGGCCTCGGCGCGGGTGATCACGCTCCAGTGCTCCTGCGACAGCCGCTCGCGCACGCTGGAGGCCGTAAGCTTGAGCGCGCGCAGGTGGTAACCCACGCTGGTGGCGCCGTCCTGGCTGTCTAGGCTGGCGATCAGCGAGCGCTCGAACACCCGGCGCGCCAGCACCGCGGTCGGCACGCCCGGCAGCACCAACGTGTTCTTCACGGCCATGTCGCTGAGCCAGGCCAGCAAGGGCGGCGATGAGGCGTCTTCACCGTTCAGGCTGTTGAGCGTGAGGCGGGCCAGGCGGACGCTGTTTTCGGCCCGCTCGGTGTAGCGGCCCAGCCAGAACAGGTTTTCCGCGGCCCGGCTGGTGACCAATCGCTTGCGCTGGGTCAGCGTGGCGGGGGTCGGGCCGGGCTGCAGCAAGGTGGTGCGGTCCACCGTGTCGCCTTTGGCGACGTCGGTCAGCACCCAGGTGTCGGCGCTGCTGCCGCCGCGCTGCATGCTGGCAATGCCTTCGCCGGCGCTGGCCAGGCGCGCCAGCCCGCCGGGCAGCACGCGCCACGATTGCGGGCCGTCGGCCACGGCAAAAACCCGCAGCATCGCCGAGCGCGGCACGATCCGGTCGCCGTCCTTGTCCGATTGCCAGACCGGCATCTGCGACAGCGGCAGCCAGGTCTGGACGGTGTGCGTGTCGCCCTGGCGCAGGATGCGGCCCGCCCATTCGTCGAGTTCGCGGCGCGACAGCGTGCGCCCCAGCACCGACTCAAACGTGCCGTGGCTGATCGAGCCGGGGTAGGTCGGCTTGATCACGCATTTGTCCAACTGCGGCAGCACCGCTTCCAGCGAGGCGCGTTCGCCACACCACCAGGTCGGCAGGGCGGGCAATTGCAGTTCCTCCCCGAGCAGGTGCCGCGAGAGCGCCGGCAGAAAGCCCAGCAGCGCATTCGATTCCAGGAGCGCCGAACCCGGCGCGTTGGCAACCAGCACATGGCCCGCACGGATCGCCTGCAGTAGGCCGGGCACGCCCAGGGTGGAGTCGGGGCGCAGCTCCAGCGGGTCGAGGAATTCGTCGTCCAGGCGCTTGAGCAGGCCATGCACCGGCTCCAGGCCGCGCAAGGTCTTGAGGTACACCCGCTGGTCGCGCACCGTGAGGTCGCTGCCCTCGACCAGCGTCAGCCCGAGGTAGCGCGCCAGGTAGGCGTGCTCGAAATAGGTTTCGTTGTAGGGGCCGGGCGTGAGCAGGGCGATGTGCGAATCGGCGCCGGCCGGGCACATGGCTTTCAGCCCGTCGATCAGCGCGCGGTAGGTGGCGGCCAGGCGCTGCACATGCATGGCCTCAAAGGCCTTGGGGAACAGGCGCGAGATCGACAGCCGGTTTTCCAGCAGGTAACCCAGGCCCGAAGGCGCCTGCGTGCGCTGCGACACCACCCACCAGTTGCCATCGGGTCCGCGGGCCAGGTCGAACGCCACGATGTGCAGGTGGGTGCCGCCCACCGGCGCGACGTTGTGCATGGCGCGCAGGTAGCCCGGGTGGCCACGCACCAGCGCCGGCGGCAGCAGGCCGGCCTTGAGCAGTTCGCGCGGGCCGTAGACGTCGGCCATCACGCGGTCGAGCACGCGCACACGCTGCAGCACGCCGGCCTCGATCTGCTGCCAGCTTTCGGGCGAGATGATCAGGGGAAACAGGTCCAGCGCCCAGGGGCGTTGCGGGCCGCTGGTGTCGGCATAGACGTTGTAGCTGACGCCGTTGTCACGGATCTGGCGCCGCAGCGTGTCGGTGCGATGGTTCAGGTCGCCAAAGCCTTCTGGCCCAAGTTCGTCGAAAAACTGGGCCCACTTGTCCGACAGGCCCGCCGTGTCAGCCGCTTTGCCGGTTGTCGCGCGTCCGCGCAGTTCGTCAAAGTGCCCGGCGTCCGCCGGGCTGGCCAAAGCCGCTGCCATGTCCGCGGGTGGGAGGTCTTCAATCGCATCAGCAGGGGGGGATGGCACAGGATTTTCCACAGCAGTCGATTGTCGCATTCGTCGGGCTGGGGACTTACCCTGAGCGCCGTTCACACGGCCACCGGTTCACCCGCGGGCCGGTCCGTCATGCGCAGCTTCAGGCCTGGCGGCGCAGATCCAGCGTGAACGGAAATTCCCGGCTGCCTGGCACGTTGATGCTGGCGGGCGGCACGTCCATCCGGCCCGGTGTGTGGCCCATGCGCACGAAGCGCGACAGGCGCCGGCTTTCGGCCTCGAAGGAGTTGACCGGGAAGCTCTCGTAGTTCAGGCCGCCGGGGTGCGCCACGTGGTACTGGCAGCCGCCCAGCGAGTGCTTCATCCAGGTGTCGACAATGTCAAACGTCAGCGGCGCGTGTACCGCGATGCTCGGGTGCAGCGCCGACGGCGGGTTCCACGCCTTGTAGCGCACGCCAGCCACGAACTCGCCGGTGGTGCCCGTGGACTGCAGCGGCAGGGGTTGGCCATTGCAGGTGATCACGTAGCGGCTCTGGTTCAGCCCGGTCACGCGTACCTCGATGCGCTCCAGCGACGAATCCACATAACGCACCGTGCCGCCGGACGAGCCTTCCTCGCCCATCACGTGCCAGGGCTCCAGCGCGTTGCGCAGCGTCAGCTCGATGCCCATGCTCCTGACCTCGCCGACCAGCGGGAAGCGGAACTCGAAGTGCGGGGCAAACCAGGCGTCGTCGAAGGCAAAGCCGGCGTCGCGCATCTCGGTCATGATGTCTGCGAAGTCCATCTTGATGAAGGTCGGCAGCAGGAAACGGTCGTGCAGCTCGGTGCCCCAGCGCGTCACCGGCGCCCGGTAGGGGTCGCGCCAGAAGCGGGCCACCAGCGCGCGCAGCAGCAGCTGCTGGGCAATGCTCATGCGGGCATGCGGCGGCATCTCGAAGGCGCGCAGCTCCAGCAGGCCCAGGCGCCCGGTGGACGAGTCGGGCGAATAGAGCTTGTCGATGCAAAACTCGCTGCGGTGGGTGTTGCCGGTCACATCCACCAGGATGTTGCGCAGCGTGCGGTCCACCAGCCACGGGGGCATGTAGGACTCGCCCCCACGCTCCCCCACGCTGTGTGGGTCGCTGCCCCCCGAGGGGGCTGGCGCGCCTTGGGGCGGCCCGGCGTCGCGCCTGCCGTGCTTTTCGCGGTTGGCGTGGATTTCCTGCAGCGCGATTTCCAGCTCGTACAGCTGGTCGTTGCGGGCTTCGTCCACGCGCGGGGCCTGGCTGGTCGGGCCGACGAACATGCCGCTGAACAGATAGCTCAGGCTGGGGTGGTTGTGCCAGTACAGAATCAGGCTGGCCAGCAGCTCGGGCTTGCGCAGGAACGGGCTGTCGGAGGGCGTGGCGCCGCCCATCACGAAGTGGTTGCCGCCACCGGTGCCGGTGTGGCGGCCGTCGGTCATGAACTTCTCGGCCGACAGGCGGGTCTCGAACGCGGCGTTGTAGAGGAACTCGGTGTGTTCCACCAGTTCGCCCCAGTTCTTGGCGGGATGGATGTTGACCTCGATCACACCCGGGTCGGGTGTCACGGCCAGCACTTTCAGGCGCACGTCGCGCGGCGGCGGGTAACCTTCCAGCACGATCTTGACCTTCAGTTCTTCGGCGGTGGCTTCGATGGCGGCGAGCAGGTCGAGGTAGTCCTCCAGCAGCGCCACCGGTGGCATGAACACGTAGAGCACGCCGCTTTTCGTGCCCACGGCTTCCGCCTTGGGACCGTTGGAGCGGCGCGGGTCGCGCACTTCGACACACAGCGCGCTGCGGTTGACCCAGTGCGCGGATTCGCCGGGTTTCGGCACGCGGCTGGCGTCCACCGTGGTGCTGGCGTGCGAGGGCTGGGCCTGGCCCAGCAGGTTGGCGCGTGCCGCGCTCAGGCGGCTGGCGGCGCTGCCCGAACCATGCCCCTGGCCCTGCACCGCCACCACGCCGCCTTCGGCAAAACCGCCGCCGGCGGCATGCGCGGAATAGTCGGCGGGGCCGTCCTGCAAGGCGTTGTACTGGGCGCGCAGCGTGGCAGCCTGTGGCAGCGCATGGCGCACGGCGTAAGGGTCCTGTTCGATCATGTAGGGGTAATCAGACTTGCTGACCCAGGGCAGCGAGTCCAGCGGCAGCCGGTAGCCCATGGGGGAGTCGCCGGGCATCAGGTACATACGCTCGTCGCGCAGGAACCACGGGCCGGTGCGCCAGCGAGAGCCGCTGACCACGGCGCCGGCCTCGGGCGCCTGCAGCGGCAGCACGTAGCCGATCACGGCGTCGAGCTTCTGCTCGAACACGCGGCGCAGGCGGCTGCGTTCCATCTCGTCGTCGAGCTTCGAGTCGAACGGGTCCACATTGACGGGCAGGCGGCGCTCGCGCCAGAGGTAGTACCAGACGTCCTCATGACCGGCCTCGATGTGCTTGCCCGTGACGCCGAGCTTCTCGGCCAGCAGGTGGGTGAAGCGGCGCGCGTCTTCACTGGTGTACTGGCTGGGGTCGCGCTCGTCGGCGAACAGGGCCGGGTCGTGCCAGCAGGGCTGCCCGTCGGTGCGCCAGTAAATGCCCAGCGCCCAGCGCGGCAGCTGCTCGCCGGGGTACCACTTGCCCTGGCCGAAGTGCAGGAAGCCGCCCTGGCCGTATTCGGCGCGCAGCTTGTGGACCAATGCGGTGGCCAGGCCGCGTTTGGTCGGGCCTAGCGCGTCGGTGTTCCATTCGGCGGCGTCGCGGTCTTCCACGGCCACAAAGGTCGGCTCGCCGCCCATGGTCAGGCGCACGTCGCCCGCTTGCAGTTCCTCGTCCACCTCGGCACCCAGCGCCATCACGGCAGCCCACTGTTCGTCGGTGTAGGGCAGGGTGACGCGCGGGGACTCGTAGATGCGCGTGACCTGCATGTGGTGGGCGAACTCCACTTCGCATTCGTCCACGCCGCCCTCGATGGGTGCGGCGCTCGACGGCGTGGGCGTGCAGGCCAGCGGGATGTGGCCTTCACCGGCCAGCAGGCCCGAGGTTGCGTCGAGCCCGACCCAGCCCGCGCCGGGCAGGTAGACCTCGCACCAGGCGTGCAGGTCGGTGAAATCGACTTCGGTGCCGCTCGGGCCGTCGAGCGCCTTCACGTCGGACTTGAGCTGGATCAGGTAGCCCGACACAAAACGCGCCGCCAGGCCGCAGTTGCGCAGCAGTTGCACCATCAGCCAGGCCGAGTCGCGACACGACCCGCTGGCCTTTTCCAGGGTTTCCTCGGGCGTCTGCACGCCAGGCTCCATGCGGATGGTGTATCTGACGGATTTCTGCACCATCTGGTTCAGATCGACCAGGAAGATCACGCTGCGGCGCTTGCTGCGGTCGATCTTCTCCAGATAGGCCTGTACCAGTGGCGTGACCGGGTCGGCGATCAGGTAGGGCGCGAGTTCCTGCTTGAGCTTGGCTTCGTAGGTGAAGGGAAATTCCTCGGCCTCGGGCTCCAGGAAGAAGTCGAACGGGTTGTAGACCGCCATCTCGACCACCAGATCGACCGTCACCTTGAATTCGGTGGCCTTGTCGGGAAACACCAGGCGCGCCTGGTAGTTGGCGAACGGGTCCTGCTGCCAGTTGACGAAATGGCCCGCCGGCTCGATCTTGAGCGAGTACGAAATGATGTTGCTGCGGCAGTGCGGCGCGGGGCGCAGGCGCACCACCTGGGGGCCCAGCGTGACCGGACGGTCGTATTGGTAATGGGTGACGTGGTTCAGGGCGGCGTGGATGGACATTCGCTTCTCGGGTTGACTCGGTTCAATTCAGTTCGCCTTGCGGCGGCTCTGGAGTTTCCAGCGTGTTTTGGCGCGTGCCCTGATCCTAGCAAGACCTGAGCCAGTCGGTTTGGGTTTGTGCATGTCCGTTTAGCATGGTGCCATGCAAACATCCCTGAACCTCGACGACAGCAGCGCTGCAGGCGGGTTCTGGACGGGTTCGGTGGTGATGGCGGGCTTGGTGGCGGGCAGCGCGCTGCAATTGCAGCAGCGGGAACTATGGCAGGGGCTGATGTACGCATTAATTGTGGCTCTTCCCAGCGTCATAGGGTCTCTTTACGCTATCAATAGAAGAGTATTCAGGCGGCCGTTTCGCGACGCCCGGGGCTTGCGCCTGTGGCGTGGGGTGCTCTGGGGCTTCGGGGCGCTGGCGCTGGGTTTCGGGGGATGCGGGCTACGGGCCACGGTTTTTCTCCAGCACGGTCTGAATCCGGCGCTGGAGGGGCGCGACCTCGCCGTGGTAGGCGTGGTGGCCGCCATGCCGCAGCGCAACGACGGCGGGGTGCGGTTCCGGCTCGATGTCGAGTCGGCGGCGCTGGACGGCGCGCCCGTGTCTGTGCCAGCGCGCGTGTTGCTGGGCTGGTATGGCGGCGCCTCCATGGGGATGGACGGCGCCACATTGGAGTTGCAGCGCCAGCCCGCCGAGCTGCGACCCGGAGAGCGCTGGCAGATGACGGTGCGCCTCAAGGCACCGCACGGCAACCTGAATCCGCATGGGTTTGACTACGAGCTCTGGCTGTGGGAGCAAGGCGTGCAGGCCACGGGCTACGTGCGCGCCGGCCTCAAGGACCCGGTGCCCCGGCGCCTGGCCGTGACGGCCTGGCACCCGGTCGAGCGCGCCCGGCATGCCGTGCGCGACGCCATCCAGGCCCATATCAGTGACGGCTCGCCCGAGCGGCAGCGCAGCGCCGGCATCCTGACTGCGCTGGTTACCGGCGACCAGGCCGCCATCGAGCGCGCTGACTGGGATGTCTTCCGCGCCACCGGCGTGGCGCACCTGATGAGCATCTCCGGCCTGCACATCACGCTATTTGCGTGGGTGGCCGCCGCGCTGATTGGCGCATTCTGGCGACGCAGCGCGTTGTGGGGCTGGCGCCTGTGCCTGTGGCTGCCCGCGCCGAGCGCCGCGCTGATCGGTGGCGTGGCGCTGGCGACGGCCTACGCGGTCTTCAGCGGCTGGGGCGTGCCGGCGCAGCGCACGATCTGGATGTTGGTTGCCGTGGGACTGCTGCGCCTGACCGGGCGGCAGTGGCCCTGGCCCGCGGTCTGGCTGCTGGCCTGCACCGTGGTCGTGGCGCGCGACCCGTGGGCGCTGATGCAGGCCGGGTTCTGGCTGAGTTTTGTCGCGGTGGGCGTGCTTTTCGCTACGGATTTGGGAGCTAATAGCGTCCAATACAAGCTGGGATGGCGCCATTTCCATCATAAATTTCGCCAATTGCTGCATGAGCAGTGGGTGGTGACGCTGGCGCTGACCCCCTTGAGCCTGCTGCTGTTCGGACAAATGTCCGTGGTCGGGATCGTGGCCAACCTGCTGGCGATTCCGTGGGTCACGCTGGTGGTCACGCCACTGGCGCTGGGCGGCGTCATCGCGCCGGCGCTGTGGGACGCGGCGGCCTGGGCGCTACGCCCACTGGCAGCCGGGCTTGGTTTCCTGGGGGGCTTGCCATTTGCGACGGTTTCGCTGGCGGCCGCGCCGGTCTGGGCCGGTGCGACCGGGGTTCTGGGCGGCGTGTTGCTGGCAGCGCGTCTGCCCTGGGGCATGCGCGCGCTGGGCCTGCCCCTGCTGCTGCCGGTGCTGTTCTGGCAGGCGCCGCGCCCTGCAGCGGGGGAGTTTGAGCTGTTGGCGGCCGACATCGGCCAGGGCAACGCCGTGATTGTCCGCACGGCCGGCCACACCCTGGTCTACGATGCCGGGCCGCGTTTCTCGGCCGAGAGCGATGCCGGGCACCGGGTGCTGGTGCCGCTGCTGCGCGCGCTCGATGCGCCGGTGGACACCCTCATGCTGAGCCACCGCGACACCGACCACACCGGCGGCGCCCGCGCCGTGCTGGCCATGCAGCCGCTGGCTGCGCTGTTGAGTTCGATCGAGGACGGGCACGAACTGCAGGTGCCACGCGCGGCGACCCGGTGCTTGGCGGGCCAGCGCTGGGACTGGGACGGCGTGGCGTTTGAAATTCTGCATCCCCAAGCCGCCGACTACGACCGCGGCGCCCGCCCCAACGCGCTGAGTTGCGTGCTGCGCATCGCTAACAGCGGGCGTTCGGCCCTGCTGGTGGGCGATATCGAGGCCTTGCAAGAGGCGCGGCTCGTGGCGTCGGGCCGCAATTTGAAGGCCGATGTGCTGCTCATGCCCCACCACGGCAGCAAGACGTCCTCGACCCCGGAATTCCTGGACGCTGTGCGCCCGCAGGTCGCGCTGGCCCAAGCCGGCTATCGCAACCGCTTCGGGCACCCGGCGCCAGCCGTGCTGGAGCGCTACCGGGAGCGTGGCATCCGGGTGGTCGATTCCCCCCGTTGCGGCGCCGCAACGTGGTCAACGGCCTCGCCCGATGTCATCTGCCAGCGTGAGGTCGCGAAGCGCTACTGGCATCACCAGGTGCCTTGATCGCGCGCTGTGCGCTGAACGCTGCGATGGTCAACAGTGGCGATCAAACCGGGTTTTCTCTTGAATCAATCCGCAGGCTGCGCACCAAGCTGGCGCGTTACTTGCTATCCTCTGGGCAGGAGAAGTGCCATGCTGAAATTCGATGAAATGTATGAAAAGCTGACCCCTGCGGGAGCGGGTCAGAGCCAGAGCCAGTCGCAAAGCCAGGGCCGGGCCCCCGGCCAGGACGTCCGGGCGCATTACGAGGCCTACGCGCAGTGGCTGTCAAAGCAGCCGGATGACGTCATGCGCGCGCGCCGCGAAGAGGCCGAGATGATCTTCCGCCGGGTTGGCATCACCTTCGCGGTGTATGGCGCCAAGGACGAGGACGGCTCGGGCACCGAGCGCCTGATTCCCTTCGACCTGATTCCCCGCATCATTCCGGCCCACGAGTGGGCCAGCATGGAGCAGGGCCTGGTGCAGCGCGTCACGGCGCTCAACCGCTTCATTCATGACGTGTACCACGACCAGGAGATCCTCAAGGCCGGCGTGGTGCCGCGTGAGCAGATCGAGGGCAATGCCCAGTTCCGCCCCGAAATGATGGGCGTGGACGTGCCGAACAACATTTATTCGCACATCAGCGGCATCGACATCGTCCGCGCCCCCGACGCCCAGGGCAAAGGCGAGTACTACGTGCTCGAAGACAACCTGCGCGTGCCCAGCGGCGTGAGCTACATGCTGGAAAACCGCAAGATGATGATGCGCCTGTTTCCGGACCTGTTCAGCCAGAATCGCGTGGCGCCGGTGGCGCATTACCCCGACCTGCTTCTGGAAACCCTGCGCGCCAGTTCGCCGGCCACCACGGCCGAGCCGACGGTGGTGGTGCTCACGCCCGGCATGTACAACAGTGCCTACTTCGAGCACGCTTTCCTGGCCCAGCAGATGGGCATCGAGCTGGTCGAGGGGCAGGACCTGATGGTCAAGGACAACTTTGTCTACATGCGCACCACGCGCGGCCCGAAGCGCGTGGATGTGATCTACCGCCGCGTGGATGACGATTTCCTGGACCCGCTGGCGTTCCGCCCGACTTCCACGCTCGGCTGCGAAGGCCTGATGGGCGCTTACCGCGCGGGCAATGTGGCGATCTGCAATGCGGTGGGGACCGGCGTGGCCGACGACAAGTCGATCTACCCCTATGTGCCCCGGATGATCGAGTTTTATCTGGGTGAAAAGCCGATCCTGAACAACGTGCCCACCTATATGTGCCGCAACCCGGAGGAGTTGAAGTACGTGATGGCCCACATGAAGGACCTGGTCGTCAAGGAGGTGCACGGCGCGGGCGGCTACGGCATGCTGGTCGGCCCGGCCGCCACCAAGGCCGAAATCGAGGAGTTCAGCAAGGCGGTGCTGGCCAATCCGGCAGGCTACATCGCCCAGCCCACGCTGAGCCTGTCGAGCTGCCCGACCTACGTGGAGTCCGGCATTGCGCCGCGCCATATCGACCTGCGGCCCTTCGTGCTGTCGGCCAAGACCGTGCAGATGGTGCCCGGCGGCCTGACGCGCGTGGCGCTGAAGGACGGCTCGCTGGTGGTGAACTCGTCGCAGGGCGGCGGCACCAAGGACACCTGGATTCTGGAAGTTTGACGAATTTGTCATCCCGGGCTTGACCCGGGATCCATGCCCCCTGGAGAAAACATGCTCTCAAGAACCGCAGACCACCTGTTCTGGATGTCCCGCTACACCGAGCGGGCCGAAAACACCTCGCGCATGCTGAATGTGAATTACGAGACCTCCCTGCTGCCGCAGTCGGCGACCGTGGCGCAGGTCGGCTGGCAGGGGCTGCTGTCGATCAGCGAACTGCTCCCGGCCTTCACCGAAAAGCACGGCGAGGTCACGCCGCGCAGCGTGATGGAGTTCATGGTCAGGGACGAGGACAACCCCTCGTCGATCATCTCCTGCCTGCGCGCGGCGCGCGAGAACGCCCGCGCGGTCCGCGGAGCCCTGACCACCGAGGTCTGGGAGACCCACAACACCACCTGGCTGGAGGTCAACCGCATGCTCAGGAACGGCGAGTTCGAAGCCGATCCGGGCAAGTTTTTTGAGTGGGTGAAGTTTCGCTCCCACCTCTCGCGCGGCGTCACGCTGGGCACCATGCTGATGGATGAGGCCCTGCATTTCATGCGTCTGGGCACCTTCCTGGAGCGCGCGGACAACACCGCGCGGCTGGTCGACGTGAAATTTCACGCCGTCGACAATGAATTTCTGGGCACTGCCGGCGAGAAGGATCAGGAATACGACTTCTACCACTGGAGCGCGATCCTGCGCAGCGTCAGCGGCTTCGAGGTCTATCGCAAGGTCTACCGTGACGTGATCAAGCCCGAACGCGTGGCCGAACTGCTGATTTTGCGTTCCGACATGCCGCGCTCCCTGCACGCCAGTCTGAACGAGGTGGTCAGCAACCTGCGCCTGGTGGACAGCGATCCCTATAGTGAAACCTTGCGTCACGCGGGCCGGTTGCGGGCCGACCTGCAGTTCAGCCGCATCGACGAAATCCTGGCCACCGGCCTGCACGCGTTCCTCACGCAGTTCCTCGACCGGGTCAACACCCTGGGCGGGCGCATCAGCCGCGATTTCCTGGTACCGGCCACGGCCTGAGGCCATGACCTTGCAAGGCCTGGCACGCGCCGTCCTCGGCGCGCTGGGGCGTGAGGCGCGCACGCGGGGGCTTGAGAAGACGCTTTTTCAGGTGGAGGAGGCTGCGGGTGCGAACACTCCTGCGCCGAGCCAGCCGGACAGAAGGTGGTGCCGGTGTGCCGAGGCAAGTTTCGCCGGCTGCCATAGTGACGCATGGGATGGCACTCAGATCGAATGGGAAACTCGATCAAGGCTCAAGCGTGCCTCCAACTGTAGCCAATGCGTGAACTGGTCTGATGTCGCATTGCCCGCCAGCGCAGCTCGCCTGCACAGGTAGTAGCCTCTGTCGGTGTCGGCCGCCGGCTTGAACGGCAGCACGAGCTGCCCCGATGCCAGTTCAGGCTCGATCAGCGCCGGCTGGATCACGGTGACACCCATGCCCGCGCAGGCGGCCACGATCAAGTTGTTGCCCAAGTCAAAGCTTGGGCCCAGAGCGGGCAGGGTCTCCACGCCGCCTGCCTGGCTGAGCCATAGCGCCCAGTTGCCGGGGTAGTTGGTGTGCTGCAGCAGCGTGGCCTTCAGCAAATCCTGCGGCTCGCGCAGGCCCTTCGCCAGTGCAGGCGTACACGCCGGCACGATCTCGCGGCCCAGCAGGTAGTGCGCCCGGATACCCCGTGGCCAGGCGCGCGCGGGGCGCTTGATCTCGACCCACAGGTCCACATCGTCACGCGCAAAGTCTTCGTCGTAGTGGAACTGCCGGAATTCGATCTCGATGTCTGGATGCAGCGCGCGGAACTGCGGCAGCCGCGGCACCAGCCAGCGCGTGCCCAGCGTGGGCGCCACGCTCAGGCGCAGCTTGTGCGTGGCGCATGGCGCGCCAAATTGATCGAAGGCGTTCTCCAGCCCGGCCACATGCGCCTCCACCAACGCCTGGTACTCGCGCCCGCGCGCCGTGGGCAGCACCCGCAGGCCAGTGCGGTCCAGCAGCGTGCAGGCCAGGTGTTGCTCCAGCCGCAACACGGCGCGGCTCACGCCCGCCTGCGTCACACACAGCATGTCTGCCGCTTTGCGAAAGCTGCCCAGCTGGCACACCGCCAGGAATGCATGCAGCTCGGGCAATGAGGGTGACTTGAAACGCATCGCGCGATTACAGCAGGTTATCAGTGCGCACGATTTGTCGTTTGCCCCGATGGATGCCGCTGACTATGCTTCGCCCATCTTCCTTCAAACAGAAACACAGCTTTGCAATCGGTATCTATTCACCCTCACCAGCCCGTGCAAATCGTGCTGCCGGCCGGTCCGGCTATTCCCCTGGTGTGCGATTCGCCGCACAGCGGGACCGACTATCCGGCTGACTTTGGCTATGCCGTGCCTCTAGCGGAGCTGCGCAAGAGCGAAGACACACATGTGCACTGGTTGTGGGATGCCGTGCCGCGCGTGGGTGGCACGCTCGTGCGCGCCACATTTCCGCGCAGCTATATCGACGTGAACCGGCATGAGCGCGATATTGATGTGACCATGCTGGCCGAAGCCTGGCCCGGGGAGGTTTCGCCCTCGGAGCGCTGCCTCACATTGGGCAACGGCCTGGTGTTCAGCCACACCACCGCAAAGACACCCATTTATGCGCGCCGCTTGACGGCCAAAGAGGTGGCGCATCGCATCGAGTCCTATTGGCGCCCCTATCGGCATACGTTGACGCAGGTGCTGAACGCAGCGGCGGCGCGAGGGCCACGCTGGCATCTGAACCTGCACTCCATGCCCAGCAACGCCTATGAGCGGCTGGGCCGCGTGGCGCCGGGGCCGCTGGCGGATGTGGTGCTGGGTGACCTGAACGGGCACAGTTGCAGCGGCGCCTTCACTGAATGGGTGGCAAGGGCGTTTCGTTGTCGCGGCTACACCGTGGCCGTCAACGATCCGTACGTTGGTCAGGATTTGCTGCGCGAATTCGGCGACCCGGCCCGCGGGCGCGAAAGCCTGCAGATTGAAGTGAACCGCGGCATCTACCTGAACGAACAGACGCGCGAGTTGCTGCCACGTGCGGATGACTTGCGCGTGGACATTGCCGACGTGTTGCAAGACCTCGCCTCGTTCATTCGCAATGCCACCCCTTCTCTGATTGACCCCTAACGAGGAACCCCTCATGACCCATTCTTTGTATCGCCGTCACTTCGTTCGCACCGCCTGTGCCCTTGGCAGTGCGATCGCCCTGCCGGCTTTGGCGCAGTCGCCCGCACGCTACCCCACGCGCCCGATCACTCTGGTCGTACCTTTTCCGCCCGGCGGAGCCGTGGACAACGCGGGCCGCGCCATCGCCGAGCGGCTAGGCAAGGTGCTGGGGCAAACGGTGGTGGTGGACAACAAGGGCGGCGCAGGCGGCGCCATTGGCTCCACTTTCGTCGCGCGGGCAGCGCCTGATGGCTATGTACTCGTGGTGACGTCGCAAACCACCCATGTGGTGAACCCCGCCGTCTCGGCCAACCTGCCGTATGACGCGGTCAACGACTTTGCGCCGATCACGCTGATCGAGCGCTTGGCCAATGTGGTGCTGGTCAGCCCGTCATTGCCCGTCAAGAACTTCGCTGAGTTCGTGAAGTACGCCAAAGCCAACCCTGGCAAGCTCAACTACGCATCGTCGGGCAATGGTTCGGTGGCCCACCTGAGCATGGAATTGCTCAAGGCCAAACTCGGCTTGTTCATCACGCACATCCCCTACCGCGGCGCGGGCGCAGCGCTCAACGATTTGCTGTCGGGCCAAGTGCAACTGACCTGGAACAACCTCACGTCCAACCTCACGATGATCCAGAACGGCAAGTTGCGTGCGCTGGCAGTGGCGTCGCCCATGCGCGCGCCACAGTTGCCCGATGTGCCGACTTTCGACGAGCTGAAGTTGCCGGAGCTGAACATCACTTCATGGACCGGTCTCGCCGCGCCCGCAAAAACGCCCGAGCCCATCATTGCGCAACTGTACGACGCCATGCGCACCGTGCTGAACGCTCCTGAAACCCAGGAGACATGGCGCAAGCGCGGCGCCATGATTCCCGAAAACGTGAAACCCGCTGAATACCGTCGCGAGATCCAGCAGCGCATCCAGTTCTATCGAGACATTGCGAAGGCGAACAAGATCGTTCTGGATTGATCGTTGCCGTTTCATTTTTGCGCAGCTTCAGTCTGACCAATGCCCGCCGTTGACCAGGTGTTCGGCCCCTGGAAGGGCGTTCGTGACCATTTGCCCCATGCACCGGATGCGGGCCCAGCAAGGCACGCTGGAGCAAGTTGCGCCGGGGCATTCAATTAAAGAATCTATGAAAACGGTTGTGGTTTCGTCGTCCTTGCCGGTCGTGTCGGGGCTCGCTGTCGCGCAGTCTTCTGCGACTGTTTCGGCATCGCTCATGCAGCATTCCAGCGTGGTCCAAGCGCTGTAGCCAATCGCAGCCAGTTGGGCTCGGGCGCCAATTCGACGTCGCGTATCGGGTTTCGTGGCTCGGGGGACCTTGGTGGCGGCCTGTCCGCCAGCTTCTGGCTGGAAGGTGCCACATTCACCGACAGCGGCAGCTGCGGCACCACCAGCACCAACAACCAGACGACCGGTACCACCGGTGGCGGTGGCCTGACGTTCTGGCGCCGCGCCACGGTCGGTCTGGCAGGCGCCTGTGGTGGGTTGCGCTTGGGGCGCGACTATTCAGACCAGTACTACAACCGCTTCGGATTCGACCCCTTTGGCAACTTCGGCGTTGGCGGATCGCAGGCCAACGCCGGCAGACTCGGTGGGCCGACCCATACGCGCGCGTCCAACGCCAACAGGTATTTCTTGCCGCCTAAACTTGGCGGCGTTTATGGCAAGGGGCAAATCGAACTGGGCGAAAACGCGAGCAATTCGGGTGAGACGCATGGCGATGGAAAAAGCGGTGGAGTGCGCGTGGGTTATCAATCTGGCGCCCCGCGCGGGCGCTGCAGGCCGTAACCGCGCGGCAGAGTGCGGAATTCTTAACCTATTTGAAGGAATTTGGCCGTGCTTTGAGACACAGTCCAACTGCGTCCAGCGGCCCATGTCGCTGGCGTCTTTTCTTGACCAAGGAGCCCAGATGTCGAATAACGCGAAGCCCGGTGCAGCGCACGCCGTCACAGACGATCCCAATGAGCCCGTTCCGTTCATGCAGCAACTGCTGGACAACCCGTTCCTTCTGCTTTTCATAGGGGTGATGGTTCCGATGGTGGTCTATACGCTTTGGGGGGTGATCGATATCCTCACGGTGCCGCTTGCCAAGTAGCTCATCGTTCAACCCGGAGAACCCACAATGAGCGCAATACTGCCCCCCGCTGAACGGCTGTGGTGGAAACACCCCCTGGACCGTGTCGAAGGTACCTGGATCGTGATCGCCCTGATCTGGTGCCTGATCATGTTTGCCATGATGGTCGGATGGCACGTCTGGGGGAAACAAAACCTCTCGACCGAAACCTACAAGACCACACCGGAAAAATTCACCCTCAAGGCGCAGGCCATGGTGGACAAATACACCGTGCGGACCGAAACGGCTGAAAAGATCCCGGTGGTTGCGCCACCGCCCGGAAGCGATGTCTACCTGGTTGCGCGGCTCTGGAATTTCTGGCCGATTCTCGAGCTTGAGAAAGACAAGACCTATCGCCTGCATCTCACATCGATGGACTACAACCACGGCTTTTCGCTGCAGCCCGTCAACATCAATATCCAGATTGTTCCGGGCTATGAACACGTGGTGAACATCACGCCCAACCAGTCGGGCACCTATTCGGTCGTATGCAACGAATTCTGCGGCATCAATCACCACACCATGGTGAGCCGGATTTACGTGAAATAAGGTGGTCATGATGACAACAACAACCTACCGGACCTGTCCCCGATCCGGACTCCAATTCGAGTCCCAGGCCGAAAAACTGATGATCGTCAATGCCGTGACCGCGGTGGTGGCCTTGCTGGTCGGCGGCATCCTGGCCATTGGCGTGGTGCTCACGCGCTGGCCCGCTGTGCACTGGCTGGCAGCGGACACCTTCTACATGGTGCTTACCGCCCACGGCATCGACATGCTGATCTTCTGGATCATCTTCTTCGAAGTGGCGGTACTCTACTTCTGCTCTTCCACACTGCTGCGCTGTCGAATAGCGACGCCCAAGGTCGCCTGGCTGGCCTTCGTCCTGATGCTGGTCGGTGGGGTGATGAACAACGTCGCCGTGTTCCAGGGCGGCTCCAGCGTGATGATGACCTCGTACGTGCCAATGATGGCCGCGCCGTCGTTCTACCTGGGCCTGATCCTGTTCGCGGTGGGTGCCCTGATTGCCTGCTTCGTGTTCTTTGGCACGCTGGTGATCGCCAAGCGTGACAAGACCTACCAGGGTTCGGTGCCGCTGGTCACCTTTGGCGCGATCACCGCGGCGATCATCGCCGTGTTCACGATCACTTCGGGCGCGATCATCCTGATCCCGACCTTCCTGATGTCCGTGGGCCTCGTCAAAGAGGTCGATCCACTCATTTATCGCACGATCTGGTGGGCTTTCGGTCATTCGTCGCAGCAGATCAACGTGGCGGCCCACATCTCCATCTGGTATGCGGTGGCGGCCATCGCCTTCGGCGCCAAGCCGATGTCCGAGCGGGTCAGCCGCGGGGCGTTCCTGCTGTACATCCTATTCCTGCAACTGGCCAGCGCGCACCACCTGCTGGCCGACCCGGGCGTCAGCACCGCGTGGAAGGTTGTCAACACCAGCTACTTCATGTATTTCGCGGTGCTGGCCTCGATGATTCACGGCCTGACCATTCCGGGCGCGATCGAAGTTGCACAACGGGCCAAGGGCTACAACAATGGCCTCTTTGAATGGTTGCGCAAGGCGCCCTGGGGCAATCCTGTCTTCTCAGGCGTCTTTATCTCGCTGATCGGCTTCGGCTTCCTGGGCGGTATTTCGGGCGTGATGATGGGCACCGAACAGCTCAACATGATCATCCACAACACGATCTATGTGCCGGGACACTTCCATGCCACGGTCGTGGTCGGCACGACGCTGTCCTTCATGGCGCTGACCTTCTTCCTGATTCCGGTGCTTTTCAAGCGTGAAATGATCAATCCGGGTCTGGCAAAACTTCAGCCCTACCTGTTCGGCCTGTCGATGTATTTCTTCTGCCTGGTCATGATGGGCGCGGGCACGTTGGGGGTATCGCGCCGGCATTGGGACATGAGCTTCAGCGGCGCAGCCCTGGCCTATGAATGGCCTGGTGCGGCATACCTGATGATGGGGCTGGTCGGCATCGCTGGTATTGCGGCGATCGTCGGCGGCGGCCTCTACATCTACATCACCGTCGGATCGATCCTCTGGGGCAAGAAGCTGGCACCGGGCGCCATCAGTGCCAAGTTCACACCGATCCCGCCAACCGCGCCTACGGCGGTTGCGCAGAGCTACGGTTCCGCCGGGTTTGCAGCACCGGGCACTTTCGTGCTGGCGATGGTGTTCCTGGTGTCGTTCATCCTGTACTACTTCATCAACTGGAAATACCTGTCACAGGTCTGGGGCCTGAGCTGATTCAGCGCGAGGGCACCTTCGGGTGCCCTCGTCATTGAAGCGCCAGCTTCCGTTTGAACCTTGAAGAGGACGCCATGAGCGGCACACTCAATCCCGTCAACAGCCTGCTCCGCGAAGTGCTGGGCCTGTTCAAGCTCCGCATCGGCTTCATGATCATGCTCACGGCATTGGTCGGCCTGGCCGTGGCGCCCGGACCGGCGCTCAGCGCAGTGCAGGTGCTGGTCCTGGCCCTGACCGTGCTGGTCGCTTCAGCCAGTGCCGGCGCGTTCAACCAGTATTATGAACACGACAGCGACCATCTGATGGCGCGCACCCGCAGACGCGCCTTTGTGACCGGTGCGTTGCCGCACACGCCCGCGTGGCTGGTGCTGATGGCTGCGCTGCTGATCGGCGCCGTGGGCGCGGCCGGATGGTTCCTGAACCCAGTGTCCGCCACCTTCGTTTTTCTGGGCGCTTTTTTCTACGCCGTGGTGTATACCGTCTGGCTGAAGCGTCGCAGCTGGTTGAACATTGTTGTCGGCGGCATGGCCGGGAGCTTTGCGGTGCTGGCCGGTGCTGCGGCGGTCGACCCGGTGCCAGGAGCACTGGCCTGGCTGCTCGCCGCCGTGCTGTTCCTCTGGACGCCGCCGCACTTCTGGAGCCTGGCCATCGCCAACCAGGCCGAGTACGAGGCTGCGGGCGTTCCGATGCTGCCCGTGGTCGTGGGTGTGCCTCGGGCCGCACGCATCGTCTTCTGGAGCACGGTTGCACTCGCAACCACGGCCCTGCTGCCGGTTTTCTTCGGGGCCGGCGTCATCTATCTGGCCGGCGCGCTCGCGGGTGGCGGCTATTTCGTGTACAAGGCCTGGCACCTGGCCCGCGCGCCGTCGCGCAAGACCGCCATGGGCTCATTTTTTGCCTCTCTGGTCCAGTTGAGCCTGTTGCTGGCAGGGGCAACGCTGGACAGCCTGACGCGATGAGCGAGCTGTCAGAATAGTGGGCATGTCAATTCCTGTTGAAGCCGCTCTTGAGGGGCGTTGCCGGCTGTATGCGAGGCGCCTGGGCGCATGGGCAGTGGCCATACTGGCGATGGTTCTTCCGGCTGCAGCCTTGGCGGTGTCCATTCCTGCGGAATCCAGCGCATCGCCAGGGCTGGACCAGAAGGCGACCTTGCGCGCAAGCCAGGCGGTCGTCGGAAACACGGTCAGCGACTTCACCCTGCTGGACCGCGAAGGCCGTCCGGTGCGCCTGTCCCAGTTTCGTGGCAAGCCGCTTCTCGTCAGCTTCATCTACACCGGCTGCTTTCAAGTGTGCCCCTTGACCACGCGCTCGCTGCAAAGCGCGGTGGAGGTGGGCCGCAAGGCCTTTGGAACCCGCCAGTTCAACGTGGTGAGCATTGGCTTCAACCAGCCTGCCGACTCGCCGCAGGCGCTCAAGGCCTTTGCCCTGCAACACCGCATCGATCAGCCGAACTGGGAATTCCTTAGTCCCCATGCCTCTATTGTCGAACCGCTGACGCGTGAATTCGGCTTCAGCTTTGTCGCCACGCCCGCTGGCTTCGATCACGTGCTACAGGTCACCCTGCTGGATGCACAGGGGCGGATCTACCGGCAGATATATGGTGAGGCGCTCATGGCCGACGCCCTGGACGAACCGCTCAAGCAGTTGCTGACCAACGCGCCCGTGCCCGAGCAGATCAGCCTGGACGACCTGGTGGACCGGGTGCGCATCCTGTGCACGGTTTACGACCCGGTCACGGGCACTTACCAGCTCAAATACGGGCTTTTCATCGAGATCGCCGGTGGCGTGACCTTTGCGCTGGCGATGCTCTGGTTTTTCCTGGCCGAATGGCGCGCGAAGCGGCGAGCCCGGCGCGCCGGCACGAAAAAGCAGCTGCGCCAGGACGAGGCGCCCGCCTGAGCCTGTTTCGCGTCCTCCGTGCATGCCGCCGGCTTTCTGGCGGTTCGCAAGGCGAGTCATACCGCCCCACAGTTCCACTACCTGCGTAAACAACCCCATGCCGACCCCTGGCCAGCGCGTTTTTCTCGCCCTTGAAAAAGTGTTCAACGTCTTTTTCGGCGACCGCCTGAATCCGTTTTACTACCTCGGCGCGATTGCCTATTTCCTGTTCTGGATCGCGGCCGTCACCGGTCTGTACCTGTATGCATTTTTCGAAACCAGCGTGGTCAATGCCTATGCTTCGGTGGAATCGCTCACGCATGGCCAGCGCTACGCCGGTGGCGTGATCCGCAGCCTGCACCGCTACTCCTCGGATGCATTGGTGCTGGTGATGGTGTTGCATATGCTGCGCCACTACATTTTCGACCATTTCCGCGGATTTCGCTGGTTTTCCTGGATTTCGGGGGTGGCCATCCTGTGGCTGACCTACGCCTCGGGCGTGAATGGCTATATGCTGCCATGGGACCGGCTGGCCCAGTTTGTGGTGACCGTGACGACCGAGTGGTTTGACGTGCTGCCGGTCATCGGCGGCTCCATGACGCGCAATTTCATTTCCAACGCCAATGTCAGCGACCGGCTGTTTTCACTGCTCTCATTCATCCATATCGGTTTGCCCTTGAGCGTGCTGGCGCTGTTATGGGTTCACACCCAGCGCATCCCCAGCGCAAAGACGAATCCACCGCGCCCCCTGATGATCGGCATGGTCATTTCGCTGATCGTCCTTTCCTTGGTCAAGCCGGCACTCAGCCAGGCGCCGGCCGACATGGCAACGATCGTGCCCACCCTGGACTTCGACTGGTTCTATCTGCCCGCGTATGCCCTCATCCAGCACTGGGGCGCGGTGAATACCTGGTTTCTGGTGCTCGGCGCCACCGCGCTGCTGGTGGCCTTGCCATGGCTTCCGTCGCGTTCTCGCGCCCGGCAGAAGTCGTGGAGCCTGGCGGTGCATCCGGATGACCGCATCATCGCCGTGCGCGCCGGCGAAACCTTGCTCGATGCCGGCTTGCGTGAGGGCATGCCGATGCCGTTCGAGTGTCGAAATGGCGGCTGCGGCGTCTGCAAGTGCACGCTCCTGCACGGGCAGGTCGATCTGCTGCCGTTTCAGGTGACCGCGCTCACCGCGCAAGAGCGTGCTGCCGGAAAGACCTTGCTGTGCTGCGCCGTCGCGCTCAGCGATGTCGAGATCCAGTATGTTCCCCAGGCTGGCACCAAGGCGCTGCCGGTGCGCCTGTACACAGCGCGTGTGACGACGCTCGAACCCCTTTCCGATGACGTCATTCGACTGTGCTTGCAGATAGAGGGCGGCGCGCGACTGCCCTTCCACCCGGGGCAGTACATCAACATTGTCCTGGAGGACGGCGCAAAGCGAAGCTTCTCCTTTGCCACCGCGCCGCACGCCGAAGGCGACATCGAACTGCACGTCCGCCTGGTCGAGGGTGGGCGTTTCACGACCGCGGTCTTCAACACGATGCGCGTGGGGGATGCGCTGCGCTTCGAAGGTCCAATGGGGGCCTTCACGTTGCGCGAGGACAGCGACAAACCGATCATTTTTGTGGCTGGCTCGACCGGTTTTGCCCCGGTCAAGAGCATGCTGGAGCATGCTTTTCACATCGGTCTGAAGCGCCGCATGATCCTGTACTGGGGCGTGCGCCGCCGCAGCGGGCTCTACCTGGGTGAGCTGGCCGAGGCGTGGGCGCGGGAGCACGACAATTTCACGTTCGTGCCGGTTCTCTCGGCGCCGCCGCCTGAAGATCGGTGGACGGGACGCACCGGCCTGGTGCATGAAGCCATATTGACGGATTTCCCGGACCTCTCCGCGCATCAGGTGTATGCCTGCGGCTCGGTACAGATGGTCGCGGCCGCTTATCCGGCCTTTGCAAAACACGGCATTGCCAGCGAGGATTGTTTCTCGGATGCCTTTCACCTGGCGCCGCAACGACCACTGCAGGGCCATGATGCGGAGATGGTCAAGCTCGGAGGTTCCCATGTCTAGCCCGCTTTCGGCCCCGGTGCGATACGCCTTGCAGGGGCTCGCTTATGCGGCGTTCATCGCCGTCGTTGGCTATTTTTCGACGTCGCCTGCCTTCCGGCAACTTGGCGACGACGAGGCAGTGTTAAAGCTCTCGTTCAGCCATTCCGGGCAACTCAAGTTCGCGTGTCGGGAGCGCGATGCAGCAGAACTCGCCAAACTTTCGCCGCACATGCGAAGCAAGAGCGACTGCCCGCGCGAGCGTGCGCCGGTGCGGGTCGAACTCGACATGGACGGCAAGCCGCTGTATCGCGTGAGCACGGCGCCGCTGGGGCTGCACAGGGATGGCGCTGCGACGGTCTACCGGCGCCTGGCCATTCCTGCGGGTCGCCACCTGTTTCAGGCGCGGCTGGCGGACGGGCCCGACGGGGTGGTCAATTTCTCGAAGGAAATCAGCATCGAACTGAAGCCGGGACAGGTCCTGATCGTCGATTTTCTTACGGGCAGCGGCGGCTTTGTGTTCACCCACGGTTAAGGCCGGCTGATGGCCACGTTGCTGGGTTCGCTGCGCGTTGCCGACGAGCGTCTGACCAGCGCGTTCGACCACGCTTTCGCGCCGGCCCACAACCCCTGGCGCCATCTGGGCGCGCTGGCTTTTCTGTGTCTGGTGACGGCCGTGGTCAGCGGCGTGATCGCCTACGCCCTTTATGACACCAGCGTGGCCGGTGCCTACGAGTCCGGCCTGCGGCTGCAGAATGACCCGCTCCTGCTTGGGCGGCTGCTGCGCGGGATGCATCGCTACGCCGCCGACGCGTTCATGCTGCTGACGCTGCTGCATCTGGTGCGGGAAGCCGTGCGCGGGCATTTTCGAGGGGTGCGCTGGTTCTCGTGGCTCACGGGCATCCCGCTGTTGTGGATGCTGTGGATTGCCGGCATCACCGGCTTGTGGCTGTTGTGGGATGAGCGCGCCATTTACAGCGTGACCGCCACGGCGGAATGGCTGCAGGCGCTGCCGGTCGGCTCCGAACTGCTGGCGCGCAACTTCCTGACGCCCGGCGCGCTGAACGACCGGTTCTTCTCGCTCATCATGTTCATTCACATTGGCGTGCCGTTGCTGCTGCTGGCCGCCACCTGGGTTCACGTGCAGCGCGTGTCCCGCCCGCGCATGTGGCCCCCGCGCGCGCTCACGGCAGGCAGCCTCGCCGCACTGGCCGTGCTGGCCCTGGTCTGGCCCGCGACCAGCCTGGGACCTGCCGACACCGGGCAGGTGGTGGCGCGCGTCTCGTTGGACTGGTTCTACCAGTTTGTGCATCCGCTGGTCGACGGGCTTTCGGCGTTGACGGTCTGGGGACTGGCCGCGGTGTTCACGCTCGGTCTGGCGGCGATGCCGCTGCTTCGGGCGCCGAGCATTACCAAGGTCTCGCCGGCCCAGGTTGATCTGGCGAACTGCAATGGCTGCTCGCGTTGTGTCGCTGATTGCCCTTTTGGCGCGGTGACGATGATCGCGCGCACCGACTCGAGTCGTCATCCAAGGCAGGCCGTGGTGAACCCGGACCTGTGCGCGGCCTGCGGCATCTGCGTGGGGGCCTGTCCCTCGGCTACCCCGTTTCGGCGTCTGGAAGACATTGTTTCAGGTATTGAAATGCCCGACACGCCGGTCGCGGCGCTGCGGCGGGAACTGCAGCAGAAGCTGGCGGCCCTGGGCGGACCGGAAAAAGCCATCGTGTTCACCTGCCACCAGACCGGGGACCCGGCTGCTTGGGCCGATGCTTCGACCGCGGTGATGGCACTGGAGTGCGCCGCCATGCTCCCGCCGTCGTTTCTTGAGTACGCGGTGAGGCTGGGCGCAGCGGCGGTGGTGGTGGCGGGCTGCAAGGAAGGCGACTGTGAATTCCGGCTGGGCGACCAGTGGGTTCGCGAGCGCATCCTGGGGCTGCGCGAGCCCCGGCTGAGGGCAGCGGCGCCGCGCGAGCGGATTGCGGTGGTATGGTCAGGGCGCGACACGCATCGTGTGCGAGCGACCCTCAAGGATGTGCGCGAGCGGGTTTCAGCCCTGAAGGGCGCTGAAGCAAACACCGTCTGGAAAGAGATTGAACATGAGTGAATTGACGTCGGGCCCAGGCGCATCCGGGGGCGGCGGTTTCGGCAGAAACTTTGGCGCAGTCCAGGCAGGTGCGCCGGACTTCCGCTTTTCCATCCCGATTCCGGCCGATGGCCGGCAGTCGCTGGCCCTGGCCTGGCTGGGGTTGGGCATTCTGGCGCTGCTGGCCTCGGGCCTGTTTTCGATCCTGCTGGTGTTGTCGCGCACGCCCCAATTGCAGTCCCTTTTTCCAGTGGCCGATTTCTTCCGCGTGGCGTTGGTGGTGCATGTGGACCTCTCCGTGCTGGTGTGGTTCCTGGCGTTTGGCGGCGCGCTGTGGACGCTCGGGGGGACTGCGCGCTGGCAGTCCCTGGCCTGGGTCGCTTTTGCCCTTTCCGCGCTGGGAACGATCGGCATGTGTCTCGCCCCCTTCATCCAGCGGGCGACACCGGTCATGGCCAACTATGTTCCGGTGCTCGATGGATCCGTGTTTCTGGGCAGCCTGATGGCGTTTGGCCTGGGCATCGCGCTGCTCTGCCTGCGATCCATGCTGGCAGCCTCTCCCGTCGGCGTGCGGATCAGTGGCGACGGGGCGCTGCGTTTCGGCCTCAACGCCGCCCTGGTGGCGACCGCCGTGGCCGGATTTGCCTTTGTCTGGTCCTGGATTTCCGTGCCGCGCAGCCTTGATCCACGGGCCTACTATGAACTGTTGTTCTGGGGCGGGGGCCATGTCCTGCAATTTGCCTACTCCCTGCTCATGCTGGTCGGCTGGGTCTGGCTGGCTTCATCGCTGGGGCCGAAACTGCGCCTGTCGCCCCGCGTGCTGACGCTGTTGTTCGGCATTGCCTTGCTGTCGGTCTTTCTGACGCCCGTCACCTACCTGGCTTACGACGTCACGTCGGTGGAGCACCACCGCGCCCAGACCCTGCTGATGCGCATCGGCGGCGGGCTGGTTGTCGGCCCGATCGCGCTGGCCGTGTTGTGGTCGCTGTGGCCGCTGTCGAGCTTGCCGGCCGCAGCGCGTCCGCTGCGGTCCAGCCTGATCGCCTCGCTGTTGCTGTTTTCGGCAGGCGGCATCATCGGCTTCATGATCACCGGCAGCAACGTGCGCATTCCCGCGCACTACCATGGCTGCATCGTCGGCATCACGCTGGCAATGATGGGGATGGTCTACCTGCTGCTGCCCCAGTTCGGGTTTGCCGCGCCGCAATCGCGCAGCGCAGCCTGGCAGCCCGTGATCTACGGGGTCGGGCAGCTGATGCACATCGTGGGTCTGGTCTGGTCGGGTGGTTACGGGGTGCAGCGCAAGGTTGCCGGTGCCGAACAGGTGCTGCGCTCGGCCCAGGAAACCTGGGGTATGGGACTGATGGGGCTGGGGGGGCTGGTGGCGATCGTGGGGGGTGTGATGTTTCTGATGATTGTCCTGCAGTCGCTGCGCCGCGGCCGTACGGTGAATCCATGACCGAATCGCTTGAAGCCGGGACGATACCCGTGCCGACTCCATCACGGTGGCTTCTGCCGATTGGGGCGTTTGGGGCCCTCCTGGCGCTGCTGATTCTGGGCGCCAGCATGTTCCTGCGCCTGGCAACCGTGTTTGGCCCCGGTGACCAGGCGATGTCCACCCTGGCGCCGGCTATCGAACAGGCTGCACGGTTGCTCCACCGCCTGTCCGCATCCGGCGTGGCCGTGCTGGCGCTGGGCGCCCTGGTGCTGAGCTGGCGATGCCGACGCCCGGGGATGCCGCTGCTCCAGGCCAGCGCATGGATCGTCGCTTCGACCGTGGTTCTGGCGGTGATCGGTCCACTGACCACCGGCTACCGCATCGGCGCGGTCACCGTGGCCAACGTGACCTGCGGCATGGTGTTGTTGATGGCATTCTGGTGGCTCCGGGAGTCGGTGGCGGTTCTGGGCATGGCGCCAAGACCGGTGGACGGCTTTTCCTGGGCTGCACTCATCGCCTTCGTCGTGCACGTGGGGACCGGTGCCGCAGCCAGCGCCGGGGAAATGCGCGGTATCCGCTGGCCCGGCTTTCTCCATCTCGGCTCCCTGGTGCTGTGCATCGTCCTGGTCGGATCGACGTGGCTGGCGGCCCGGGGCCATCCGGCGACGGCCCGCTGGCGTGCCGCCCTGGCCGGCCTGATGGGTGCCCAACTGTTGGCCGGATATGTGTTGATGTGGCAGGAGCCGCATGCGTTCTGGCTGTCTTTCCTGCACGCCATGCTGTCGCCGCTGCTGGCCATCACCCTGGTCTCGCTGGTGGTGCGGGGCGCGACGCGTCCGGGGGCCGCCTAGTCCTGCCTGATTTTCGCCTTCTACAATGTGGCGGTTTTAATACACGTCCGCATAACGAGAGGCACTTATGAATGTGGCTGATTTCAATATCGCCGGTTATCTTGCGGTCCTGCCCCTTTTCAGCGATCTTTCGCCTGCCGAGTTAAGCCGGGTGGCCCAGGGCTGCCAGGTTCGCCGCTTGGCACGCGGCGACACCATCTTTCGCTACGGGGAACCCTGCGAGGAATTTCACGTCGTGGTCAGCGGACAGGTGAAATTGTTTGCGCTGTCTGCCGCTGGCCAGGAAAAAGTGATTGAACTGGTTTCACCGGGACACAGCTTTGCCGAGGCGCTGATGTTCACGTCAAAACCCTACATCCTGAATGCGCAGGCGCTGGCCAATACCTTGCTGCTGACCGTCAGCAAGCAGTCCATGCTTGTCGAGATCGAGCGTGACCCCAGGTTCTGTCTGCGCATGCTGTCGGGCATTTCGCGTCGGCTGCACGGGCTGGTGCTTGACATCGAGTCGGGTGCGCTGCACAGCGGCATGCAACGGGTGATCGGCTATCTGCTCCGTGATCACCAGACCGACGAGCCGCAGACGAAGGCCGCTTTCACGGTGTCACTCCCCGTCAGCAAGGCCACCATTGCCTCGCGCCTGTCCTTGACCCCGGAGTATTTCTCCAAGGTGCTGCACGAACTCGAGGCGGAAATGCTGATCGAGATTGACAAGCGGGACATCCGCATCATCGACGTGGACCGGCTGGCACGCTACGGAGTGCGGTAGCCGGCAGGCGCCGTTTCGCAGGCCTGGCCCGACAAGGGTGATTCCGGTGCGGTCGCGGGGCGCACCACCTTCCAGGTGCTGATGTCCACCAAGGTCACGCAGTCATCCTGGGCATGTGGGATTGCCAGCAGTTCCTTGCCGTTGCGCGAGAGGGTGAAGCTTGATTCACGGGCCGGAGCCCCGGGAAGGGGAAAGCTGGCAATGCGCCGACGTACGTCCAGGTTGATGACCTGCACGCTGGCGGATTTTGCCCCCTGCGGGCGTGTGGCGCCCAGAATGTGTCGGCCCGGTCCGTCCAGGAAGAACATGTCCAGTGGCTCCTCCAGCGGCGTCCGTCGAATGCCGAGAAACCCGGGTGTGGCCAGCCCCTCGCCCATCCGGTAGTCGTGGACCAGGCCTTCATAAATCGGTTCGGCCCTGGGGTCGTAGGAAATTTCCCAGAGTTCGGCCATGTCCTGCAGCGCCACGATAAAACTCTGGCGTGATGGTGCCTCAAACACGCTGGCAACCCGGGAAGCGGCTTTTCCGTCCTGTGTGGTCAAAGGGTAGGTGCGGACGGCCTGCAGGTTCGCGTCGAACAGGGTCAGCGCGTCGGGCGCGGTGCTCGCGACCAGGATCCATCGCCCATCGCCGGAAATCGCCAGGCGGGGCATTTCGGTGCCGGTGCGCACCCGGGCCAGGACGGTCAGCGTCGATGGGTCGTACCGGGTGAGCCAGCCCTCAGGGGTGCCAACGTAGGCAAAGCGCCCATCCGGTGTGCGCTTTGGCGCGACCTGCCGGTGCTGCCGGGCAGGCGGCCCTTCTTGCAATTGCACTTGCGCCTGCACTTGCGCCTGCACTTGCGCGCCTGTGGAAACGAAGCCCGACAGGCACACCAGCATCGCCAGCACGCGCGCACCCGCCCGCAAGCACTTGAACCGGGTGCGCACAAGCCGCGTTTACGATTTCAGGATCGACTCCACCGCGACCTTGAGGTCGGCATCGTTGATCTTCTCGGGCGGATTCGGGGCCATCGGAATCGGTCCGAACACGCCGGAGCCGCCCTTGCGGACCTTCTCCATCAGTTTGGCGCTGACATTCTGGCCCTTGTACTTGGCCGCGATGTCCTTGAACGAGGGGCCGACCAGTTTCTTGTCCTTGGCATGGCAAGCCATGCAGCCCGACTTGGTCATGATTTCGTCGGCCGTGGCCGCCTGTGCGCCGAAGGACAGCAGGGCGGCGCTGGCGACCAGCAACAGATTGAATGATTTCATAATTTTCTCCAAAAAAAGACACGGGGTCGGTGACGGCCCCGTGTGCGTTCTGCTCAGGTTGATTTAGTAGACGTCGTGCTGGGTGTTGTTCACGTTGAACTTGCCAGTGGGCGTGATCAGGCGCGGATCCTTGATGACGGCCTTGAGCTTGCGCGTCTTGTCATCGACGACCACCAATGCAGAGGTCTTGTCCTTGGCGCTCCAGACCGAGAACCAGACTTCATCGCCCGCTTTGTTGTATTCCGGCTGGACAATGCGCCGCGCGCCGTCGTCCTTGATGCCGGACCAGTCGCCGATCGGCAACACTTCGAAGCCCTTGGCGAGGTTCTTGATGTCAAAAACCGCCACCGACTGCGACAACTTCGGGTCCGGATTCAGCGGGGTGTCGACCCACAGATTCGTCGATTTCGGATGCGTCTTGATGAACAGCGATCCGCCGCCTTGACCCTTGACGGTCTCGACCACCTTCCAGGCCTGCGCCTTGTGCTTGATGGGATCGGTGCCGATGATCGAAATCGTCTCGTCACCGAGATGGCTGGTGGCCCAGACCGGCCCGAACTTCGGATGCACGAAGTTGGCGCCACGACCCGGATGGGGAACCTTGCCGACTTCGATCAACCCGGCCAGCTTGTTTTCCTTGGTATCCACCACGGCGATCTTGTTGGAAGCGTTGGCCGCCGTCAGGAAGTACCGGCCGGTCGAATCCATGCCGCCGTCGTGCAGGAACTGCGCCGCATCGATGGTGGTGATCTTCAGGTTTTTCAGGTCCTTGTAGTTGACGATCAGGATCTTGCCGGTTTCCTTGGCGTTGACAATGAATTCCGGGTTGTAGTGCGAGGAAACAATCGCTGCCACGCGGGGCTCAGGGTGATATTCCTGGGTGCCGACGGTCGTTCCGCGGGTGGACTCGATGCGAAGCGGCTTCAGGGTGTCGCCGTCCATGATGACGAACTGGGGCGGCCAGTAGCTACCGGCAATCGCCAGTTTGTCCTCAAAGCCCTTGAACTTCGAGGTTTCCACCGAGCGCGCTTCAAGGCCAACCTTGATTTCCGCCACGTTGCCCGGCTCTTCCATCCACAGGTCAATCAGGTTGATGCGGGCGTCGCGACCAATCACGTAGAGGTAGCGGCCGGAAGAGGACATGCGCGAAATGTGCACCGCATAGCCGGTCTTGATGATCTTGACGATTTCCTTGGTCTTGCCGTCGATCAGCGCAACCTCGCCCGAGTCACGCAGCGTGACGGAGAACAGGTTGCCCAACTCCAGCTTGTTCATCTGCTTGGTGGGGCGCTTTTCCGGTGGAACGCTGACCTTGAGCGAGGCCATCATTTCCTTCATGCCCCATTCGGGAGGGGTTGGCGGCTCGTGCTGGATATAGCGGGCCATCAGATCGACCTGCGCATCGGTCAGTTCGCCCGAGGTGCCCCAGTTGGGCATGCCGCCGGGAGATCCGTACTTGATGAACACCTTCAGATAGTCGGTGCCGTTGGGAAGGGTCTTGTCCGGGGTCAGGGATTTGCCGGTGGCGCCCTTGCGCAGCACGCCGTGGCAGCCCGCGCAACGCTCGAAGTAGATCTTCTGCGCCGCGGCGAACTCCGCCTGCGTCATGGGAGGCGCCTTCGGGTTGGTGCTTTGCACCATCGGCTCTGAGGCCAGTGGCGAGGTGCCGGCCTGATAGTTCAACTCGGGCTGGGTGACACCCTTCTTTTCCTGTGCGATTGCACTCAGGGCCAGGGCTGACAAGACCAGTGCGGCGAGGCGCGCCAGCTTATGGGTACTCATGAATCACTCCTAATGGTTCTGCAGTCTGAATCTGGAAGCCCTACGGTTGACAAGGCCTGCCCACCGTTTACTGCAGCGTCGTTTCAACGGCATCGGGCGAACGGATCATCGGACAAAGAAGCCGGGAAAACATTGATCAGCATTAAGGATTCTTGCGGTCGCTCTTTGTTCGATGACCTGATTTCCCCAATAATCCAGCCCAGCTATTAAGGACCCGGCATGATCGATGTCAATTTTCTTCCGCGCCTCACGCCGCTCGCGTCAGGGATTCTGGCGGCGCTGGCCGGCCTGACCGGAGTGGCAGCGAGCGCTCAGGACGGCAACCCCGCGCCTGCCGGGGCCTTGCGCGAAGTGGTCATCAGCGGGTCGCGGCACGAGCAGTTCCTCGAAGACCTGGCGGTCACCGTGGATGTGATTCGCGCCCCGGAGATCGAGATTGGCCAGATCCAGGATATCCGGGATGTGGCGCGCGACCTGCCGAACGTGTCGGTCCGGCGCGCTCCATCGCGCTTTGCGATCACGGGCGTGGCCAACAACACCGGGCGCGACGGCAATTCCGGCTTCAATATCCGCGGGCTGGGCGGCAACCGCGTGCTGATGATGGTCGACGACGTCCGTATCCCGCACAGTTACGTCTTTGGCGGCAATGCGTTTGGACGGGATTCGCTGTCCATTGACCTGATCAAGCGCATCGAACTGGTGCGCGGGCCCGCCTCCGCGCTGTACGGCTCGGACGCCATGGGCGGCCTGGTCAATTTCATCACGTTCGACCCATCGGACTTCCTCGTCGACGGCACGTCCGCGCCGCGCAGTTTTGGCGGGCGCGTGGCGGCGGGCTGGAGCGGCGACAACGATGGATCGAGCTTGTCGGCGACGATCGCCGGGCGCGCCACCGACACCCTGGAATGGATGCTGACTGCAAGCGCAGCGCGCGCCCATGGACTGGAGACGATGGGGACCAACGACTCGCCCAACGTGAACCGCACCACGGCCAACCCGCAGACGGATCGCAACAACGCGGTGCTGGGCAAACTGGTGTTCCGTCCCGATGCGTCGCAGAAGCATGTGGTGACGTACGAGCACGTGGACAAGAAGTCGGAGGTTAACTTGCTGTCGAGCCGGGCCCCGTTGCCCCTGACCGGCACGCCGGCGGCAATTGCGGGGGCGATTCTGGATGAGTCGGCGTCCAACACGCTGTCGCGTGACCGCCTGACCTGGGACGGACGCTACCGCCTTGACACCGCCTGGGCCGACCAGGTGCAGACCCAGCTGGGCTACCAGCATGCGTCGTCGTTGCAGACTGGTGTCTCGGATCGCAACACCCTGCCGGACCGGGTTCGCGAGGCCACCTACACCGAGTCCACCTGGCAGGGCCGGGTGCAGGCCGACAAGCTGCTGAGCCTGACGCCCGCATGGGGCAAGCAGAGGGTCACCTATGGTTTTGATTACCTGTCCTCAAAGATCACCAACCTGTTTGACGGCGTCAACCCGCTGCCGCCTGAAGTGTTTCCGCTCAAGCGTTTTCCGGACACCCGCGAATCGTCGGCGGCGCTCTACGCACAGGCAGAGTGGATCAACGAGCAGTGGACGGTGGTGCCAGGCCTGCGGCTGGATCAATTTGCGGTGGATGTGCTCACGCAGGACGGGTTCTATCCCCCGGCAAAGCTGCCGGCGCGCTCGCTGTCGGACTCTGCCTGGTCGCCCAAGCTGGGGGTGATCTACCGCGCCAGCGAGGCCTGGAGCCTGTTCGGCAACTACGCCCACGGTTTTCGCGCGCCCAACGCCAACCAGGTCAACGGCTACTACGAGAACATGGCCGAACAAGTGGTGATTGTTCCCAACCCCGACCTCAAGCCCGAGACCAGCAACACGCTGGAATTCGGGGTGCGGGGGCGGCTGGAACGGCTCACGCTCGATGTGGCGGTCTTCGCCGGCCGCTACAACGACCTGATCGTGGACAACGTGCTGATCTCCGGCACGGGCGTGGCGGGCGATCCAAAGTTGTTCCAGACCGTCAACACCGACCGGGCGCGCATCCAGGGCTTCGAATTCAAGGGCAGCTATGACTGGGGCCGGGTCGCCGACGGCCGGCTGAGCATGCCGTTCGCCTATGGGCGCGCCAAGGGCTCCAACCTCACGACGGGCAAGCCGCTCAATTCGGTGGATCCGGCCAAAGCGATCCTGGGCCTGAACTACGACGCCGCGGCCTGGACGCTGCGGCTGGACCTGCGCCACGTTGCGGCCAAGAACGCCGAGGACATCGACAGTGGCGGCCTGGTCAAGCCGCCCAACACCCAGATCACGGTGCCTGCAGCCACCGTGGTGGACCTGTACGGCCAGTGGCGCATTCGCAAGAACCTGCGGTTGAATGTCGGCATCACGAACCTGACCAACACCAAGTACTGGGTTTGGTCTGACGTACAGGGCCTGGCGGCGTCAACCACCGTGGCCGATGCTTACACCCAGCCGGGGCGCAACCTGACCGTGTCGATGGTCTACGACTTTTGAGCCCGGCGCACGGCCTGAGACAATCCGGGCCATGACTGAAGCCACCTCTGCCGCAACTGTTCCCGAAGCCGCTCCCGAACCCGGTCCCGAAACCCCCCTCGACACCAGCCTGCCACCCGGCTGGCTGCGCGTCGAATCGCTCGACATCGAAGCCCAGGGCATCGCCCACAAGCCCGACGGCAAGGTCGTCTTCATCGAAGGCGCGCTGCCCTTCGAAGTGGTCAGCATGAACGTGCACCGCAAGAAAGGCAGCTGGGAGGCCGGCACGGTGACGGCCATTCACCAGGAATCCTCCCAGCGCGTGCGCCCCGGCTGCCCGCACTTCGGCCTGCACACCGGCGCCTGCGGCGGCTGCAAGATGCAGCACCTGCACGCCGCTGCGCAGGTGGCGGTGAAGCAGCGCGTGCTGGAAGACAACCTCTGGCACCTGGCCAAGGTCAAGGCCGAAACCCTGCTGCGCCCGATCGAGGGGCCGCCCTGGGGCTACCGCTACCGCGCGCGACTGTCGGTGCGCTACGTGCACAAGAAGGGCGAGGTGCTGGTGGGCTTTCACGAGCGCAAGAG
>JAABRA010000099.1 GCA_011391155.1 Burkholderiales bacterium
GCATTAGGATTGACATAAGCAAAGTGCTTGAAGCCCGGCTGGTACCGGAGTTCGTCCCACAGGGCGTAGCCATGGGCGGCCCAGCTCGGCCCGCCCGCCGCCGCGAGAAGCAAGATCGCAAGAGCGCGGCGGAGTCGGGGGGGGCGGGCATGCATGCGACAATTCTGCTGGAATTTTCTTTGGAGTCAGAACAATGGGTTTTCTTGCCGGCAAAAAATTGCTGATCACGGGCGTGCTGTCCAACAGGTCCATCGCCTACGGCATCGCCAAGGCCTGCCATGCGCAAGGCGCTGAGCTGGCTTTCAGCTACGTGGGGGAGCGGTTCAAGGACCGCATCACCGAATTCGCCGCCGATTTTGATTCGACGCTCATCTTCGACTGCGACGTGGGCGACGACGCGCAGATCGACAAGTTGTTTGCCGATCTGTCCCAGACCTGGCCTCAGTTCGATGGCTTCGTCCACAGCATCGGTTTTGCGCCGCGCGAGGCCATTGGCGGCGATTTTCTCGATGGCCTGACCCGCGAAAACTTTCGCATCGCCCACGACATCAGCGCCTACAGCTTCCCCGCCATGGCCAAGGCCGCCCTGCCCTTTCTGGCGCCCAAATCCGCACTGCTGACGCTGAGCTATCTCGGCGCGCTGCGCACCATTCCCAACTACAACACCATGGGCCTGGCCAAGGCCAGCCTGGAGGCCAGCGTGCGCTACCTGGCTGAATCGCTCGGCCCGCGCGGCATGCGCGTCAACGGCATCAGCGCCGGCCCGATCAAGACCCTGGCCGCCAGCGGCATCAAGGACTTCGGCAAGCTGCTCGGCATGGTGGCAGCAGCCTCGCCACTGCGTCGCAACGTGACCATCGACGACGTGGGTAACGTGGCAGCATTCATGTTGTCGGATCTGGCCTCGGGCGTGACTTCCGAAATCACCTATGTCGATTGCGGCTTCAGCCAGACCGCTGGCATCAGCCGGGACAGCGAATCGGTGGCCTGAACCCGCTCGAACGGACCTCACTCCATGTCCGTTGTGCGCAGGCGCAGTTGGCTGCTGGGTGTCGCCAGTATGCTGCTCACCCCGGCGCTGAAAGCCGCTGGTACAGCGCCCGCCCTGATGCTCGCGGGAAAATACCACCCGGGCCTTGATCTCAGCGCCTACTGGGTGAGTGAAAAATACGACGGATTGCGGGGCTACTGGGACGGCCAGCGCCTGTTGAGCCGGGGTGGTGAGGTGTTGCACCCGCCCGCCTGGTTCACCGAGGGCTGGCCTGCCGTGCCCATGGACGGTGAGCTCTGGGCCGGGCGCGCACGGTTCGAAGAAGCCACCTCCACCGTGCGCCAGCAGGTCCCGAACGAAGCCGCCTGGCGCCGCATCCGCTTCATGGTGTTCGACCTGCCCGGCCATCCCGGCGTCTTCGACGAACGCCTGACGGCTTACCAACGCCTGGTGCGCAGCCTGAACCAGTCATGGGTGGTGGCGGTGCCACAAGAAAAAATCGCCAGCCATGCCGTGCTGGGCGCGCGGCTGCAGCAGATGGTGCGCGCCGGCGGCGAAGGCCTGATGCTGCACCGAGGCGATTCGCCGTACCGGGGCATTCGCAGCGACGACCTGATCAAACTCAAGACGCACGACGACGCGGAAGCGAAGGTCGTGGGGCACCTGCCCGGCAAAGGGCGCCACAGCGGTCGACTGGGCGCGTTGCTGGTCGAGACGCCGCAGGGTCGGCGCTTCCGGCTGGGCACGGGGTTCACCGATGCCCAGCGCAAGCACCCGCCCGCTGAGGGCGCCTGGGTCACCTACCGCTACCGGGGCGTCAACGACAGCGGCCTGCCGCGTTTTGCCACTTTTCTGCGCGAGCGCCCGGGTTTTCAGCCTCCAGCACCAGCCTCAGTGCAAAGCCCCTGATCGCGGGCGACCCGATCAGGCGGTGGCCTGGCGCAACAGGGCGTAAATCTGGTCCTTGAGCGCCAGTTTTTCCTTCTTCAGCTGCTCTATCTCGGTCACCGTCGCGGGCTGGATGTGCGCCTCCATGTTCTTGATCGTCTGATCCAGCTCGTTGTGCTTGTCGAACAGCCGCGTGAAATGGTGGTCGTGGCCTTTGAGGCGGGAGATCAGGTCACGGTACTCTGGAAACATGGGCGCTCCTTGGGTGTGGAGCGCCAGCTTACGCCGCCTTCACACAATCGGCAAAGTAGTGTTTCTTTCCGTCCGCGTCCTGCTGCTCGACCAGGCCGTGGATGTCGGTCTCGAAGCCTGGGCACAGCGCGTTGAATTCGCGCGCGAACTTGAGGTAATCCACGATCTTCTTGTTGAACACCTCGCCCGGGATCAACAGCGGAATGCCCGGAGGGTAAGGCGTGACCAGGCTGGTGGTGATGCGTCCGATCAGATCATCGATCGGCACGCGCTCGGTGGTGCGCTGAGCGATGTGGGCGAAGGCGTCACTTGGTTTCATGGCCGGCGTGAGGTCGCTCAGGTACATCTCAGTGGTGAGGCGAGCGATGTCATAGCGGGCATACAACTGGTGCACGTGCTGACACAGATCGCGCAGACCCATCTGCTCGTAGCGCGGGTGCTTCTGGCAGAACTCTGGGAGGATGCGCCACATCGGCTGATTTTTGGCGTAGTCGTCCTTGAACTGCTGCAGCGCCGTCAGCAAGGTGTTCCAGCGGCCCTTGGTGATGCCGATGGTGAACATGATGAAGAAGCTGTACAGGCCGGTTTTCTCCACCACCACGCCGTGCTCCGCGAGAAACTTGGTGACGATGGACGCGGGAATACCCGCTTCTTCAAAGCGCCCGTCCATGTTCAGACCCGGAGTCACGATGGTGGCCTTGATCGGGTCGAGCATGTTGAAGCCCGGCGCCATGTCGCCAAAGCCGTGCCAGTCACGCTGTGTCGGGCGCGCGGTACCGCCTTCGGGCGTGATCGGGTTGAGTACCCAGTCGCCAGCCTCGCCCATGCCCTCTTCCGCCAGCTCGTCCGGGCCCCAGACTTGGAACCACCAGTCGTCGTCGCCGAACTCGGCGTCGATCTGGCGCATGGCCCGGCGGAAATCCAGCGCTTCAAAAATGCTCTCTTCCACCAACGCGCGGCCGCCGGGCGGCTCCATCATGGCTGCCGCCACGTCGCAGCTCGCGATGATCGCGTACTGCGGGCTGGTGCTGGTGTGCATCAGGTACGCCTCGTTGAAGAGGTGGCGGTCGAGCTTGATGTTCTGCGAGTCCTGCACCAGCACATGGCTGGCCTGGCTGATGCCGGCCAGCAGCTTGTGGATCGACTGCGTGGCGTACACCACCGACTCCTTCGGTCGCGCGCGCTTCTTGCCCATGGCGTGGAAGTTGCCATAGAAGGGGTGGAAGGCGGCGTGCGGCAGCCAGGCTTCGTCAAAGTGGAGGTTGGCCACGTAGCCGTCGAGCATCTGCTTGATGGCTTCGGTGTTGTAGAGCACACCGTCGTAGGTGGACTGGGTGAGCGTCAGCACGCGGGGCTTGACCGCGTCGGCATCCACGCCCGCCAGCAGCGGGTTGGCGCGGATCTTGGCCTTGATCGCGTCGATCTCGAACTCGCTTTGTGGGATCGGGCCGATGATGCCGTAGTGGTTGCGAGTGGGCTTCAGGAAAACGGGGATGGCGCCCGTCATGATGATGCTGTGCAGGATGGACTTGTGGCAGTTGCGGTCCACGACCACCACGTCGCCCGGCGCCACCGTGTGGTGCCACACCATCTTGTTGCTGGTGCTGGTGCCGTTGGTCACGAAAAAGCAGTGGTCGGCGTTGAAGATGCGCGCCGCGTTGCGCTCGCTCGCACCGATGGCGCCGTTGTGGTCCAGCAGTTGGCCGAGTTCTTCCACCGCGTTGCACACGTCGGCCCGCAGCATGTTTTCACCAAAGAACTGGTGGAACATCTGGCCAACTGGGCTTTTCAGGAAGGCCACGCCGCCCGAATGACCGGGGCAGTGCCAGGAGTAAGAACCGTCTTCGGCGTAGTCCAGCAGGGCCTTGAAAAACGGCGGCTGGATGCCTTCGAGGTAGCTCTTGGCCTCGCGGATGATGTGGCGAGCGACGAACTCCGGCGTGTCCTCGAACATGTGGATGAAGCCGTGCAGTTCACGCAGCACATCA
>JAABRA010000100.1 GCA_011391155.1 Burkholderiales bacterium
GTCGGCCTTTGTCGAATTCCTGCACCGCATGCCCTTCTATGGCACGGCCATCCTGTGCATTGACGACCCCGCCGTGCGAGAAATCATGCCGCAGGTCTCCTGCCCCATCACCAGCTATGGATTTTCCGAAGCCGCCCAGGTGCGCGCCATCGACGTGCGCGCGGTGGACGGGCGGATGCATTTCACCGTGCAGCGCCGCAATGGCGTCACGCTGTCCGACCTGCCGGTAGTGCTGAACCTGCCCGGCGAGCACAACGTGCTCAACGCGCTGTCGGCGATCGCCGTGGCGGTCGAGCTCAATGTGCCCGATGAAGCCGTGCAACAGGCGCTGGCCGGATTCAAGGGCGTGGGGCGTCGCTTCCAGCGCTACGGCGAGGTGCCGGCGGAAGGCGGCGGCCAGTTCACCCTGATCGACGACTACGGGCACCACCCGGTCGAGATGGCCGCCACGCTGGCCGCAGCGCGCGGTGCTTTCCCCGGGCGCCGCCTCATTCTGGCCTTCCAGCCGCACCGTTACACCCGCACCCGCGACTGCTTTGAAGATTTCGTCAAGGTGATTGGTCGTGCCGACGCGGTGTTGCTGGCCGAGGTGTACCCCGCCGGTGAAGCGCCGATCGTGGCGGCCGACAGCCGCACCCTGGCCCGGGCCCTGCGTCTGGCCGGCAAGGTGGAGCCGCTTTTTGTCGATGACATCGCCGCGCTGCCGCAGGCCATTGCCGATACGGCCCGCGCCGGGGATGTGGTGCTGTGCATGGGGGCTGGATCCATTGGTTCAGTCCCTGGAAAAGTGGTCAATTTGCTTCAAAAAATAGAGCAAACTATGACCGAAGGACGCTGGGTATGAGCCAAAAAAGTCTGAATTTTGGAAAAGTGGCCGTGCTGATGGGCGGCCACTCCGCGGAACGCGAGGTGTCGCTGATGTCAGGTCACGGCGTGCTGCAGGCGCTGCGTGCCCGCGGTGTGGATGCGGTCGCCTTTGATCCTGCGCAGCGAGATCTGGGTGAACTCCGGAAGGAGCAGTTTGCCCGCTGCTTCATCGCGCTGCATGGTCGGCACGGTGAAGATGGCACGGTGCAGGGCGCGCTGGAGCTGCTGGGCATTCCTTACACCGGTTCCGGCGTCATGGCTTCCAGCGTGGCCATGGACAAAGTGATGACCAAGCGCCTCTGGAGTTGCGAAGGGCTGCCTACACCGAGATATGTCTGGCTTGCCGAGGACCAGCAGGGCCTTGAGCGCGTGCGCACGGTGCCCGACGAATTGGGTCTGCCGCTGATCGTCAAGCCGCCGCGTGAAGGCTCCTCGATCGGCGTGACCAAGGTCAGGGGCTATTCGCAGATGCAGGATGCCGTGCGGCTGTCGGCCCGCTACGACGCCGACGTGCTGTGCGAGGAGTTCATCGAGGGCGAAGAGGTGACCTGCCCGGTACTGGGCACCGGGGCCGGCGCCACGGCGCTGCCGGTGATTCGCATCCTTGCGCCCGACGGCGCGTACGACTACCAGAACAAGTACTTCACCGACGACGTCCAGTACCAGTGCCCGAGTGGCCTGCCCGAGGCCGAGGAGCGTGAAATCCAGCGCATCGTGCTGGCGTCCTACCGCTCGCTGGGCTGTCGCGGCTGGGGCCGCGCCGATCTGATGATCCGCGCCAGCGATCGCAAACCCTTCCTGCTGGAGATGAACACCTCGCCCGGCATGACCACCCATTCGCTGGTTCCCATGTCGGCGCGGGCGGCCGGCATGAGCTACGAAGACTTGTGCATCCGCCTGTTGCAGGCGGCCACGCTGGACTATGCGGCGCCCGCCCTGACCGGAGATTCCGCATGACGGAAACGCTCTCCGCGCCCCTGGACGTCAGACTCATGAACGCCACCGCGTCCGCGTTGTTCATGGCGCTGGCGGTCACCGGGCTGGCGGCGGCAGCGTGGTGGGGGCTCAGGCACCCCTTGTTCGCGATTGCGGCGATCAACGTCCAGGGCGACCTGACGCACAACAACGCCGTTACGCTGCGGGTCAATGTGGCGCCCCGCCTGAGAGGCAACTTCTTCACGATCGACCTGGTGACTGTGAAAAACGCCTTCGAGGCCGTGCCCTGGGTGCGCACGGCGGTGGTCCGGCGCGAGTTTCCGAATCGACTGAGCGTCGTGCTGCAGGAGCATCAGCCGGTTGCGTATTGGGGCGCGGACGGGGAATCGCGCCTGCTCAACAGCCACGGCGAAGTGTTCGAGGCGAATGTGGATGACGTGGAGTCCGACGACCTGCCGCGTCTGAGCGGCCCTTCGGGGCAGTCTGCCCAGTTGCTCGCGATGTACCGCGCACTGGCTCCGCTGTTCGCGCCCCTGGAGGCCAGGCTTGACAAGCTCGAACTCACGGATCGGGGAAGCTGGCGCACGCAACTGGACACCGGCGCCGTGATGGAACTCGGGCGTGGAACGCCCGCGGAAATCATCGAGCGGGCCCGGCGTTTTATCCAGACCGTATCCCAGGCCACGGCCCGGTACAACCGTCGGCCGGACGCTATTGAATCCGCCGATCTGCGCCACGGGAACGGTTATGCAGTGCGCTTGCGCGGGGTGACCACGGTCACCGCAGAAGTCCCGAAGCCCAAGACGCCCGGCACCAGCACGCACTGAACCCAACACGACCCAATACAGGTGAACACATGGCAAAAGAATACAAAGACCTGATCGTCGGACTCGACATCGGGACCGCCAAGGTGATGGTGGTGGTGGGCGAGGTCATGCCTGGCGGCGAGCTGCGGCTGGTGGGCCTGGGTGTGGCGCCGAGTCACGGCCTCAAACGGGGGGTGGTGGTCAACATCGACGCCACGGTGCAGAGCATCCAGCAGGCGCTGAAGGAGGCCGAGCTGATGGCCGACTGCAAGATCACGCGGGTCTACACCGGCATTACCGGCAGCCACATCCGCGGGCTGAACTCCAGCGGCATGGTGGCCGTGAAGGACAAGGAGGTCACGGCCGCCGATGTGGCCCGTGTGATCGAGACCGCCAAGGCCATCAACATCTCGACCGACCAGCGTCTGCTGCTGGTGGAGCCGCAGGAATTTGTCATCGACGGGCAGGATGTGAAGGAGCCCATCGGCATGAGCGGCATCCGGCTGGAGGCCAAGGTGCATATCGTGACCGGGGCACAGAGCGCCGCGGAAAACATCATCAAGTGCGTGCGCCGCTGCGGGCTGGACGTGGACCAGCTGATGCTCAACCCGCTGGCCTCGAGCCAGGCCGTGCTGACCGAAGACGAACGGGAGCTCGGCGTTGCCTGTGTGGATATCGGCGCCGGCAGCACCGACGTGGCGATCTTCACCAATGGCGCCATTCGCCATACAGCGGTGATCCCGATTGCCGGCGACCTCATCACCAGCGACATCGCCATGGCCCTGCGCACGCCGACCAAGGACGCCGAGGACATCAAGGTGGAAAGCGGCTTTGCCAAGCAGCTTCTGGCCGACCCGGATCAACAGATCGAGGTGCCGGGCCTGGGCGACCGTGGGCCGCGCATGCTGAGCATCCAGGCGCTTGCGGGCGTGATCGAACCCCGCGTCGAGGAGATCTTTTCACTGGTCCAGCAAGTCGTTCGGGAATCGGGTTACGAAGAAGTGTTGTCGTCGGGCATCGTGCTCACGGGCGGCAGCTGCGTGATGCCGGGCATGGTCGAGCTGGGCGAGGACATCTTCCTCAAGCCGGTACGCCGCGGGATCCCTAAATATTCTGGCGCGCTGGCCGACATGATCTCCCAGCCCCGCGCGGCCACCGTCATGGGCCTGATGGAAGAAGCCCGCCTGGCGCGCCTGCGCGGCTTCAAGGTGGCGCAGCAAGCCGGCTCCATGAAAACCGCTTTTGGCCGCATGCGCGACTTCATCGTGGGGAACTTCTGATCATGGCAAACGCAATGCATCCTGCCCGGGGAAGTCCACGAACGCGAAGGCGCGTCCGATGGCGAAGCACCGGCCCGCCCTCATGACGCGCACCGACATCACAAGACACATCCAACCCCCTTTAGGCAACTGCAGATTCAAGGAGAAACCCATGAGCATCG
>JAABRA010000101.1 GCA_011391155.1 Burkholderiales bacterium
CGCATGCAGGACATCCCCGGCGACGACCCCGCCACCTGGGACATGATCTGCGCCGCCGACACCGTGGGCGTGTTCCAGATCGAAAGCCGCGCGCAGATGAGCATGCTGCCGCGCCTCAAACCCCGCTGCTTCTACGACCTGGTGATCGAAGTGGCCATCGTGCGCCCCGGCCCCATTCAGGGCGGCATGGTCCACCCCTACCTGCGCCGGCGCCAGGGGCTGGAGCCGGTGGAGTTTCCCCAGGAGGCATTGCGCGAGGCGCTGGGCCGCACGCTGGGCGTGCCCATCTTCCAGGAGCAGGTGATGCAGATCGCCATGCTGGCCGCGGGCTTCAGCGCCGGCGAGGCCGACAGCCTGCGCCGCTCCATGGCCGCGTGGAAGCGCAAGGGCGGCGTGCACAAGTTCCATGAGCGCATCGTCGGCGGCATGGTCGAGCGCGGCTACACCGAAGCATTCGCGCAAGGCATCTTCCGCCAGATCGAGGGCTTCGGCGAATACGGCTTTCCGGAGAGCCACGCCGCCAGCTTTGCGCTGCTGGTGTGGGTGAGCTGCTGGCTCAAGCGCCACGAGCCCGCCGCCTTCCTCGCCGCCATGCTCAACAGCCAGCCCCTGGGCTTCTACACCCCCAGCCAGCTCGTGCAAGACGCCCGCCGCCACGCCATCGAAGTCCGCCCCATCGACGTCACCACCAGCGACTGGGATTGCACGCTGGAGGAACCCGAGGCGGCTCGAAGGAAATTGGGGTCGGATCCCGATTCGGTCCACCGATCCGAAAATTACTCCCGCCCTTCATCCGAATCGGGCTCTGACCCCAATTTTCGTCCCCCCGAAGCATCCAGGACCCTCCCGACGAAATCGGGCTCTGACCCCCATTTCCACCATTTCCAGCACACCGCCGCATCCCACACAAAGCCAGACCAACCTCCCGTCCGCCTAGGCCTCCGCCTGGTCGCCGGCCTCACCAACACTGCAGCACAACGCATCCTCGCCGCCCGCCAGCACCACCCCTTCACCACCACCGAAGACCTAGCTCTTCGCGCCGCCCTCGACGCGGGCGACCTCAAAGCCCTGGCCGCCGCCGACGCGCTGACCGCCCTCTCAGGCCACCGCCGCCAGCAGGTCTGGGACGCCTCGGCCCTGCACCGCGCGCCCGAGCTGCTGCGCGAAGCGCCCACGCATGAGGCCCCGCTGGCGCTGATGGAAGCCGGGGAGGGCGAGGCCATCGCCCACGACTACGCTGCCACTGGCCTGACCCTGCGCCGCCACCCGCTGGCCCTGCTGCGAGCCGAACTGGCCCGCTGGCAGCTGCGCACCGCCGCCCAGCTGCGCGACCTGCCCGACGGCACCCCCACGCGCGCCTGCGGCATCGTCACCGTGCGCCAGCAGCCCGGCACCGCCAAGGGCGTGACCTTCGTGACGCTGGAGGACGAGACCGGCACCGTCAACGTCATCGTCTGGAAAGCCCTGCGCGAACTCCAACGCCGCGAGCTGGTGCACGCCCGCCTGCTGGCGGTGCAGGGCACCTGGCAGCGCGACGTGGAAAGCGGCGGCGAAGTGCGCCACCTGATCGCGACCCGCCTGCGCGACCTGACGCCGCTACTGGGCAACCTGATGACCGGGAGCCGGGATTTCCATTGAACGCCGCACTGGAAAATTCAGGCGCCGTGAATGAATGGAAGGCAGAAATTCAGACAGTCCCCATCGCCAGCCACTGCTCAGGCGTGTAGGCCCGCACCGGGCTATGCGAAAAGTCCTTCAAATTGCGGGTGATGATGGCTTGCGCACCGGCTTGCTGCGCGGCCTCGGCCAACACCGCATCTTCAAAATCCGGTGTCTTGCTGCTCAGGGCGGCGTCCAGAACGGGGCGGGTCACGGGCGCCACTTCGAACAAACGAAGCAATTGCCGCATCTGGTGAACCGCCTGCTTCTTGCCGACCGTTTTTCCGGCCAGATAGGCCAATGTGGTGATGGTGGTCGCGCACAACAAGCCGGTCACGGCACCGCGCTCAACCTGATCCATCACCCGGGCGGAATCCAGGACAAAGGGCTCGCGATCCAGCAGCACGTCGAGGACGACGTTGGTGTCGAGCAGCACCCTCACCGGTATTTTTCCTCAAGATGCGCCCGGTAGTCTTCACGACCCGGTGCGCTTTCCGGGGGCTTCCCTTGCGCGCTGGATGCCGCCAGCGCGCCTCGCAAGGCGCTGGTGATCGGGCCCAGTGATGGGGCCGTTCCCGGGCTTTGGGCGCTGCGCTCTGTCATAGCCGGCGTTGCCTCCTGAGCGGTCAGCCGCGCAAAATAATCAGCGACCAACTGGGACAACGAACGATCTTGCCGCTGCGCGAAATCCTTGGCGTGGTCGATCAACCCGGAATCAAGTCGCAAAGTAAGTTTGGTGGGCTGGCTCATGGCGTTGCGTTGTGACGTACAAATTAATGTCAAGTGTACGGCAAACGACGCGCGATCTCAAGCGCCACGAGCGAGACCGGCACCGTCAACGTCATCGTCTGGAAAGCCCTCCGCGAGCGCCAGCGCCGCGAACTGGTCCACGCCCGCCTGCTGGCCGTGCAGGGCACCTGGCAACGCAGCGCCGACGCGGGTGGGGAAAGCGGCGGTGAAGTGCGCCACCTGATCGCCACCCGCCTGCGCGACCTGACGCCGTTGCTGGGCAATCTGATGACGGGGAGCCGGGATTTTCATTGAGGAAAAGGCGGTAGGCGGGCTGGATTCGGCCGTGGCACGCTGTCGGAGCCTTTTCAGGGCAAGAAATCTAAACCACGAGCAAAAATGGCCTTATCCCGGCATCATATGGTCTTTGTTTGCTACTGGTTTTGATAATTTAGAGTGGACGAATCGCTGACGAAATGATGTCAAAAAAGGTATAATTTCCATACCATGATCTCCTTTGAATTCGATGCCACAAAAAGCGAATCCAATCGCACGAAACATGGCATCGATTTCGTGGAAGCACAGGTTCTCTGGATCGACCCGATGTTGCTGGAGGTTCCAGCAAGAACGGATGATGAACCTCGGTATCTGGTTATTGGGCTGATCGATGGGCGGCATTGGTCAGCGGTCATTACCTACCGTGGGCCCAATGTCCGATTGATTTCCGTTCGTCGCGCACGCGCAGAAGAGGTGGCACTATATGAAAGCTGAAAAATTCGAGCAACAGTTCGACGAGGGCGTCGACCTGACGGCTTCACTGGACTTGTCCAAAGCAAAGCGCGTGCTGCAAGCGCAGAAACGGGTGAATGTCGATTTTCCGACCTGGATGGTTGACTCCCTGGATCGTGAAGCGAGCAAGCTGGGGGTGACAAGGCAGTCGGTCATCAAAGTCTGGCTGGCTGAGCGTCTTGAGGCGACCGCCCCAAGTTTGCCGCTGCGGCGCACGCGCACAGGTGCGGCGCAACGCTGACCGCGACTTGGAAAGCGGCGGCGAAGTGCGCCACCTCATCGCCACCCGCCTTCGCGACCTGACGCCGCTGCTGGGCAATCTGATGACGGGGAGCCGGGATTTTCGGTGAGGGGAGGGTGCGGGGTTGATTCGGCTAGGGGACGCTACATGAGGTCGTTCGGACGAAAAATTCAATAAGAATAGCCAGTTCTCGTCGTCGGATGGTCGTTAATTGCTATGGTTATTGAATGCATGTACGCTGGCTTCACTGCCGCTACATAGTCCGATGTTTCCATCTGAACGGGCTCTACTGCAGAAAAATGCGAGCGCCGCAAGCACAGCAACTTCCGGTTGCGCGGCTATAGTGCAACTGGTCTTGTTCCCATCTCGTCCAAAGCCACACATGACATCTGCAACGATCAAGCTCTACCTGCCGCACGGAGATGCTCGCCGCCTTCGTGTCGGTGAGGTGTCCAACTGGACCGGCAAAGCGCTCGCAGCACCGCGAACCGAGCTTGATGACCTCCTTGCCCGCGAGGAGACGGAGAGCTCTGGCGTGTACTTCCTGCTCGGCGTCAACCCCGACACGGGAGAAAACCTCGCCTACATCGGCGAGGCCGAGGTGATCCGTGATCGACTGAAGCAGCACA
>JAABRA010000102.1 GCA_011391155.1 Burkholderiales bacterium
CCAGCACGTTGTGCGGCCCGGTCACCAGATCGGCCTGGCGGTCCAGGCCAAGGGCGGCGGCGTCGAGGTGGCTGCGGTGCTCGATGTCCTTCAAAGCCTTGAGCCCGAGGAACAAAAAGTTGCCGCTGCCGCAGGCGGGGTCCAGCACGCGGTAGTCCTTGAGGCGTTCCAGCCACAGGATGAATCGGTCGCGCGCGGCGCGGTGGTTTTTGTCGCCTTTCCTGCTACTTTTGGCCAATAGCCCCTGCAGAATGGTCTTCTCATGCTCCCAAATATGAAGTAGCGGACGCTGGATCACAGGCTCGACCAGCCGCTCGATGGTGGCCGGGTCGGTGTAGTGCGCGCCGAGCTGGCTGCGCTTGGACGGGTCCAGGCCGCGCTCGAACAGCGTGCCGAAGATGGACACGTCGATGGCGCTCCAGTTCAGCGCGGCGGCGTTGCGCAGCTCGGTCACCTCCATGATGGACAGCAGCGGCACCTTCACCTTCCTGAACAGCCCGCCGTTGAACCACGGAATGTCGTCGTTGCCATACAGGCCGCCTTCGCGCATCACCGTGAACAGGTTGGTCAGGCCCCGGGTGAGTTTGTCGGCGGTGAGGTTTCGGTTGTTGACGAGCCCTTCGAACATGCGACCGGGCAGCAGGCCCACGTCTTCCGCAAAGAAGCAGAACAGGCACTGGGTGAGGAAATGGGCCACGTCGTCGGCGTCGTGGCCGCGCCTGCGCAAGCCATCGGCCAGCGTGGCGAAACTTCTGGCCGCAGCTTCGGTGATGTCACGGCTGGTTTTCCGGGGGCGAAAGCTCTCGGGGTCCGTCCACACGCGGCGCAACAGTGCCTGCTTTTCCGGCTGGTCCAGCTCAGCCAGCAGCACCGTGTGCACCTCGCTGGGGTGGCCGTTGAACTGGGTGTGGATGCGGGTCGTGAGCCGGTCGCACACCACCAGCAGCGGCGGGTTGGAGAGGGCCAGGCTGTAGGTGAGCAACTGCCTGAGCGCAGTGTCTAGATTGCGACCCGGGGCCTTGTTCTCCCAGGCAAAGTGGTTGCGGTAAAACACGTCGGCATAGCCGCGCGCCTCGCCCAGCACCAGGGTGTCCTGCTCAAAAATGTAGTCGGCGCCGTTGTGAAGGCTGCCCGGCAGGGGCACACCCAGCAGTTGGCACAGGTCGATGAAGTGGGGCTGCGCACCCTGGCGCTCGTTCAGCTCGTACGCAGGGCCACCCGGTCCCCACTTGGCGATGAATTCCTGTGCTTTCATGGCAGATCGTCACAGCCCGGCGTGGGCTGCCCAGAACGCCACCGGGGTGACGATGGGGTCGCGTTGCGCCATGACCTGTGGGATTCGCGACACCGGGCCACCGGCTTCATTTGGCGATGCCCAGGAACACGGCCAGACATCGTTCGACCTCGACCATCAGATTCACATCGATGCGCCCAAAGGCCGGCCCCAGCTTGTCGCGCTTCACGGTCATGGCCTTGTCAATCATCACCTGTGAAGGCTTCTGCAACCCGTTTCCGGCATTGGGCTCAACGGTGATGCGCAGCAGTGGTGCAGCAACCAGCGTGCTCGTCACTGGCAGCACCGTCACGCTGGTGTGCGCATCAAACTGGTCGGCCTGAATCACCAACGCGGGCCTGGGCTTGCCAAAGTCGCCTTGAATGGCGACGGCCACAAAGTCGCCCCGCATCACTGCGTCCAACCCTCCATGTCTGTCGCGGCTTGATCCATCAGGTGCTGCAAATCGGTGTCGGCCCTTTCCGCCTCTGCCACCAGACGGGACTGACGGCGACACTCCTGCGCGAAGTCTGGGCGTCGCGTATCCGGCACCCAGATCTGGATCGGTCGAAGCCCCGCCAGTCGCAGCGCGTCGCGATGTCTCTGCACGCGTGCATTCACGGGTGTGTTTGCCATTTCAGGACTCCTCAAGATTGTTGCATGTAACACTGTAATCCTATTGACCGTTACATGCAACTGTGTCGCAGCAAGGCAAACAGGGCAGGGCGGCGAGCTGATTCTAGATTCGTCCCATGGAGACGGACGTCACCGAAAGCTACTCTCAAAGGCATAGCTGACTATGACCATTTCACGCTGGGAAAAGGCCAAATAAGTTTGAAAATCGTCAAAATCCGGCGTGCGCTACTCAAAACGACGCCGGCGTCATGATGGGGTCGTGTTGCGCGATGGCGAGCCAGGTCATGCGACCAGGGGCATCAACAGGACTAAGGGGTCTTCTGCGCAAGGATGCACTTGAGCCCTTCCGATTCGCGCCCGCCGCCCACCGACATCACACCGCTGATGTAGTCCTGCTGCGAAATCTTGCCAAGGGCGTAACGCGAGGTGATATCGACGAAAAAGACGCTGTACATCGGTGAATCCTGGTTCAGCAAGTCATTGATCGTCGGCTCCCCCATGCTCTTGTTGCCGCAGACGCGCTGAACCTGGTTCAGGAAGGCGTCGTAATTGGGGTTGGCTTTCCAGGCGTCCGGCGCACAAGCGGCGAATATCAGGGGCAGCATGGCGACGCCAAGCAGCAGGCGGGTGCGGATGGGCCGGCGGCGGGCAGGGCTGCGGGGTTGGGCTGGGCGGGTGATTGGGGACATGGGCGTTCCTTGGGGTTGATCGGTATCCATCATGGCGGTGCTACTTGACTTCTTTTTCCTTGTGCGGACTGTTGGCGTCAAACGTGGCCTGCATCTGCCGCAGCTTGAGCACGCCGTAGAACACCACCAGCGCCATGGCGATGACCAGCACGCTGACCAGCGTTTTCTCCAGCTGGTACTGCCCCGTCCGGTTGGCCCAGGTGCTGCCGACGATCAGGCCGAGGATGCCGAGGTTGATGGCCCAGTTCACGGGTTTCGGCACGACGTAGTGCAAGGTGCCGAAGCCGGCCAGCGGGTCCACCGTGATTCCGAAGGCGGTCACCTTGCCCCCCTTGAGCAGCAATAGGGCCAGGCAACCCGGGTCAGTTTCGCCCAGACGCGCACGTCGCGATCAGGCGGCAGGACAGGCAACGGAAGTCCATCAGTTCCCGGGGTGGCCCTATCTTTTGACATTCTGTGACCTCATTGCTGTTGAACGGATGCAAACATGACGTGAACAAACCGCGTTGGGAGATGAACAGGGACCAAGGGCAGACTGCCGCCGATGCACCCGGCAGGGCTAGGGCTCCAGCGGGTGATGCGCGGGGTGCGGATCGCCCGCGGCGAGCAATTGTGCCCGGAGATCGTTGTAGCGCGCCACGAAATTCACCAGGACGCTGGCCGTCCAGGCAAAGGTGAAAATGCCCGAAATCGCGATGATCGGTGGTATCAGGCGCCAGGCATGGGGGAGCGCGAAAGGCTCGCCGAGCGCCGTATAGCAGTTGGCCGCAAAAAAACTGGCCCTGGCCCATCCGCCAACGATATTGCCCCAGACCAGGGCCGCTGACCAGAGCAGGATCTCGGCCATGTGCAGCGAGAGCAGCGCCACCACGGAGAAGGCGAACAGCAGGTCGTAACGCCACAATCTCGCCCGGACCTTGGCGCTGCTCGAGCGTTTGAGAAAACTGCCGGAGATGAGCCTGATCCAGAAGGCGTGAAACATGACGATCACCACCAGCATGCTGCCGCCAAACACCAGGTCCGGCACCGGCAGGGCCTGTGTCAGGGCATCTTCGAGCATCAGGCTGGTCCCGGTCCCCGTCACGCCAGCCTGGGTTGAAGATGCGCTGGCTTGCGCGGGTTCAGGCGGTTGGCTCATGCGGGCGGATCAGGCGAGTCTCGGGCACATTGCGGGTTACTGCGGCGTGACCAATGCGCCTTCGCCGCTGCCCTGGATGTAGACGCGCTGGCCGACGCGCAGGTTGGTGTTCACCGGCTGGGTGATGGCCACCAGCACGCCCGAGCGGGTGCGCACGATGATCTGCTGCGCGGCGATCGGCTGGTCATGCCTCCTCTGTACTTCGTTGCCGACGAGCGCGCCCCCAATGGCACCCGCCACCATGGCCACGTCCCGGCCCGTGCCGCCGCCAATCAG
>JAABRA010000103.1 GCA_011391155.1 Burkholderiales bacterium
GGCCCCAACGGCGCCGGCAAATCCACCTTGACCAACCTGCTGTCGGGCGACCTGTCGCCGACTTCAGGTGCCATCACGCTGGCGGGCCAGGACATCACCGGCTGGTCCCCCGAAAAAATTGCGCGCCAGGGCCTGGGCCGCAGCTACCAGAAGACCAACATCTTCGCACCCTTCACGGTCTGGGAAAACGTGCGCCTGGCCGCCCAGTCGCGCGATGCCCAACAGCCCTGGAACCCGCTGCGCTGGCTGCAGAGCGCCCCCAAATCCGCCACCGCTCTGGCCCGGGCCACCCGCGCCATCGAACTGGCCGGGCTGGAACGCCGGCGCGACGTGATCGCCGGCGCCACCAGCCACGGCGAGCAGCGCCAGCTGGAAATCGCCATGACGCTGGCCACCGAACCCCAGGTACTGCTGCTCGACGAGCCGCTGGCCGGCATGGGCGTGGCGGAGGCCGAACGCATGGTCGAACTGCTGCTCAAGCTCAAGAAAGATCACGCCATGCTGCTGGTCGAGCACGACATGGACGCCGTCTTCACGCTGGCCGACCACCTCACGGTGATGGTCAACGGCCAGGTGATCGCCAGCGGCACACCGCCCGAAGTGCGCGCCGATCGCGGCGTGCAGGCGGCCTATCTGGGGGAGGAACATTGACATGACCCACCCCGCCGCCGAAATGCTGATCCGCGCCACGGGCATCAACACCTACTACGGTGCCAGTCACATCCTGCGCGGCGTGGACTTCTCGGTGGCCCGCGCCGAGACCATCGGCCTGATGGGCCGCAACGGCATGGGAAAGAGCACGTTGCTGAAATCCATCATGGGCCTGGTCAGGCCGCGCGAGGGCACAGTGGAGATCATGGGCAAGCCGATGACCGGCCGCGCGCCCTACGAAATCGCGCAACTCGGCATTGCCTACGTGCCCGAGGGCCGCGGCATCTTCGGCAACCTGAGCGTGGTCGAAAACCTCAAGATGGCGGCCCGTGCCGGCACGCGCGGCCAGCGCGACTGGACTTACGAGCGCGTGCTGGAAACCTTCCCGCGCCTGAAAGAGCGCCTGGGCCATGGCGGCCAGCAGCTCAGCGGCGGCGAGCAGCAGATGCTCACCATCGGCCGCGCGCTGATGACCAACCCCGACGTGCTGATCCTGGACGAAGCCACCGAGGGCCTGGCTCCGCTGATCGCCCGCGAGATCTGGCGCATCTGCGGCCTGATCCGCCAGAGTGGCATCAGCAGCGTGATCGTCGACAAGAACTGGAAGCACGTCACCCAGATCACCGACCGCAACGTCATCCTGGTCAAGGGCGAGGTCGTGTTTGCCGGAACATCGGACGCGTTGCTGGCCCAGCCGGGGATGCTGGAGCAGTACCTCGGCGTCTGAACCCGGCCCGGCGCTCAGAGCAGCGGGCGCAGTTCGCTGGCCGCCTCCAGCAACAGCGGCAGCAGGTCGCGCTGCATCACCGCGGTCTGAAGTTTCGCTTGCGGCGCCACCACGTTCAGTGCGGCCACGGTCACGCCCTGCATGTTGCGCAATGGCACCGCCAGGGCGTGCACACCGAGTTCATGCTCCTCGCGCGCCACGCAGTAATCATCGGCTGCCGCCTGCGCGATCTGCGCGCGGAGCGTCTCGACATGGGTGATGGTGCGCGACGTGAGCCGGGGCAGCGGGTGACCCTGCAGCCAGGCCTCCAGTTCCTGCGCCGGCAGCGCGGACAGCAGCATCCGCCCGGTCGACGTGGCGTGTGCCGGCAGCCGCGCCCCCAGGTGCAGGCCATAGGCCAGCACCCGCGTGGAGCCGCCCATGCTGACGCTGCGCGCCACGATCACCACCTCGTCCCCGTCCAGCACCACCGCCGAGAACGACTCCTGCGTCTGCGCCGCGAGCCGGTTCAGCGTGGGTTGCAGCAGGCGCGGCAGCCGGGCCGACGCCAGGTAGCTGCCCGAGAAACGCAGCACCTTGGCCGAAAGCCAGAAATAGCTGCCGTCGGTTTCCAGGTAGCCCAGATGCGCGAGCGTCAGCAAATGGCGCCTGGCCGCCGCGCGCGTAAGGCCGGCGCGCTGCGCGGCCAGCGTGGCGTTCAGGCGCTGGCGCTCGGTGTCGAAACTCTCCAGCACCGCCATGCCCTTGGCCATGCCTTCGATGAAATCAGCCTTGGCAATGTCCATATCGTTGTCCCAGCGCAAGCGTTGCGCGATGATCGCGCACCATGCACGATCATCGCACAATGTACCCGCCAGGGCGTTGCCGTCGGCCGGTCTCGAACGTACAGTCACTCCCACCCGTTCAACACCTTCAGGAGACATCCCATGCGCACCCAGGTAGCCATCATTGGCGGCGGCCCCTCCGGCCTCATGCTTTCCCAGCTCTTGCACCTCAAGGGCATCGACACCATCGTTCTGGAGCGCCAGAGCCGTGAATACGTGCTGAGCCGCATCCGTGCCGGCGTGCTGGAACACGGCTTTGCCAAGCTCATGCGCGAGGCCCAGTGCGGCGAGCGCATGGACCGCGAGGGCGAAATTCACGACGGCTTCTTCATTTCCGACAACGGCACCATGCGCCGCGTGGACCTGCACAAGTACAGCGACGGCGGCTCCGTGGTGGTGTACGGCCAGACCGAACTGACCCGCGACCTGTATGAGGCCCGCGACAAGATGAACGGCGTGGTCATCCACAACGCCGAGGACGTGATGCCGCACGATTTGAAGAGCGCCACCCCTTACGTGACCTACCGCAACGGCGACGAGATCGTGCGCATCGATTGCGACTACGTCATCGGCGCCGACGGCTTCCACGGCGTGAGCCGCAAGTCCATCCCGCGCGACGTGCTCAAGGAATATGAGAAGGTGTACCCGTTCGGCTGGCTCGGCGTGCTTTCGCGCACCAAGCCGGTGTCGCCGGAACTGATCTACGCCAAGCACGAGCGGGGCTTTGCGCTGTGCTCCCTGCGCTCGCAGGTGCTGAGCCGCTATTACATCCAGGTCCCCCTGACCGACACCGTCGAAGACTGGTCCGACGACGCCTTCTGGGATGAATTGAAGCGCCGCCTGCCCGCCGAGGTGGCGGCGGCCCTGATCACCGGCCCCTCGATCGAGAAGTCGATCGCACCCCTGCGCTCGTTCGTGGCCGAACCCATGCGCTACGGCAACCTGTTCCTGGCCGGCGACGCCGCCCACATCGTGCCGCCCACCGGCGCGCGCGGGCTCAACAGCGCCGCATCCGACATCTATTACCTCTACCACGCGATGCTGGCGCACTACCAGCAGGGCGACGATTCCGGCCTGGAGAACTACTCCGCCAAGGCCCTGGCCCGGGTCTGGAAGGCCCAGCGCTTCTCGTGGTGGTTGACGACGATGCTGCACACCTTTCCGGAAAGCCTCACTTACGACCAGAAGCTGCAGCAGACCGAACTGGAGTACCTGTTCTCGTCCGAGAAGGCCCAAGGCTCGCTGGCGGAAAACTACGTCGGCCTGCCGTTCTGACCCCCCACGGGCGCTGCACCGGCGCGCCCAGTAGTCACGGCCAGCCTGGGGCCCTGGTGTCACCCCAGTGCTGGCCGAAGTGCGGTTTTTTCGGTTAAATTGTGCTGTTCCCAGCGTCTGCTGGTCTCTAATAGCTATCAATTTTATAGTCCGGAGAAATGCCATGGCCGTCAAACCCCTCCCCGCCTCACCCCCGCCCCTCAAGCCCCTGCGCGGCGTGCGCGTGCTCAGCCTGGCGCTCAACCTGCCCGGCCCGGCCGCGCTGATGCGCCTGCGCGCCATGGGCGCGACCTGTACCAAGGCCGAACCGCCCGCGCCCAAGGGAATGCCGGCCGGCACCCCGGGCGACCCGATGGGCCAGTACAACGCCCGCGCCTACGCCACGCTGCACACCGGCGTGAAAGTCATCAGCATCGACCTCAAGACTGACAAAGGCCAGGCCGCCCTGCACAAGACCCTGGCCACCACCGACGTGCTGCTCACCTCGTTTCGCCCCTCGGCGCTCGACAAACTCGGCCTGGGCTGG
>JAABRA010000104.1 GCA_011391155.1 Burkholderiales bacterium
TGCAGCCCGCCTGCCGGGTGAGCCACCAGGGTGACGCCGCCAGCAAGGTCAACAGGACCAGGAATCCGATGCCCACTGGTCCCACCCAGTCCCCCCACTTCACCAGTAAGGTGCGCGGTGGCTCGCCAACAGGCAAATGCCCCACCACCAGCGTGCGCTCGCCCATCCGTGATCCGGCCACCATGGCGCCCGTGGCGTCGATCACGGCGCTGGTGCCATTGGAGGTGACCCGGAACTGCGGCATGCGGGTTTCGATGCTGCGAAACGCGGCCACCGCGTGATGCAACTGCGCGCCCAGCGGATAGCGGGTGAACCAGGAATCGTTGGACAAGGTCAGGATCGCACGCGCGCCCAGGCGGGCCCCGTTTATGGCCAGGGTGGTGTCCACGTCGTCCAGACAGATGGCGGCCATCACTGGCACCTCGCGCCCGTCCCGAAGCTTAAGCGGGAACACCCTGGCGCCGTCGCCCGCGAGCCAGGATCCGGTCCAGGGCAACCACCGCCGCACGGCGGGGCCGTCCAGCCATGCGGGTACGTATTCGGTCAGCGGGAATAAACGGGTCTTGCGGTAGAAGCCCAGCAAGCCGGTTTCCGGCTGAACAAACGCCGCCGCGTTGTATTCACCGCGCGCGTCCCGGTCGTAGGTGCCGAATACAAAAGGCACCTTGGCCGCATTGACGATCGTCTGGATCGCGGCATCAAACTCCGCGCCCGCCTCGCTCTTGGGTTTGCCGAAGGTGGTGGGGTAGACCGTTTCCGACCAGAGCACGGCGTCGGCGCGCTGGCGCTCGACGGCGTCGTAGGTCATCGCAAAATGCGTGTCCAGCGCGTCGCGCACCACGGCATCAGCACCAGATTCGCGTCGACGTTGCTCGTAGTCGACCAGATTGGACTGGACCATCCCGACCCGCAGCGTTTCACCGGACGGCGTCGGGTGCAGGCTCAGCGCGAAAAAGCCATAGGCGGCGATCGCGAAGGGCGCCAGCGCGGCGAGAACCAGCGGCTTGCCAGCGTTACGCCATCCTTCGGCGCGCCGCGCCCAAGCCAACGCAAACCCTTCATTCGCCAGCAACAACAGCACCGTCAGCCCAGCGCTGCCTCCGATGTCCGCAAACTGGCGCATGACGGCAGACGGGTAGATCCCGTAACCCAGGCTGTCGCCCAAGACCTTGGGCAGAGCCCATTCGGTGCCCACCCAGGCGGCGGCTGCGGCCAGCGCACGCACGGCGGGGCCATGCCGCTGGCCTGCCAGGTGGCGGACCAGTGCAAAAGCCAGGAACTGCGGCTGAAAGAAGGGCGCAAGCAGCAGCAGAACCGCCAGGCCGATCGGGCTCCCGACCTGGGTGTAGTCGCCGATGGCCAGACCGAACCACCAGAATGCCGCAGCCGTGAACGCCACCGACATGAGCGAGGCGCTCATCAGCGCACCGAGCAGCGTCTGGCGGGTGTCCAGCGCACGAAGCCAGGGCACCAGCATGACAAAGCCCAGCACCCATGCGTGGCCGCCGTGCACGTAGAGAGCCGACAACACCCCGCTCAGGGCGATGCCCGCCAGCATGCGCCCGGCAGGGCGCCTGAAAGAGCGCATGGACACCATGAGGCTAATTCGGCCCGGCGGCGGGTGGCGGAATCACGATGCGCCGGATGGGCAGGCCGGGAGGGGCGAGTTCCGGGGGGACCACGCGGTCCTTTGGCATCTCCACCGGTTGCTGCTGGGCGTCGAGCAGCTGGAAACCCGGCGCAAACATCAGAATCGCCTCGATGCGTTGCCCGTCGTCGGTGGCCTGGTGGTGGCGCACGTAGCCCGGCGGCAAGGCAAAGTCTTCGGGGACCGCCAAGCCGATCAGCGGCGGGCGCGTTCCGGGCGGCGAGAAGGCGCCCAACCCAGTGTGGACACCGGCCTCATTCAGGCGGGTAATGACTTCTGCCATGCTGGGTTTCCCGCCGCGTGGGACATAGGAGGACAGGTCGCGTGTCGGATCGTTGTCACGCTCCGGGTCCGGGACCACAGGATTGTTTGCCTGGGGGGCTTGCCACGTGGGGACGTCTTTCTGAATCCGCCACACCGCCAGGCCGGGGTCCTCAACGGCAGAGCGGGTGGCTGGAGGGGGTGGAGGAGGAACCTCAGCAACTTCAGGTTGTGAATCAGGCCAAAACAGGAACCAGGCCAACCCGCTGGCGGCGAGCAGCGCCGCAACAACAAGAAGGCCCCGATTGGGGCCCCAGGCTGGTGTCTCGGCCGGCTTTTCGGCCGGACGGGGTTTGCTCTTGCGTCGCAATACGATGTTCCAGCGTCTCGACCGCAATCAGGGGGATGCGGGGTTGTAGGTGGACACCGCCCATCCCATGCGCTCGTGCCCGTACTGGTTCCAGATCGGGCTCTTCCCGCTGGCGAAGGACGTGTAACGCGGGGCGCCGGAGCCGGTCGTACCACCGAACAGGCCGGCTGTCACGGTTCCGCCGGTGTAGGTGGGATGCGTGTCATCCGACTGGATGTAGTCATAACTGCTGCTAGCCGAAACGAAGTGGGCATTGGCGTCGCGCAATGTCGACTTCAGGGTGCTGGTAATGCGGGTCAGGTAGCTTGCTTCAGTGTCACCGGAAACGTAGCGCATGGCGTCTGAGTCGATCAGCCCGTCGCCGTTGCTGTCGTAGTCGGCCCCCATGTACTGGGCAAAGCTGTCTGCGCACTGGAAGCCTTTCTGGCGTGCGTATTCGCACATCCAGTAGTTCATGGTGGCCAGTCTGGGCAGGAACTTGTCGCGCAGGTTGATGGTGGCGCCGGTGGTGGCGTCCTTGCAGGCGCTTTGCACGTTGTCGGCGTTGTAGCCCGGGTAGTGCAGGTTGGAGATCACCTTGACCTTGACCCCGGCATACGCGTTGGCGTTGATGTAGTCCATTGCTGCGGCCACATAGGTCTTGCAGCTGGCCACGGCAGCGTCCATGCCGCTGTAGTTGCAGGTGCCGGTCTGCTTCTTGAAGGCGGTGCGGGCCTGCAGGCCATCATTGCCGCACATCTCGAACGTGACCGCGCGGGTGCTTGCGTTTTGCATGTAGGAACGCTCGGCCACGATCTTGTTGTTGTAGATGTCGGAGGCCACGGCGCCGGACTTCGTGCGCCGCACGCTCTCGATATCCGCGTTCCACAGCGCCGAAAGGTACTCGGCGTCCACCGTGGGCGCCGAGAACTTGGCCGCGTTGGTGGTCGACCCGTTGTAGCCGGCATAGATCGAGTCGCCATAGGCCACCACGCGGTACTTGGTGGTGGTGCCAGCGCGGTCGATCGTCCAGGAGACGTTCTGGTTCAAGGTACTCGCCGAAGCGCCGGGTCCAAAAGCCATCATGGCAAGCGCCGGTACCAGAGCACGCAAAACGGACCGAAACAGGGTCTTCATGACTTATCACCTCCAGATAGAGTTCGTGCGACTTACGCGGTTTCGAGGACATCGAAGCCAATGCCCAGTGCGCAGTCTGCTTTTTCGGCTGCTGGTCGCATATAGGGATAACCCGACTAAAAGTCTGAGACCACCCTGCGGAATACCGATAGTGGGAAAAGAAAAAGCGCCTTGAGAGGCGCTTGCTTTTCAGTTACTTGGCGGAGACTGTGTTGCTTTCGAACACCTGGTATTCATGCGGGTTGCAGGGATGTATTTTCAACATCCCCACATCCATCCCCACGAAAACAAAAGTGTCCCTTTGGCGATTGGCAGCACTTGTGACCCGCCAGGTCGTCGTGCTCTGTGCATCCGGCCAACCCCAAGCGGTCGGCACCGACGATGATCTGGACGATGACACCAGTGTGGTCGCTTCAGGCCATGGAGTACCCCTCCCCCTCGAAACCTGCGCACGCGAAAATTTGAGGAAACGGTCGGTCTAGGGACGGATCATCCAAACCTTTGCACCCCCTACCCGGTGGACACCAGACGCAAGAAACCCAGCGCAGCGGCTGGGTCGTGTTGGCGATCGGGATGAGCTGCGT
>JAABRA010000105.1 GCA_011391155.1 Burkholderiales bacterium
CTGCTGCTCGATGGGGATGCCGAATCGCGCGCCGATTTCCTTGGCTTCGAGCATCACGCTGCTGACAAAGCCGCGCACCAGCTCGTCACCCAGGATCAGGTCGGTGGTGGCGCTGGTGATGGCGCTGATCGGGTTCACCGTCATGTTGCCCCAGAGCTTGTACCAGATGTCCTTCTGGATCTGCGGCGACACGGTGGCCGCGAACCCGGCGCGCTGCAGCAGCGCGGCCAGCGCCTGCACGCGCGCCGTCGCCGCGCCCGAGGGTTCGCCGACGATCAGCCCGTTGCCGAAGTGGTGGCGGATCACGCCTGGCGCATCGACCGAGCAGCTGGCGTGCACCACGCAGCCGATGACGTGGCGCGCCGGAATCGCGCGGGCGATCTCGCCGGTGGCGTCCACCGCCTGCAGCGCCGTGCCGGCCAGCGCGCCGCCAAAGCCTTCAAAGAACCACCAGGGCACGCCGTTCATGGCCGTCAGCACGATCGTGTCCGGCCCAATCAGTGGCGCGATGTGCCGCGCCACGTCCAGCAGTGCGGGGGCCTTGACAGCGACGATCACCAGGTCCTGCACGCCGAGCGCGGCCGGGTCTGCGCTGGCGCGCACCGGATGGGCGGTGGTCCACTCGGCCTCGACCAGTTGCAACCCGTCCTGCTGCAGCGCCGCCAGCGTCGCGCCGCGCGCCACCACGCTCACATCGCAGCCCGCGCCCGCCAGCTTCGCCCCGAGCCAGCCACCAATCGCGCCAGCGCCGTAAATTGCTATTTTTTGGATCATATTGGCATCATCCCAGCGTGGAATGGTGATAGTTTGCTATTGAATATGGAGTTATCAGGCGATGGAAAGAATTGCCTTCAACCTCACCGGAGCGCCTGGATGAACTGATCAACCTGTTGGAGCAGGTCGTCGATGCGTTTCAGAATCTCTTCGCGCGCCAGGGGCACGTCCGCCGCCAGATGCCCTTCTTCGTAACGGGCCTGGTGGGCGTAGATGGTGAACTCGTCGGTCCACCAGAAAGCCTCGACATCCGCGCCGGCATCCCGCAGCAGCATCAGCAAGCGGTTGATGTGGTGGGTGAACGGGTAGGTCAGCCCCAGCACGCACATCCAGGCCTTCAGCGCTTTCTCGACCGTCTGCTGGACATGGAACCCAAAAATCTCGTCGGCGAAGACTGCTGCGTCGCCCATTCCGCGCAGGGCCGTCATGTCCCGGCGCGCCATGCGCATCATGGCGTCGGCCTGCTTAATGTCGGTCATGCAGCACCTTGCCTTCGCGCCGGGCGCGGCCCACAACATGGTTGGGCGAATCCTTCCAGTATTCGAATTCGTCCCGGCTGTAGAGCAGGATGTCTTTGGCAAACGGAAAGTCCCGCAAGGCCATCGAGAGCCGGGCGTACTCGGCCCGCCGGCTTCTCTGCGCGGAGAAAGGTTCGTGCTCGATCACCATCAGGTCTACGTCGGAATCCGGCCGCGCCGTTCCCCGGGCATGCGAACCAAACAGGATCACGGACTCAGGATCGACTTCGCGGACGATGATTTTCACCATTTGATCAAGGGCTTCCTGGTTCAGTGTCTGCATGGGTTACTCCTTCTGGACCGTGTCATGGACCTGCAACGTACCGCTGGTCTGGAAGTTGGGTGGACCATGAATTATTGGCCGAGCGGGGCGGCACAGAGGCCGTACTGCCTCGAAAAGCACCCAATTTTGAGTGAATTCGGGCGCCCCCCCCATCATCAGACGGTCACAAGGCGCTATCAATTCTTGTAACTGTCGTCGATCCGGTCCACCTGCCGCACCAGCGCATCGAACACGTCGCGGCCGGCGCCGTGGCGGGGGTCGAACTGCAGCGAATCACGGGTGCACTTCTGCGCGATGGCTTCCGGCACCGGAATCGCCGCGCCCATGCTCAGCGTGGCCATCTGGATCTCGCAGGCGCGCTGCAGCGTCCACAGGATGGCGAAGGCCTGCTCCAGCGTCTGGCCCCAGCTCAGCAGGCCGTGGTTGCGCAGGATCACCGCCGGTTTGTCGCCGATGCTGGCCAGCACGCGCGGGCCTTCCTCGGCGTGGATGGTGATGCCCTCGAACGTGTGGTAAGCCACCATGTCGTGCAGCTGGGCCGAGTAGAAGTTGCTCTGGCTCAGGCCGCCCTGGAGCGAGGCCACGGCCACGCCCGCCGTGGTGTGGGTGTGCATCACGCAGTGCGCGCCGTCGATGCCGCCGTGCAGCGTGCTGTGCAAGGTGAAACCGGCCGGGTTGACCGGATACGGCGAGCCGTCGAGCACCTCGCCGGCCAGGTTGATCTTGACCAGGTTGCTGGCGGTGACTTCGGTGTAGTGCAGACCGAAGGGGTTGATCAGGAACTGTTTTTCTTCGCCGCTGACCGACGCCGGCAGGCGCAGCGTGATGTGGTTGTAGATCATCTCGGTCCAGCCCAGCATCGCGAAGATGCGGTAGCAGGCGGCCAGGCGCTGGCGCGCGGCGCGTTCGTCGGGGTGCATCAGGGTGGCGGCTGGCTCGGCAAGGCGGTTGTTCATGGTGTGTTCCTGTTGAAAAAAATGCCCGCCCGCCAGAGCGGGTCAGGCAACCGGGAGGGGAAATCAGGCGTCGGCGGTGAAGCCGATCTGCTTGACCAGCGGCGCCCAGCGTTCGGTGTCGGCCTTGAGCATGGCGGCGAGTTCGGCTGGCGACGAGGATTTCGCCTCAAGCCCCATGGCCGCCAGGCCGTTGACGGTCTCGGGCGCGGCCAGCGCGCTGCGCAGCGCGGCGTTCAGGCGCGTTACGGTCTCGGTGGGGGTCTTGGCTGGCACGTAGAAGCCAAACCATTCGTTGTAGACGAAGTCCTTCAGGCCCTGCTCCGCCATCGTCGGGGTATTGGGCGCAAACGGGCTGCGTTTGGCGCCGGTGGCGGCGAGCAGGCGGCACTTGCCGGCAGCCACGTGCTGGGTGAACTCGCCGATCGGGCCGGAGACGGCCTGCAGCTGCCCGCCGATCATGTCCAGGATGGCCGGCTGCGTGCCGCGGAAAGCCACGTGCTTGATGTCCACGCCCGCCGACCTGCCCAGCAGCACACCGATGAAGTGCGGCACCGAGCCGGCGGCGGGGGAGCCGAAATTGGCCTGGGCGGGGTTGGCCTTGCACCAGTCGAGGAACTCGGGGAGGCTCTTGACCGATGCCGGCACCGACGGGCCCACGGCGAAGCCGAAGTCGAACACGCAGCCCAGCGACACGGGCGCCAGGTCGGCCACCGGGTCGTACGGCAGTTTCTTGTAGATGTGCGGGTAAACGCCCAGCATGGACATGGGCGTCTGCAGCAGCGTGTTGCCGTCCGGCGGCGCGCTTTTCACGAAAGTCACAGCGATCTGGCCACCCGCGCCGGTCTTGTTCTCGACAAAGGCCGCTTTCGCATAGCCGGGCACGAGGCGGTCGGCCACGCGGCGGCAGATCGTGTCCGAGGTGCCGCCGGGGGGGAAGCCGGTGACGATCTTCAGCGATTCGACCTGGGCTTGCGCCAGCGCCTGCTGGCCGATGCTGGCCAGCAGGGCCGAAGCACCGGCGGACTGGATGAGTTGGCGACGGGAAAGGTTCATGGGAGTCTCCTGGTTTTGAGTGACATGACAGAAAAGAACAGTGTTCAGGTGCCGTCGCGCAGCCACACGACGCGGCCTGAATGGGTCACCGCGCCCTGGTGGCTGGGGCGCACGGTGGCTGCGTATTTTTCCAGCAAACCGCCCAGAGGCGCCCCCGTGTTGACCCGACGTTGTGCCAGCCGCAGCGCGATGTCGGCGTCGCCGAGTTCCACGCTGATGCATCGCGCCCCGGGCCGCGCGTCGATGGCGATCATGTCGCCGTTGCGCAGCGCGGCAATCGGCCCGCCGTCGGCGGCTTCCGGGCCGGCGTAGCCGATGCACAGCCCGCGCGTGGCGCCGGAGAAGCGCCCGTCGGTCAGCAGCGCCACCTGGTCGCCC
>JAABRA010000106.1 GCA_011391155.1 Burkholderiales bacterium
CCGGCTGATCTCCGGCATTGACGCCCAAGGGCAAGTGTCTGTGGATGCCACCGACACCGAGAAGGGTCGTGACGCCTATGAATCGATGGGCGTCAACTACCTCGACGGCGGTTTGGGCGATGACTATCTCGTGGGCGGCTATTACGACGACACCTTGTTGGGCGGGGCTGGTGACGACGGTTTGTACGGCGGCCTGGGCAATGACTTTCTATCGGGCGAGGGTGGGTGGGACGTGCTGGCCGGCGGCAGAGGCAACGACGTCCTGGTTGCGGGCCTTTGGGGAGGGCTTGATGGTACTGTGAGCGATGTCACCGATGCATCAGCGCTGCTGGAGGGCGGTGAGGGGGATGACACGTATTTCGTCGGCAAGGGCGCGGCAAGCATCTCGATCAGGACCTATCTGGCCGAAGACCCGCAATGGGGTGCCGTGGGCAATGACCGCGTGGTGATCGCCGGCGGTCGTGAAACCACCCAATGGAGCGCTGTCAATGACGGGACGGATTTGATCTTCAACGCCCAGTCGCAGGATGTAACCACAACGATCCGGCTGGAGGGCTACTTTGATCCCGGGACGAACGCTGCCACTGCATTGTCGGCCGGCATCGAATTCGAGGATGGCTCCATGATTTCGGCGAATGACCTGGTGGCCGCAACGACCATGGGGACTTCAGGCGCCAACGTGATCTATGGCGGAACTTCGACGGGGGCCGGCAGCGTCATCGACGCGGGCGGCGGCGATGACGAGGTCTACACACGGGAGGGTGACGACACGGTCCACGCTGGCGATGGGGACGACTTCGTTCGTGGCGGCGGTGGCAACGATGTGCTGTTTGGTGACGCCGGAAACGACACCCTTTACGGCGATGCTGGCGCGGATACGCTGCGGGGAGGCGTCGGCGACGATGTGATGCTTGGCGGATTGGGAGCCGACGTTTTGGATGGCGGTGAAGGCAATGATGTCTATGTGCTGGACCAGGAGGCGGACCCGACCAGTGGCTTGCTGGTGCGAGATGAAATCATTGACGTCGCCGGCCAGGAGATTTTGCGTGTTCCTTTTGGGGTGGTCGCAGGCGACCTGATGGCGGTGTGGAACAGCCCGGGGCATTTGACCCTGCACTGGGGAACGGGGTCCGTGGGTATTGCGGTCCCGGCGAACCAATTGGGACGCTTTTCGGTCGAACTGGCTGGCGCGCTACACGGCATTTCGACGTTCATCCACGCGGCCCCGCCACGGCCACCAGACCCGCCGCAGAACACGGCTGTCTACGACGAGCAGGCCAATGCGCAGATTCTCCTGCAAATGCGAGTATCGGTCGCCGACGGCCTCCAGGTCGCAGCCGCCCAGGGATTGCTGGCAACCACCTACACCACAGCCGCGACAGCGCGCTGGCAAACGATCAGCACTGATGCGGCGGGGCTTGATTTGACGACTCCGGTGACAACAAGCTATGAGCGACCGGTAACTCAGCAAGTTTTCCTCGGCTACGTGGACCGGTATGGCCGGCCCGCAGTGCCTGCTGAAATGTTTTCAGTGGCACTGCCTTCCGGCTGTTTCAGTTCTTGGACATTAAAGCAGGCCCAGCAGCTACTCGGTGCTGGTTTTGAGGTGTCGCGTGTGCAACTCAAAGCGAACACTGGCGGGGGCGCCACTTGGGTTGCGGAAATAACGAAAGTCACCGGGCCACTGACTGCGGTCTACAAAACAGAGCAGGTCGGTACCGAGACGGTTATCGTGCAAACGCAGGGCGCTCTGACGCACAGTGTTGAGGGTGGTGCCGCGAATAACGGCGTCAGGGTGGGGCCGGCCGTGGTAAGTGCGGGTGCGGGTAATGACGAGGTGAGTGTCGTAGCCCCGGACGGACCAGCCTTCGCCTGGCGCTGGGCAGAAATGATGACCCGACTGACGCCGCGCAACGAGCGCTTTCTGTCGGGCGAGGCCTACCTCTCGTTCGTCAATGGCGGCGATGGCAATGACGCCGTATACGGCTCGACGCTTGCGGATGCCCTGACCGGCGGTGCCGGTTTCAACTCGCTCTACGGCGGCACGGGCCCGGACCGCTATCTGGTGCTGGCCCGCGCGCCAGACGAACAAGGCTACGACTACATCTCCGACACCACGACCTACGTGCCAGCCCATGACGATATGCCAACCTATTACGGTGGGCCGGCTGACGAATGGATTCCATCAGGTGCCGACATTGACACCATCGAATTCGGCCCCGGCATCCGCAGGGATGAAGTTGTTTTTGCCGTCATGCAGCGTGCACTGGACAACCAGTCGTTCGTGCCTGCGCCGAACTATGACGAGCTGTATTTGAACGGTGGCCTGCCCGCCGCCACCGAGACCTATCTCACCATTGATCTTCAGGGCCGCCGGCTGGCTGCTGTTGTCTTGCCTGGACATCCCCAGGCTGGGGCTGGCGTTGAACAGTTCGAATTCCAGGACGGGCAAATGCTTTCGTTGACCGATGCTGTGGCTTTGGCCACCCGGCCCCTGACGCTCGACACGCCGCTACCCGATGCCTATGCCTTGAGCAACGAGGTGCTCCACTACACCGTGGATCCGCTCTCGTTCTACGACCCGAATCACCGGGCGATGAACTTCTCCGCCACGCTTGCCGATGGCTCGCCCCTGCCATCGTGGCTGAACTGGTCGGCAGAAAGCCGCGAACTCTCCGGCGCTTCACCGGAAGCATTCGCAGGCGACATCCCCATCCGCATCACGGCAACCAGTGTGGACGGCCGCCGCGTGAGTGATGACATCGTGCTTACGATCACCCAAGTCATCACCAACCACGCTCCCGAGATCGGGGACGCACTGGGCAATGCCACGGCCTTCGAAGCAACGCCATTCACCTGGCAGCTGCCACCAGCGGCGTTCTCGGACATCGATGCACAGGACACACTCAGCTGGACTTTTGTGCCGGACGACGCCATGGCAGGTCAGTGGCTGCGGTTCGATCCCGCGACGCTGAGCTTCTCAGGCACACCGCACTATGCGGACCTGTACCAGTCCGTCACGGGAACTGTGCTCGTGACCGACCCGCAAGGTGCAACCGCCAGTCAGGCGGTCAGTATCGACGTCACCGACTTTCCCGGTATCGAACTGACCGGTACCGATGCGAACGACTCACTGACCGGGACCCAGGGGAGAGATTTCCTGGATGGCGGCCCGGGCGCAGACACAATGCGCGGCGGATTGGGCCAGGATGTGTACTACGTGGACAACGCGGGAGACAAAGTTATCGAGAAAGCCGGCGAAGGCTACGACGAGGTCAATGCCGATATCAGCTACACGCTGCCCGTCAATGTCGAAGCCCTGACGCTGCAAGGCATTTCGCCCCTGGATGGCACGGGCAACACGCTGGACAATTTCATCGTCGGCAACGTTGCCGACAACAAACTCGTCGGCAACGCGGGTGACGATGAGCTGATGGGTCAGGATGGCGACGACTGGCTGCGTGGCAACGCTGGCGCCGACACGCTTTTTGGCGGCACGGGCGACGACCTGTACACCGTCGAGGACACCCTGGATGTGCTTGTTGAATACGCCGATGAAGGCGTTGATGTTGTTTCAGCCAGTGTGGGCTTCGTTTTGCCGGACAACGTCGAGAACCTGATCCTGACGGGCACGGAAGCGATCGATGGCCAGGGCAACGCGCTGGACAACCTGCTCCAGGGCAACGATGCTGCCAACGTGCTGAGCGGCGGTGACGGCGACGACGTCCTGGGCGGACGCAAAGGGGCCGACACGCTGGCAGGCGGCTCGGGCAATGACACCTACCTGCTGGAGGACGATGTTGACGGGGTTTTGGAGGCCGCAGGTGGCGGTCGCGACACGGTCATCAGCCGCTTTTCGGTCGTTCTGGCGGACAACATTGAAGATGGTGTGCTGACGGGATCGGCCCTGCAGTTGACCGGGAACCCGG
>JAABRA010000107.1 GCA_011391155.1 Burkholderiales bacterium
AGCAGCGCCTACCTGGCCGAGTACGGCGCCAGCATCGACGAACTCAGCTCCATCAGCTTCCTGCGCTTCGTCTACGGCGACAAGCGCAGCAAGCAGGCGCCGTTCGGCGTGGGCAGCGACGAACTGCTGCGCGTGGCCGACGGCAACGACCGCATCACCGGCGGCCTGGCCTCGCGCCTGCCCACGACGCCGATCCTGGGCCACCGCCTGGTCGCGATGCGCAAGCTTGCCAGCGGCATCATTCGCCTGAGCTTCGACGTGGGCGGCAAGACGGTGGACACCGAGCACCACGCCGTCGTCATGACCCTGCCCTTCAGCGTGCTGCGTGACGTCGAGCTGCACTCCAGCCTCGGCCTGCCCGCCTGGAAGACGCTGGCCATCAAGAACACCGCCATGGGCGACCACAGCAAGCTGCTGGTGGGCTTCAACGACCCGGTGTGGAAGACCCGGCATGGCCTCAACGGCACCGGCTTCAGCGACCGCAGCCTGATGCAGTCCACGTGGGAAGCCAATCCCAGCCGCGCCGGCAGCGGCCATGCCGTGCTGGCCAGCTACATCGGCGGCGCGCAGGCGCGGGCCATGGGCCCGGGCACGGTGCAGGCCGACGCCGCGGCGTTCCTGGGCCACCTCGACCAGGCCGTGCCCGGCTCACTGGCCGCCGCCAAGCGCGACGGCGCCGGCAACGTGCTGGCCTACGCCGAGAACTGGTCCAGCAACCCCTTCAGCAAGGGCTCGCAGAGCTGCAACCGGCCCGGCTATTTCACGACCCTGGCGCACAACGAGGGCAAGGCCGTCGGCAACCTGCTGTTCGCCGGCGAACACACCAGCAGCTTCTACGAGTGGCAGGGCTTCATGGAAGGCGCGGCCCTGTCGGGCCTGCGCGCGGCAGGCGAAGTGATGGCCCTGGCCAACGCCTGACCCCGGCGGCCCGCGCGCGGCAACACCATGCGCGGGCTGTCGCCGGTACTGGTCACGTCGCCGACGGTGCGCTCGGGCACCACGCTGCTGCAGCGGCTGCTGTGCACGTCGCCCGACGCGCTGATCTACGGCGAGGAAATCGGCAAGGACCTCGACCTGCAGCTGCAGATCTCCTCCTCGCGCCGGCTGGTCTACGGCCACTCGCGGCAGCGCTTCACCGAAAGCCTCGAGCGCGTGGTCGCCGGCGACGCCGACGACTGGATCCTCGACCTGATGCCCGACCTGGACGGCTACCTGGACGCCTTGCATCGCGGCGCGTTCGCCGGCCTTGAGCACTGCCGGCAGCACGCGGCATCGCTCGGGCGACCCACCTGGGGCTTCAAGTACCCGGGCTGGCCGCCGCACCTGGTGCGGCAACTGTTCGACCACCTGCCCGGCACCCGCGTGGTGTACCTGGTGCGCCCGCTGGCCGACACCGCGCGCTCGGCCAAGGCCTGGGGCGCCATCTCCGATGAAGCCGGCCTGCAGGCGTTCTGCACCCAATGGGCGCAGGGCGTGGCCTTCATGCAGCAGTGGCGGCAATCGCACCCGGTGCTGGTGCTGGCGTTCGACGAACTGGTGGCGCAACCGGCGCCGGCGCTGGCCCGCCTGCAGGACTTCCTGGGAATCCGGGGCATCGACCCGCGCGTGCTCGAACGCCGCATCAACAACCTCACCCAGGGCCTGGACACGCGCCACGGCCACAACGACTACCTCCCGCCGGCCACCCTGTCGCCGCGCGAGCTGGTGCTGGTGGAGGCCGCCACGCGCGCGGTGCAACCGGATAAACTGGCGTCCGCGCCAGGGAGTTGAAACATGGATCTGTTGACGCTGGACCACTTCGCCGGCTGCGTGAACGAAACCTTCCATGCCGCGCTCAACGACGGCGACATCGAATTCGTGCTGGTCGAGGCGCGATCCATCGGCGCCGCTGCACCGGGCCAGGCCCGGGCGCCGTTCTCGCTGCTGTTCCGCAATGGCGCGGCGCTGCTGTTCCCCCAGCAGATCTACCGCATGCGCCACCCCCGGGTGGGCGACGTCGGCATCTTCCTGGTTCCCATCGCGCGTGAGCGCGAGGGCTTCCTGTACCAGGCGATCTTCAACTAGCCGGCCAGCGCATCCGCTGGTGGGTGTCCGTGCCGCCGTCACAGGGCACGAAGCCCAGGCGGTCGTACAGCCGGCGTGCGCCCAGGTTCGATTTCACCACGTGCAGGCCCATGCCCCGGCCCTGCGCCCGCGCCTGCACCTGGGAAGCTTCGATCAGCGCCCGCCCCAACCCCTGGCCCCGATAGGCCGCAGTGAAGCTGATGTCCACGATCAGATGCTCGGGCGCGGTGCGCAGCAGGTAGTAGCGGCCCTGCACCAGGCCCAGGTGTTCGATCACCAGGAAGTCGGCGCCGGCGTAGTGCGCCACGTAATGCTGGTGCTGCAGTGCGAACTGCTGGGCCAGGAAACCGCGCTTGGCTTCGTCCGGCCAGGGCACGCCGGCCATTTCCTGGTCGCGGCTGTCGGCGTAGACCTGCTGCAGGCGCGGGATGTCGGCCTGCGACGCGGGCCGCAGCGCGAAGCCGCGCGCGGCGAACAGGGCGGGTGGTTCCGGGCCCGCGCCAGCCGCCGCGGGGAACGGGGGAAGCCCGCCCATGCGCTCAGGGGAACGAGGGGTAGATGCCCTGCAGCGCGATGCAGAAGTTCACGCCCAGGTAGGGCTGCTGGTTCTGGTGCGGCTGGCCGCCGCCCTGGCTGGCCTGGACCATCTGCGGCGCGAACGTGGTGCTGGGCGAGCCGTTGGGCAGGAACGACGTGGCCGCGGCCAGCGACGATACCGACAGCGCGCTGTTGGCCGACGGCGAACCCGCCCGGAACGCGGCGTTGTTCTGCGCATAGAGCCTGAGCTGGTGCGTGTGCGCGGGAATCTGGTTGCTTGTGAGCGTGACCGTGTTGACGCCGAAGGCCTCGCCCGTCACGCGCGGCGACAGCCCCGGCCCCTGCCCCCGCTGGTTGCCGGCGCGCCCGGCGAAGTTGGGCAGCTGGAAGGTGGTCTGGCCGTTGCCGCCGTAGGTGGTGCCGAGCAGTGAGAACAGCGCGGTGTTCTGCGAGATCGGCAGCAGGGCGCCGTTGCAGAACGCCCAACCGCGGGGGTTGAAGTTGAATCCAAACATCTGGATTTCGCCGATGAAGGGCTGGGTCATGGTGTGGCGCTCCAGTGTTGGCGTCAGGCCTGCGTCGGGAAAATGCCGAACACCGCGATGCAGTACTGCACCGTCAGCGTGGGCATGCAGTTTTCGTGCGGCTGCGAGCCGCCTGCGATGCTGGTGGACTGCACCGACAGCGGGAACGGCGTGGCGCCGGTGGTGTCGGTGACGTACATCGTCTGGTTGGACACCGCGCCGGGGATGACGGTGGTGCCCGGCGTGCCGATGGTGGCCGCCGCCGTGGTGGCCACCGCCGTGTGCGTGTGCGCCGGCATCTGCGTGGGCAGAACGGTGACGGTTTCGGTGCCCGCCCGCTGGCCGATGACGTAGGTGCTCAGCCCCGGGCCGGTGCCCTGGTGCACGGGCACCCGGCCACGCAGGTCGGGCACGCCGAAGGTGGTCTGGCCGTCGCCGCCGTAGGTGGTGCCGATCAGCGCGAACAGGGCGTCGTACTCCGAGATCGGCAGCAGGCTGCCGTCGCAAGCCTGCCAGCCGTTGGGCGCGCCGCGGCTTCCGAACGAGAACATGCGGATTTCACCGATGAAAGGGGTACTCATGGGGCTGGGCTCCGATGGTGCATGGATTGGTCGCGCGCCTGGCCGGCGCCGCGGGTCCGGGGTGCTGGGGGTCTTGGTTCAGTTGCGCGACGGGAAGATGCCGCTCAGCGCAATGCAGAAGTTGATCACCGTGTAAGGCTGCAGGTTGGGGTGCGGCTGGTTGCCGCCGGCGGGAATCACCGTGGCCGGATTGAGCGGCACCAGCGGACCCGTGGC
>JAABRA010000108.1 GCA_011391155.1 Burkholderiales bacterium
CGCCAGGCTGCCGCGCCTTTGTAGCGGCCGTGTTCGCTTCAGTTGGGTAGTGGCATAATCAAATCTCTTTCCACGATCCCGACTGCCATGAACACCGACAACGCGACGATTGACCTGCCCAACACCTTCACCCTGCAGGAAAGCGAACTGGCCGCCCTGCAGCTTCAGGCCGCCCAGGCGCAGGGCTTGTCGAGCGCCCGTTTTCGGGATCGATTGTCCGACGGGTCCGAAGGCCCGGAACTTGCGGTCATTCCTGCAGGCGCGTTCGAATACGGCGCAGCACCTGAAGAGGCTGCGCCGGACCAGGATCGCCCGCGCCGCGCCGCGCTGATCGAGCAGAGCTTTGCGATCGGCATCAATCCGGTCACCACGGAAGAATTCGAGATCTATACCCGCGCCACCGGCTGGACGCCGCGCGAGGAACTGCTGTGGCTGTCGGGCCGCATGCCGGTGATCGATGTGCGGCAGACCGATGCCCTCGATTACTGCGCCTGGCTGTCGCGCGAGACCGGCCATCGCTATCGACTGCCCACCGAAGTGGAATGGGAATATGCCTGCCGCGCCGGTGCGGCCACGGCCTACCCTCACGGCGACAGCATCGGCCCGGACAGTGCGGTCTACAACATTGAAAAAGACCTGGACAAGAGCCACCCCAAAACCCCGCGTTCGCTGGCAAGCCGTCTTGCGCGCTGCGGCGCCAAGGAAGTCGGCGGGCTGCGTCCCAACCGGTGGGGCCTGTTCGACATGCCGGGCAACGTCTGGGAATTCACTGCCAGCCCCTGGACAGCCGACCACGCCAGCCTGCCGGACCATCCGCAGCCTGGCATGACGCAGGCTGTCGTCACCAAGGGCGGCTCCTGGTTCGACGGCCCCGAATGCTGCCGTCCCGCTTCCCGCTGTCGCCGGCTGGCAAACGAGCTCGACATCAATCTGGGCTTCCGCGTGGTGCGAGAGCTTTAAGTCGAGGCCCATGCCCGACCTGCCAGCCGAAACCGATGCCCTGGTCGCGGAGCTCGATGCCGCGGTCGAGGCGCACATGGACTGGAGCCGCCGGATTCTGCGCTGTGCCGTGCTGCGCTCGACCCCGGGCGACGACGTGCTCGACCCGATGGCGCATACCCTGTGCCGCTTCGGCGCCTGGTTTACGGCCAACCGGGGGGAATTCGAGGCACTGGATCCAGCATCGGCAAGGCGCCTGGAACAGGTGCACCAGGCCATGCACGACGCCATCCGGTCGCTGTGCACCCAGGTTATGGCAGGACAGCCGGGCGTCACCGGTGATCTCGACCAATTCGAGGCATCGCAGGCCGAACTGATCAATCTGCTGGCCAATTACAAGACCCTCATCCTGTCCAATTCGGTACGCCACGACCCGCTGACCGGCCTGCCCCTGCGGTACAACGTCGAGAGCGATTTCGCCCTGTACCAGAAGGAAGCCCGGCGCAACCGCAGCCTGCTGTATGTGGTGATGATCGATGTGGACCATTTCAAGCCGATCAACGACACCTATGGTCACCAGGTGGGCGATCAGGTTTTGCGCCACGTTGCCGACACCCTGAAGCAGGGCTTGCGCGCCGACGAGCCGCTGTACCGCTTTGGCGGGGAAGAGTTTCTGTGGCTGCTGAAATGCAAATCGCCGGAAGAGGCGAGGAAATCCGCGCGCCGCATTCTGGCATCCGTCGGCACCACCCCGGTGCCGATCGACAACGGCGAAACCCTGCGGCTGACCATCACCATGGGACTGGCGCTGGCCGGTGAAATGGAGGACCTGTCCAGCGCCATCAAGCGTGCCGATATGGCGCTGTACGAAGGCAAGCAAAGCGGCCGCAACCGCTACGTCATCGCTGAATCCTGACGCGGCGTTTTCGAACTTAAAGCGCCAGTTCTTCCTTTGATTGCAGAATGGCCTGCGCCAGCCGCAAGCCGCTTTCCCATGCGCGCTCGACCCCGTCCCCGGCAATGCCGTCGCCGATCAGGGCGACCCGGTTTTCACGATCGCCCAGCCAGAAACCGCCTACCGACGTTTCCGGGCGGGCATAGCGCCATAGATGCGAGGCCTCGATCTCGACCGGCCACGGCAACCCGAGCAAGCCCATCAGGGCCGAAGCCGCGCGATTGCTGGCTTCCATTTCGGAGGCCTCGAGGTAGGTTTCGGCAAACTCATGCGTGGTGTGCACCGCCCACAGGCCCGGGCCGTCTGCGGTCTGGCGCACGGCCATATCCAGCAGATGGTCGTCGAACTTGATGACATCCGCGGCGGGGCCGCCTTCCCAGCGCATCAGAAACGACCACACCGGCCGGTAGTGCACCTCGCCCAGGCGGTCACGCAGCAGGGGCAGCGCGTCGAGCATGGGAATCGCCTGCGGGATGGGCACGCTGCAGATCACGCAGTCGTAGTCGCCCAATACCCGGCCGTCCTCCATGATGAGGGTGCGCGGCTGCAGAGCGACCACGCGCGACTGCGTGTGCAGGCGCGCAGTGCCCATCACGTGGCGCACCAGTTGCGAAGGCTCGATGGTGGGTCGGTAATGGTTCTGCAGCTGCGCCTGCGCCCAGGAGATCGTGGCGCGCCCCTGCCAGACATCACCCCGCACCGGATCCAGCCAGCCCTGGCGCACCCACTCGCGCAGCTGGCTGCGGAAGGGGTCGCGCTTGGCGGAAATGAAAGGCGAGCCCAGCGTGGCCCAGCCCTGATGGGTGCGCTTGGTCGACAAGCGCCCGCCTGCGCCGCGGGATTTGTCGAACACGTCCACTTCCCATCCGGCCGCGGCGAGGGCGCCCGCGCAACTCGCACCGGCGATGCCCGCCCCGACGATGCCTGCCTTGAATGTTTTCATTGCGGTCTTCCCTTGTTCGTGAGCCTGAGGCGACGTCTGCGCGATGGATGACGCCCGCCTGATTCCAGGTTGAACTCTATCAGTAAATTCTTAAGTGCCGATGCAATGACCCTGATCGGCCTAATGGTGCCGGGCTCAGGACAGCTGCCTTTGCATGGCGACATGGGGAATGCCGGCCTCCTCATATTCACCCCCCACGGCGACGAATCCAGCACGGGCATAAAACGCTGCCGCATGGGTTTGCGCGCTAAGCCTGAGCGTGTCGTGCCCGCGTGCCCGTGCCGCGTCCAGGAGGGCCGCCAGCAGCGCTTGTCCAACGCCACGTCCGCGCCATTCAGGCAGCACCGCCATGCGCCCGACATGTCCGTCGGGCAGCAGGCGGGCGCAGCCGATGGCCTGACCGGTGCTGTCGACAACCAGGAAATGCAGCGACGCGGCATCGTCGGCGTCCCATTCCAGTTCCTCGGGGACGCCCTGCTCGTCGATGAACACGGCGCGCCGAACCTGCGACAGGCGTGCCCGCTCGTGGGCCCAGTCCGCAACCAGGATGCTGAAGTCAGGCATGCCCGGCCTGCAGGGTGAAGCGGTGCGCGGCGCGGCGGCCACGGTCGGCACGGATGCCGCGCAACACCGCGAGGCCTGCGACGAAGTAGGTGCCGGTGATCAGGAGCGCCTGGCGATGGTCGTTCACGGTCAGCCAGCTGGTCACGCCATAGGTCAGCGGACCGGCGATCGACGCCAGCTTCACCGCCAGCCCCCACAGGCCGAAAAACTCGGCCTGGTGCGCGGGCGGCGCCAGCAGGCCGACCATGGCACGGCCCGCAGATTGCGAGGCGCCCATGCACAGACCCGCGAGGTTCGCTGCCACCCAGAACATGCGTTCATCCGGCGCCGCCCACGCCAGCAGCACCATTGCGATCCAGCCGGCGAGCGTCAGCGCGATCGCCCGCACATGGCCGATGCGGTCCTGCACATGACCGAATGCAAACGCGCCGAGGGCGGCGGTGATGTTGACCACCAGCACCAACACGATGGTCCGCTGGGTATCGAAGTGAAATACCTGGCTGGCATAGATTGCG
>JAABRA010000220.1 GCA_011391155.1 Burkholderiales bacterium
AGTGGCCGCCCGGCACAGCCGGACAGATAGGCCAGGACCCGTTCAATACGGGATTTCCCGTCGCGCGCCAGAACCTGGCCGCTGGCGGCGATGGCGCCGGCATTGATCATCGGGTTGAACGGCCGGCCAGTGCCGGCCTGCAGGCTGATCGCGTTGAAGGCATCCCCGGAGGGCTCGACGCCGATGCGCGAGCGCACATGCGCCTCGCCCCGGTCTTCGAGCGCCAGGCCGTAGACCAGCGCCTTCGAGATCGACTGAATGGTGAACGCCTGCCGCGTATCGCCCACCTCGTACAGGTGTCCGTCGCGCGTGGCCATGCAGATGCCGAACCAGTTCCGGTCGGCGTGGGTCAATTCAGGGATGTAGTCCGCCACCTGGCCCTCCTGACAGGGCAAGTAACGCGCATGCAGCGTTTGCAGGTAGCGCTCGATCGGCGTGACGATGCCCGCAGGGGCAAGAGTGGCTGGAAACAAGGGGCACCTCGGGAACGACAGGCAACAGGGCGCAGCATGCAAGATTCGTTCCACATCGCGTCCAGCCGCATCAACGCAGCACCATGCCACGTGGCCGGGGTGCGCGGCGATGTGATGCGCCAAACTGACGCGTGCGTTATCGTTTTCCCGGATACGCGCCCTGCAACGCCGGGGCGATGCGGTTGAAATGCCATACTGGCCCTCCACAGACCTGCCCAGCACTGGAAAACCATGATCGAGGACGCCTCACCAGACCCGAATCAGGCGTCCGGGATGCGCCCTGCAGAGGGCCTTCTTTCACGCATCGGCAACCGCATCAAGTCGCATTTCGGCCCGGGCACCCCGCCACCGCCGGATGAACCCGATTCCCTGGCGGACATCGACCCGATGCTGCGTCCGCATGCCGGGAAAGTCTGTACCGCCGAAGCGGCCGTCAGCCATATCCAGCACGGGGACCATGTCTTCGTCGGCACTGCATGCGCCACGCCCCGATCGCTGGTCGCGGCGATGGAGGAGGGGCTCCTGCGCCGTCCGGCCGATGTCGAACTGGTGCACTTCATCACGGATCATGCGGTGCCGCACGATACCGACGGGCAGGCCACCACGCACTACCGTCACCGCACCTTTTTCGTCGGCAACGATATCCACGCCGCCGTGAAACAAGGCCTGGCCAAGTACGTGCCCATGTCGATTGCCCGCGTTCCCGCCCTGATGGCGATCGGGCGCATTCCCGTGGACGTCGCGCTGATCCAGGTCTCGCTGCCCGATGAATTCGGCTACGTGAGCCTGGGTGTTTCCGTGGACGTCATACCGGCCGCCATCGCCAGGGCGCGACTCGTGATCGCCGAGGTCAATCCGGCCATGCCCCGTTCCATGGGGGACTCGACCCTGCACATCCGCCAGATTCATCACCTGGTGCCGGTCAGCACGCCCGTGATCGAATACCTGCACCCCTCGGTCCCCGGGCCGGCGATGGAGCAGATCGCGCGCTATATCGGCGGCATCATCGAGGACGGCTCCACCTTGCAGATCGGGCTGGGGCGCGTAACCAACGAAGCCCTGAAGTACCTGGCGGACCGCCAGGACCTCGGCATCCACTCCGACGTCATCACCGACGCGATCATCCCGCTGTTGGAAAAAGGCATCCTGACCGGGCAGCGCAAGACCCACCAACCGCGCAAGATCGTCACCAGTTTTGCGATGGGCTCCCGGCGCCTGTACGACCTGATCGACCGCAACCCGCTGTTTTCTTTCCAGCCGATCGAGGCGGTGTGCCACCCGAACACCATCGCCGCCCAACACAAGATGGTGTCTGTGACGCAGGCCTTCGCGGTGGACCTGACCGGGCAGGTGTGCGCCGACCAGTTCAATGGCGATTTTTACGGCGGCATCGGCGCGCAAGGGGAGTTCCTGCGCGGCGCCTCGCGCTCCGAGGGGGGCAAGGCCATCATCTGCCTGGCGTCCACGGAGGATGACGGCGAGACCTCGCGCATCCGGGCGGTTTTGCGGCCTGGCGAGGGCGTCACCGTCGCGCGCACCGATGTGCACTATGTGATCACGGAGTTCGGCATTGCCTACCTGTTCGGCAAATCGATCGACGAGCGCGCCGTGGCGCTGATCGAGGTGGCGAATCCGAAGTTTCGCGTCGCGCTGTTCGAGCAGGCGCAGGCGCTGGGCTACCTCCCGCCCGACCAGACCTTGAAGAACATGCGCGCCTATCCGGTGGAGGAAGAACGCACCGTGAAGCTGAAGGACCAGCGCTCGGTGCTGTTGCGCCCAGCCGGATCATCCGACGGCGATGCCATCCGGACCTTGTTTCACAGCCTTTCGGACCGTGATGTGTACACGCGATTTTTCCGCAAGGTGCGCGGACTCTCCGGCAAGGATGTGCAACGGCTGTGCAACGTCAACTTCGAGAATGAAGTGGCGTTCGTGGCGGTGACCGGATCCCGGGAGAACCCGCAGATCGTGGCCCAGTCCTGCTATTTCATCGATCCCTCCACCAACCTGGCGGAGACCGCCTTCATGGTCCACCCGGACTGGCAGGGCTCAGGCCTGGGCACGGCCCTGCAGAATCGGATGACGGAGCACGCGAAGGCACGCGGCGTGCGCGGATTCCTGGCCGAAATTCTCGCCAGCAACCCCAACATGATCCGCCTGGCCCGAAGCGGGTCTTCCAATGTCAACGTTGAGACAACGAGCGACACCGTTCGCGTGACGGTCCTGTTCTGATTGCCCGCGATTCAGCCAGCGCTCCGGATTTTTCCATTGATGTCCCGACTGTTGCATGAAGCGCCACCGTGCGCCTGCCGCTGATGGCGTCGGGTCGTCCGTCCGCCATGGCCGGCCTGCCGGGCGCAGCCTGGGGCGGCGGCGCCAATGCGTTCGCCAGCCTGGCCCTGGTGCTGACCATCGGCCTGGTGGCTTTTTCACCGCTCGGGGCTGCCGCGGCGCCCGTGGGAATCGCGGCGTCCTTTGCGGCGGTCATCGCTGGGGGCTTCGTCTACGCGCTGCTGGGCCGTGTGGCCGTGCCCTGCGGCGGCCCGAGTTCTGCGACGGCCCTGATTCTGGCCGGCCTCGTGGCCCAACTGGTCCGCGACCCGGCCCTCGACGTGTCCACGGCCGGCGGGCTGGCAAGCCTGGTCGCCGTGACGGCCGCCACCATCGTCCTGATGGGCGCGCTGCAGGTGATGTTCAGCCTGCTGGGATTGGGTCGGTTCGCCCGGTTTGTACCGCAGCCGGTACTCGCCGGCTTCATGAACGCCGTCGCGTTGATGATCCTGGTGGCACAAGTGCCCCCCCTGCTGGGCCTGCCGGCACTGGCTGCGCCGGGCGATGCCACCCCGCTGTCAAGTATTCAGCCCCTGACATTAGCGGTGGGGCTGGCAACGGCGATTTCGCTCTGGGTGATGCGCTGGAAATGGCCGCACGCGCCGGCGCCGCTGGCGGCCCTGGCGGTGGGGGCTGCCGTCTACGCCGTGCTGGGGGCTGTCATTCCGGGGTCCCAACTCGGCCCGGTCGTGGGCGCCCTGCCGCAGGGCGTCGCGCTGCCGGACGCCCTGTTCCGGTTTTCGGATCCGGATACCTTGGGCCTGCTGCGTCGTCACGCCAGTGCGGTAGGGCTCACGGCGGCGGTGCTCGCGGTCATCGGTTCACTGGAGTCGCTGCTCGCTGCCGCGGTCATCGACCAGCTCACCGACACCCGGCACGACGGTCGCCGTGAGCTTATGGCCATCGGACTGGCCAATACGGCCAGCGGCGTCTTTGGCGGCTTGCCCCTGGTGCTGTCCCAGACGCGCGCCATGACGCTGATCGATGGCGGATCGCGAGGACAGGGCGCGGTTGTCGCCGCGGCCGTGGTCTTTGCCATCCTGTTCGCTGTCGGGGGCCCGCTGATTGCCCTCATCCCCAGGACCGTGCTGGCGGGCGTCATGCTCACCATCGCTGTGGCCATGGTCGACCGCTGGACCCGGCAACTGGTGCGCCAGTTGTATGCGCGTGAGTTTTCGTCCGATCTGCGGCTGAGCCTGGTGCTGGTGGCGGCGGTGTGCGCAACGACCGTGGCGATGGGTTTCGTCGCCGGAATTGCTGCTGGCGTGCTCCTGTCGATGGCCGTTTTCATCCGCAGCATGAACCGATCCCTGGTGCGCGGCCGTTTCAGCGCCGCCGAACGCCCGTCACGAAGGGTCTACGGGCTTGCGCAGGAAGCGTTGCTTGCGCATTCCCGCCAGCGTGTGACGGTGCTTGAACTGGAAGGTGCGCTCTTCTTTGGAACGGCAGAGCGACTGGCGGTTGAGGCCGGCAGGCTCCCCCCCGATTGCGCCTGCCTGGTGCTTGACCTGCAGCGCGTCAACATCATCGATGAGTCGGGCGCCGTGCTGCTGCAGGATCTGTCCCGCCGGCTGGCACGACACGGCATCCCGATGTTGCTCGCCGGGGTGACCACTGACAGCGCGCACGGGCGCCGTCTGCAGGCCTATGGCTGTTTTCGCGAGCGCCCGCGCGAAGACTGGTTCCGGGATACCGACCATGCCATCGAGGCAGCAGAACAGCGCTTTCTGGCGCAGGCACACGTCGCCGAGTCGCGCACCGAGGCGCCGCTGGCGCAGTCGCTGCTCCTGCGGGGACTGGCATCCGCGCAGGTCGAGCAGGTCCTGAAATTGATGCCCGCGCAACACCTGTCCGCCGGGACCTTGCTGTTTCGCCAGGGTGACCCGGGCGACCGGGTCTACGTGCTGACGCAGGGTTCAATCTCGATCGTGGGCGGCCGCTCGGAACCCCGGCAGCGCTATGTGAGCTATTCCCCCGGCGTCATGCTGGGCGAAATTGCCATGCTCGACGGCGGTGGTCGGTCGGCTGACGCCATCGCCGATAGTGACGCCGTGGTGTTTTCACTGTTGCGCACCGACTTCGATGCACTTTCCGCCGCTGATCCTGCTCTGGGTGCGCGTCTTCTGCGCAACATCGCCCTGCATCTGGCAGACCGCCTTCGAAGCTCGGCGTCGAGGTGATCCGTGTGGCTGCTTTCAGTAAAGCCGGCAATATTTCGCTCTGGAGGCGTTCCGACGGACACTCGCCCCCTGACTTCAAGGCGCAAACCGTTTGCCCTAGTTCATCGCCATCTTGTCGGACACCCCGTTCACGCCATAGGTACGTTTGGTAATCCGGACAGCCAGATCACGTGCGTCAGGATTTCCGGGGCGTCCACCGAGCTCAACAACACCTTTGGTCACCTGAACCGTCAGCGAACCAGCGGCGGGACCAAGGTTTGCGACGAGTCCATTGCGCACCCGTGCGGCTGTCGCGTCATCCTCGGAGTAGGGAAAGTACGGAATTGCCCGCGGGTAACCAGGCTGGTGCTCCTCAACTGTGGTGAAGTATGAGGTGACGCGTGAGGTGAGGCCCGAGGCATATGACGTGGCGCCTGACGCAAATCCTGTGGTGCAGGCAGACAGATTCAACCCGGCGATCAGCGCACCAGCAAGGGCAAGGGGCTTCAATATCTTCATGCCGTGCATCCTTTCAAAAAATGGCGAGGAAGACAAAGTATGCAGCAGTCTCGCAGGAAATCCCAGGATGACCGACAAGTCTGAAGGTCGCAGAATATTGAGCGTATTTTCAAAAATATACGAGAATGCCATTTTCGAAAGGTCCGTAGCATGAGCAACAGCGTGAAAATATTCAGCGCCCTGATGGTTTGGAGTCTCGCAGCAATGCCACTGATGTGCCAGGCCCAGGCGGAACCCGTTGGGTACGTGAAGACCGTGAAGGGCTCGGCGTGGGTCACCACCAGTGGGCAACGCGTACCAGCGCAACAGGGCACTGCCGTGCTGATGGGAAGCCAGCTCAAGACAGCGGCGGGCGCGTCGATGGGTGTGACCTTCAAGGACGACACGGTGATGTCGTTCGGGCCCGACACCGAGCTGACGGTGGATGAGTATCTTTATGCGCCGGCAAAAGGCCAGTTAAAGCTGGCAACGCGCCTTGACAAGGGTACCTTGACCTATGTCTCGGGCGTGATTGCCAAGCTCAAGCCGGACGCGGTGTCGGTCAAGACACCGAGCGGCATTATCGGTGTGCGGGGCACGAGCTTCATGGTCAAGGTGGACGACGTCGAATGAATCGTCCCATCCCCGGTTCCCTGCCAGGCATCGGACTGCTGCTGGCTGCCTTTTTCACCGGTTGTTCGAGCCAGTTGCCGATACCGGATATCCCAAGCTCCTTCAATGTGCGCTCGGAAGAGCCTCGGCCGGAAAAGCCCCAACCGGTGAGGCATCCTCCCTCCTACGTCGTCCTGCTGACCAGCCCGGACGGCACGGTCGGCCGGGTCATGGTCACCGGGCAGCGCGGCGAGCAGGTGCTTACCCAGGCGCAACAAGGGGCCTGGCTGGACGGAAGCGGCACGCCTTTCACCCTCGACAAGGCGGCGATTGAGCGTGACTTCAACGCTGCGCTGGCGGCACGCCCCCCCATCCCCGAGCATTTCCTGCTCTATTTCGAAATCGGGGGGACGGTTCTGACGACCGAGTCCAAGGCCGTGATGAAACGCCTTCTTGACCGGGCTCGCTTGTTTCCAACGCTGGATATTTCGGTCGTGGGTCACACCGATACCCTTGGGAAATCCGAGGCCAACGAGGCCCTGGCGCTCAGCCGGGCCCGATTGATCGCCAGCGAGCTTCAACGACTTGACGTCAGGAACATGGCGGTCGTCGTTGAATCCCATGGCGAGCGCAACCTCCTGGTGCCCACAGCGGACGAGACTCCCGAGCAAAGAAACCGGCGCGTGGCCGTGACCTTGCGATAAGCCTCAGGGACGTCTACTTTTCCGCCATGGTGATCAGGTCATCCGTGCCCCCTTCACGCAGTTGCCGCAGGTGTAGCAGCACCAGGGGATCTTTCGGATAACGCTTGAACAGCGCCTCAAAACTGGCCAGCGCCATCGCCGGCCCTTCGCTTTCGCCGCTGCCCGGCTGCAAGAGACGCATCGCCGCATCATATTCAGCGGGCGTGGCGCACTCGGCCGGATTCGTGGCCGCCAGCGGCTCATACACCTGCAAGGGATGGCTTTTCCCCTTCAGGACCAGTCGCCCGACCGCCCGTACTGGCACGTCAGGGCAACCGTCCACGATGGCCTGCGAGAGGCAGACTCGCGTTCCCAGATGCTTGTTGACACTCTCCAGGCGTGCCGCGGTGTTGATCGGGTCGCCCAGCGCGCGATAATCGAAAAGGGTCTTCCCGCCGAAATTGCCAACGATCACCTCGCCGCTGTGAATTCCGATGCGGGTGTGCCCCCAGGCGACGCCCTGGGAGCGCAGGCGGGCAGAGTAGGCCGACGCGAAGGTGTCCATCTCCATGGCGCAATCAAAGGCGCGCTGGCGATGGTCGGGTTGCGGCACCGGTGCCGAGAACAGCACGGCCACCGCGTCGCCCACGATCCGGTCCAGAGTGCCTTCATGCCTGAAAACAATGGCCAGCATCGCATCCAGGTAATCGTTGAGCAGGGACACCGCCTGCGCCGGGTCGCCGGACTCCATCATGCTGGTGAATCCCGCCAGGTCGGTGAATACAAAACTGCAGACCTGCCGCTGTCCGCCAAGCTGGAGCTGTTCCGGATGGGCAACCAGGTGCGCCACCCGGTTCGGCGAGACATAGCGTGAAAAGGCCTCGCGCACCCATCGCTGCTCGCGTTCGCTGACCAGGTGGTGCAGGCCGCTCCCCAAGGCGAAGCTGAGGGCTGTGGCCAGCGCCGGATTGGCGGCATCGAGCAACAGGTGCTGGTTCACGAAGGCGTACCAGGCGCCGCCCAGAAGGGCGCCCAGTACCGCGGCCGCAACCCACGTCGCCCACCAGACCGGCGCGGCGAGCGCGAACAGCCCGACGATCAACGGGCCCAATACCAGCGCCAGGGCCTCTGCGCCGCCGGCCCAGGGCGGCCGCTGCAGGTGTTGTCCCAGCAAGACTTGCTCCAGCGCCAGCGCATGGGCCTGCACGCCGGGCATCATTTCCCCCATCGGATTGAATCGCAAATCCATCAATCCGGCGGCCGAGCTGCCAATCAATATGATGTGGCCCTCCAGCTGGTCGGCGGCGACCTTGCCCTCCAGGACCTGCGCCGCCGAGACATACCGCGCCGGCTGTTTCTCCGTGTAATGCAACCAGACTTCGCCATGCGCATTGGTGGGTACCGTGACATCCCCAATGCGCACATCCTGCACGCCGGCCTCGTTGCTGCGCAACACGTGATTGCGGGCGCCCTGCGCCACGCGCAACGCCTCGGCGCTCAAGGTGGGCACGATCTTGTCTCCCAGATGCAGCATCAGCGGCACCCGCCGGACCACGCCGTCAATGTCAGCAGCGAAGTTCAAGGCGCCCAGCCCGGCAGCATTCGCGCTGAGCAGCGGCAACGGCCAGACCACGTTGTCAAATCCATGCAGCCACTGCCCCGGTTCAATGGTGCCCGTGCTCACGACCCGGTAGGGCAACGCTGGCGCATCGCGTGTGGTCGCCGCATCGGTGCGGGACTGGCCGGAACGCGACAGGCTGCTGCCCAGCACCACGTTCCGGTCTTTCATCGCGGCCCCCAACGCGGCATCATGATCGGGCAAGCGCGACAGCGACGCCCGGACCCGCGCGTCTTGCCAGAGGTCGGCCATGGCCAGCGGCGATGTCCGGTCGGGTTCAGCCAGGATCATGTCGAACACGATCGCTGCGGCGCCAGCTTCATGCAGGCGCTGCACCAGTTCAGCCACCCGCGTGCGGGGCCAGGGCCATTGCCCGTAGGCCTTCAGGCTGGGCTCGTCAATATCCACCACGCGCACCGCGGCGGGTTCGTAGGGCCGCGGGAACCAGCGCTGGAACTGATCGAATTGCGCCAGACGCAGACTCTGCAGCGGAATGGGATCGATCAGCCATAACGTCAAGGCCGTCAACGCAACCGACAGCATCAGGGCCAAGGCCGCGATACTGGACAACGCGCCGGGAAGCAGCCGTGTCCGGAGGTCTGCGAGCATGATCGACGCCGTCGAAAGGCGGGGGACTATTCGCCAGCGCGCGCCGCGGCGACCGGGTCGGGTCGTTTCGACCGCGGCAGGAAGGGCTCCAGGTCTGCGGCGCTCATGGCCGACAGGACCTCGGCGCCATGCGCATGGCCCTGCTTGACGATGTTGTCAAACTTCTCCCACTGCAACATGCCCACACGATCCAGCGGCGGATTGAAATACAGATCAGTGATCTTCTGCGCCTCGCGCTGGCGAGAAATGCTGTACAGAATGGTGACGTTCATCAGGTACGCCACCAGGGATGGCAGCTTGTACCGGCGTTTGCTGCGCGGACGCAGCCGGTCGCGCAGCAGGGCCCAGCTGCCAGGCACCTCCTCGTTTTCAATATGCCGGGGTTTTCGGGGACTCAGGTCCACGCCGATCACCTTGCCGACGCCGCGCATGCTGCGCATCACATCCACCGGAAAATTGTTGAACGTCCCGCCATCGAACAGGATGTCTCCGCCCTGGATCACAGGCGGCAGCGCGCCCGGAATCGCGATGCTGGCCAGCATCGCCTTCACCAGGTTGCCCTGATGAAACCGATGCTCGCTGGCCTTGGAGTAATTGCTGGCAACGCAGAAATAGTTCTTCCACAGGTCTTCGACATTGGCATTCGGGCCCACCAGTTCCTGGATCGCGGTCTCGGCGATGCCGCGAAGGCGCCGTCCGGCAATCAGCGAGATCACCGGCACCAGGTTGAAATCCCCCGTGGGGTTGGTGCTGAAGGCGCGGCGGGCGATACGCATGACATCTTCGAAGGAGCGATCGGAGGCCACCAGCGCCGCCATGACGGAGCCAATGCTGGTGCCGCCCACGAAATCGATCTCGATGCCGCGCTCCTGCAGCGCGTTGAACAGGCCCAGGTGCGCGCAGCCCCTGGCGCCGCCACCGGCCAGGACCAGACCCACCGCGGTGCGGCTCTGGATGCGCGCCAGGCGGGCCATGTCCCGGTCCAGGGCGGGACGAATATGGACATGGCTGGTCACGGGCCTGCGCGCCAGCCAGCGGTGCGTGCCCGAAGGGCAGACCAGATCCGCCGGGTGCAGCAGCACCAGGGTTTCTGCCGCCTCGGCGCGGCCAGCTCGCTGCATCAGGAGTTCCCGTTCGGTTTCATGCAGCACCGGTTTTTGCGCGGCATCCGCGAGCAACAGCACCTCGTCGCAGCACCGGATGCAGCGCTGCGTCCACGGTGTCGGCCCATCGTCGCCGACGAGCAGCACAAAGTCGTGGACCGCTTCGATCCTGTCGAGTTGCAGGGCAATGCGGCGATTCACGTCCGCGTCGTTGCCGTCGCTCTGGGCCAGTCCTGGCTGCCCGGACTCCTGGTCGATGCAGGCGGCGTCCACAATCCGGACCCGGCCGATGCCCTGCAACTGCTCGGCCAGACGCTGCGCGAACGGACCGAGCTGAACCTCCTGCGTGATCGGCAGCAGGGCGATCGTGACGGGCCGCGCCAGTTCGGATCGGCTCTGGGAGTTTTGCAGCCGCTTGATGATCTGGCGCGTCAATGCGATGGAGACCTGGGCGCTGTTCGACAGCAGGCTGGCGAACTCGCTCTTGGCCAGCCGCACGAGGACCGAGTCACGGATCGCGACCACCGTGGCCGATCGGGGGTCGTCCGTGTACAGGCTCATTTCACCCATGATCTGCCCGCGTGCCATTTCGCGCACCACGCGCTCGACCCCATCCTCGTCGCGCACATAGACGCGCAACCGGCCGCTGATGGACAGGTACATGGAGTCGCCGGGATCGCCTTGCGCCATCAGCGTCTCGCCTGCCGCAACGGCGACCCACTCCAGATGCTGGCGCAGCAAATCCAGGGCGGCCTGATCGATGTCGCCGAGAAAGGTCCGGAGATTCTGTTCCAGGAGTTCGTTCTGGTAGTTATTCGTCATTGCGTCAGATCCATCCAGCGGCATCAAAAAAAAACCTGGCCTCGATGGAAACACCGGTTTCCTTGAGTTTCAGGGGGAGGGCCCAGTGTAAAGGGACCATGACCGGGGCGCCAGAAAGGCTGGCGACGCAGACACCCGCGTTGTCAAACTGTGGCGCAGCCGCGACCGCCTGCGCACGCAAGGCGGCGTTTCGGTACGCCGGTTTTACCGGGTGATGACCACCAGCACGCTGCAGGGCGCGTGCTCGATCAGCGCCTTGGAAATGGAGCCGCGCCACCAGCGCGCTGCCCAGCCGTCCAGGTGCTTGTGGCCCACCACGATCAGGTCGGCCTCGATGCGCTGGGCGCAGCTGACAATTTCGCTCACGGCGTCGCCCGTCACCACTTCGCCGCGCGCGGCCAGCCCCTTGTCGGCGAGCCGGCGCAGGCCCAGGTCGAGGGTTTCCTGAAAGCGGGTTTTTTCGTCGGTCTGCGCCGCCTCGTCATACACGCCGCCCTCGGGCCCGATGACGGACAGCGGCAGCGGCATCACCGCGATCAGGGTGAGTTCCGAATGGCTCCATTGCGCGATTTCCTGGCAGTCCAGCAGGGCCTGCTGTCCCGGCTCGGACCCGTCGTAAGCGAGCAGAATTCGTTTGTACATGGCGCACCTTTCATGTTGGTCCCGGAATCGATACCGTATTCAGGCGGCATCTTAGGCGCTAGACGCGGGAAGCACAAAGGCAAAACCCCCACACGACGGAGACCCAAGTGACCCGCGGCTGCGACGCCCGTGATGCCGCAGTGGGCACGACCGGTGCCGTGCCGGCTTCGGCCACCGCACGTCAGCGGCCCAGGAGCGCGTCGATCTGCCGGTCCTTGCGCGCCCACAGATCCGCCAGCCAACGGTGCAGCGTGGCGCGAAATTTGGCATCGCCCTCATAGTCGCCCGTGCAGAAATCGGCGGGAATAGGCAGCTGGCGCGCCCGCACGATCACCCGCGTGGCCCGGCCGCAGAGAAACTGCCAGAACGTCGGCACGCCATCCGGGTAGACCAGCGTCACGTCGACAAGGGCGTGGAACTGGTGCCCCATGGCGTGCAGCGCCAGCGCCAGCGCGCCGGCCTTGGGCTTGAGCAGATGCCGGTAGGGCGAGGCCTGGGCCGCGTGCTTGGCCGGCGTGAAGCGCGTGCCCTCGGCAAAGTTCATCACGCTGGTCGGCACCAGGGCGAACTTCTCGCAGGCGCGCCGCGTGGTCTCGCGGTCCTGCTCGCGCAGGGCGGGGTTCTTGCGCAAGGCCGCCGCGGAATGCCGCTTCATGAACGGAAAATCGAGCGCCCACCAGGCCAGCCCGATCACCGGCACGAAAAAGAGCTGCTGCTTGATGAAGAACTTGAGCATGGGAATGCGCCGATTCATGACATGCTGCAGCACAAAAATATCGACCGCACCCTGGTGGTTGCAGTTCACCAGGTACCAGCCGCGGTAGGGCAGCGTATCGATGCCCTGCACGTCCCACACCGTGCGCTGGGTCAGCCCCATCCAGCCGCTGTTGCAGGCCACCCAGGCCGTGGCAATCGCGTTGAGCACCGGGTCGATGCGCACGCGCACCGCCTTGAAAGGCAGCAGCAGCCGGACCAGCGCCAGGGAAAGCAGCAGCGAACACCAGAACAAGGTGTTGATCAGCAGCAGCAGGAAGGCGATGACGCCACGCACGACAGGGGGCAGGAATCCGAGCATGTTCAGTCCCGGGACAAAGGTTCTGCGCCGCATTGTGCCGAAACCGCGGACGGGCCGGCAAGGTGACGCCGCCGGCAGGCGCGCGGCCCCATTCGGTGCTTGGCAGGCTACGCGCCGTCCGGCTTGATCTGTGCGCGCGCGATCACCGGCTTCCAGCGCGCCTGCTCGGCCTTGATGAAGGCCTCGAACTCGGCGGCGGTGTTACCCACGGCCAGGGCCGTGTCGTTGGCGAGTTTTTCTTTCACGAGTGTGCTGCGCGTGGCCCGGATGGCCTCGGCCTCAAGCTTTGCCACATGCGCCTTCGGCCATTTGCTGGGCGCCAGCAGGCCATACCACTGCGTCATCTCGAAGCCCGGGTAGCCCTGCTCGGCCACGGTGGGCACGTCGGGCAACTGCGGCAGGCGCTGGGTGGTGCCGGTGGCGATGCAGCGCAGCTTGCCAGCCTTGATGAACTGCAACAGCGCGGGCGCGCCAACCGAGGCAGCCTGCAGCCGACCGGCCATCAGGTCGGTCAGCATGGGGCCGGTGCCGCGGTAGGGTACATGCAGCACGAAGATGTCGGTGACCATCTTCAGGTACTCAAACGCCAGGTGACCGGCGCTGCCGTTGCCGGCCGAGCCGTAGTTGAGCTGGCCGGGTTTCGACTTGGCATAGGCCACGAATTCCTTGAGGTTCTTCACCGGCAGGTCGGGGTGCACCACGTACAGGCTGGGTACCTTGGACACCAGCGTGACCGGCACGAAGTCGCGGGCGGCGTCGTAGGGCAGCTTCGAGAAGATGAAGGGGTTCACGGCCAGCGTGCCGATGTGGCCCAGGATCAGCGTGTGTCCGTCCGTCGAGTTGGCGACTTCCTGCATCGCGATGTTGCCGGCCGCACCCGGCTTGTTGTCCACGAAAACGTTCTGGCCGATGGTCTTGGCCATTTCGCCGGCTACGGCGCGCGCCACGATCTCCGAGCTACCGCCCGGGGCAAAAGGCACCACCAGGCGCAGCGGTTTGGACGGCCAGTCGGCCTGGGCGCGACCCAGCAGCGGCGTGGTGGCGAGCGCGGCAGCGCCGGAGGCGGCCAGCCACTGGCGGCGGGTGAGGGCGTGGAGGGAATCGGTCATCGTGAGTTTCCGTGTTGAAAAATGAGAGCGGCTTATTCCAGCGTGATGCCGCGGGCCTTGGTCACGCGCGCCCACAGGGCGATCTGCTGCTGCACAAAGACCTGCGCGGCGTCGGGGCTGCCCTTCTGGATGTCCCCGCCGAGTTGCGCGATGCGCGCCTTGACCTCGGGCGCGTCCAGCGCCTTCTGCAGCGCCGCCGACAGCTTGCCGACCACCGCCTCGGGCGTGCCGGCGGGCGCCAGCACCACGTTCCATTCGTACACCTCGGCGCCGGGCACGCCGGCCTCGGCGAGCGTGGGCACGTCCGGCAGGATCGGCGAGCGCTTGCCCGAGGTCACGGCCAGCGCGCGCAGCTTGCCGCTCTGGATGTGCTGAAGCGTGGAGGCCAGGTTGCCGAAGAACAGCGGCACCTGGCCGCCGATCACGTCGTTCAGCGCCGGGCCGCCGCCCTTGTACGGCACATGCACCATGTCCACCTTGGCGGCGGATTCGAACAGCGCACCGGCCAGGTGCTGCGCCGAACCGTTGCCGGAAGAAGCAAACGAAACAGCGTCTTTTTTGGCCCGTGCGGCAGCGATCAGTTCGGCCACGTTCTTCGCCGGGAACTGGGCGTTGACCAGCACCACGTTGGGGAACAGTGCGATCACGCCGATGGCACGAAAGGCTTTTTCGGTGTCGTAGGGCAGCTTGGGGTACAGCGATGGGTTCACCGCGAACGACGAGGCGTCGAGCATCAGCGTGTGGCCGTCCGGCGCGGCCTTGGCCACGGCGGCCGCACCGATCTGGCCGCCGGCGCCGGGCTTGTTCTCCACGATCACGGTCTGGCCCAGGGCCTCGCCGAGCTTGGGGGCGATCAGGCGCGCCATGGCATCCGCCCCGCCGCCGGGCGGGTAGGTCACGACCAGCGAGATCGGTTTGCTGGGCCAGGGGGCGGCGGTTTGAGCCTGCGCGGCGGCGGTGGTGGTGGCGCCGGCCACTACCAATGCCATAGCAGACAATGACCAGACGACGCTGGGATAGGCCTTATTTTTCTTTAAATTTGAGTTGCTCATGCTGGTCTCCTGGTTGTAGATCGGGGTGGCAGGTTCAGCGGACCTGCGCGGTGTACTGGAAGGCAAAGGCGTCGCCCAGGGTGGTGCGAAGTTCGATGCAGCGGCCCGTCAGGTCAAACGCGCGGCGGTTCACCTGCACGCAGGGGTGGCCGGCGTCCAGCCGCAACAGCGCGGCCTGTTCGCGATTCAGCAGGCCGAAGCGCAGGTCGTCTTCGGCCTTGTTAACCGTGACGCCGCACAGGCGTTGGTACAGCGGGTAGAGCAGGTCGCCCCAGGTGGCGGTATCGGAATCCTTGAGCGCATCGAAGGCCGGCAGTGGCAGCCACAGCTGCTCCAGCAGGCAGGGCTCGCCGGCCAGGCTGCGCAGGCGCTGCAACTCCAGCACGCTGGCGCCCACGGGCAACCCGAAGGCATCGGCCGTCTCCGGCCCGGCCGATGCCACCTGGCGCGACAGGATGGTGGAGGTGGGCGTGGCCGTCAGGTCGCCGCCGTGACGGAACCGGAAAAACCGCAGCATGGACGCACCACCCAGCCCCGCGCGCACAAAGGTGCCGCGCCCGTGTTGACGCTCCAGCAGGCCCTCGGCCACCAGCAGTGCCAGCGCCTGGCGCAGCGTGCCCAGCGCCACGCCGTGCTCGCGTGCCAGCGCGGCTTCCGCCGGAAGCGCCGTGCCCGGCACCCATTCGCCCTGCGTGATGCGCGCGCGCAGGCTGGCTGCGAGCCAGCCGTAGCGGCTTTGGCCGGGGGCGGGCTGGTCAGCGTGGGTGCCTGCCAATGCTGGAGAAAAGGCGAAGTCCATTGATTTAGTCATCTAGATGACTAGAATGTAAGCCATGATTCCTGATTTGTCAAAACCGGTGGTGGACGCGCACTTTCATGTGTTTGCGGCGAACAGCGCCCTGCCCGGCGCGCGCTACACGCCGGGCTACGCCGCGCCGCTGTCCGCGTGGGCCGCCGCAGCCCAGCCACTGGGCGTAAAACGCGGCGTGCTGGTGCAGACCAGCTTCCTGGGCACGGACAACAAGCTGCTGCTGGACACGCTGGCGCATCACCCCGACGCGCTGAGGGGCGTTGCCGTGGTCGCACCGACCGCCGACTTGATGACGCTGGCGCCGCTGCACACGGCCGGCGTGCGCGGCATCCGGCTGAACCTGGCGGGCATCGCGCACGACATGAGCGCCTGGTCCGCCGCCGCCGCGCTGTGGGACGCGCTGGCAGCACTCGGCTGGCACCTGGAACTGCACACCGACACGGGCAGGCTGCCCGAGGTGCTGGCGCAATTGCCCGCCGCGCTGCCGCTGGTGATCGACCACATGGGCAAGCCCGCGGCGGTGGCCGCCGGCGACGCCACCGTGCGTGCGCTGACCGCCCGCGCGCGGCAGACGCCCGTGCACGTGAAGCTCAGCGGCGCCTACCGGCTGGGCGGGCTCAACGCCGCTGCGCTGTCGCGCCTGTGGCTGGGTGAACTGGGCCCCGACCGCCTGCTGTGGGGCAGCGACTGGCCTTGCACCAACCACGAGGCACAGGCCGACTACCCGGCGCTGCGGCGGGCACTGGACGACTGGCTGGGCGACGCAGCCGCTGCACGCGCCGCACTGGTGATCAACTCGGAGCGCCTGTACTGGCGTCAGGGAAGCTCGGAATAGTCCCCATTGAATAGCGCACAATGACCATTCCACGCTGGGTGCGGGCATTTTTTGCTTGAATTCTGGGGGGGGGATCGGCGTTTCGGCGCTCCGCCAACGCCCTCACCCCGGCTTGCGGTTCACCAGCACGATGCCGCCGGCCACCAGCGCCAGCGCCGCCAGCAGGCTGGGGGTCACCGGCTCGCGCAGCCACAGCGCGCCAAACAGCAGCGCAAACAGCGGCGTCAGGAACACGAACACCGAAATCTTCGTCGCCGGGTAGCGGCCCAGCATCCACATCCATGCCAGGTAGCTGGCGAATGCGCCCACCACCGTCTGGACCAGCAGGGAGATCACGGCAAAGAGGCTGAAATCAAAGCTCCACCGCTCACCCAGGCCCGCGGACAGCACGGGCAGCGTGAGCGTGCTCACCGCCACCTGGTAGTACAGCAGCTTCTCGGGCGACACGCGGGCCAGCGCCGTGGCGCGGATCGTCACCGTGGTCAGCCCCCACAGCGCGCCGGCGGCCAGCCCCAGCAGGTCGCCGCGCCAGGTCAGGCCCGCATCCCCGCCCAGGAAGCCCTCGCGCAGCGCGAACACCACGGCGGCAAACGCGCAGGCCAGCCCGGTCCATTGCAAAGCGCGCAGCCGCTCGGTGTGCACCAGCAGCGGCAGCAGCCCCGCCACCCAGAACGGTGAGGTGTAGAGAAACACCGTGAGCCGCGAGGCCGAGGTGTGCTGCAGGCCGATGTAGATGCAGGCAAATTCCCCCGCGAACAGGCTGCCCGCCAGCAGCCCCGGCCACAACGAGCCGTCACGCGTGAACAGCGCCACGCCGCGCCAGCGGCACCAGGCCCACAGCAGCGCCGTGGCCCCGGCAAAACGCACAGAAGCCTGGAACACCGGCGGCACCTCGGCCAGCGTGGCCTTCACCAGCACCTGCTGGAAGCCCCAGAACAGGCAGCAGGCCAGCAGCAGCGTGGTGGCGGTGGCGTCGAGGTGGTCTTTGCGGGTCATGGCGAGATTTTCTGGAGTCAGGTGCTTTGACGCAGCTGCCGCAGCGGGCGAGCAATCAGTGGGCGCCCGGACGGATGCAACAGATGTCGATGCCCAGCGGTTGCGCCATCAGCAACCAGGGCCGGTCAGCGGTCAGGACCGGTGCCTTGAGGCGCTGCGCCACAGCCAGACACAGACGGTCACCCAGACTCAGCCCGATTGAGCGGGTTGCCCCGCGCATCCAGCCAGCCTGCGCACCGTCTTCGGCCGTGATGTCTACAACCGTGTAGGCCAGCTCCGCCAGAATGATCTTGATCGCTTCCGGGTCAGCGCCCCGATCAAGGGATTTCGCGATGACTTCAGCCTGGTTGGCGGCGGTCACCACGCAGGGTTCCGAATGCAGTGCCTGACGCACCACCTCGTCGCCGGGCTCGCCTTGCAGGAAAGCAATGATGGCCGAAGCATCCAGCAACGTGACCCGGCTCATTCGGCCTCGGACGCCGCACGGCGTTCCGCGATGAGTTCGTCGGCCAGCGAAGGTGAATTCCTGGGCACGTATTTCTGGAACAGGTCCTGGGCCTTTTGCAGTTGCGCGCGCCGCGTTGTCGCGACCAGTTCCCCGTCGCGGGCGCTCCAGATCAATTGATCGCCGTCCTGGATATCAAGCTGCGTACGCAGGGCGGCCGGTATAACGGCCCTGCCATTCGATAGGTTGGATGTGGGTTTCATGGCGTTTTTACATAAATGCTAGTTTATGCCATTTTAGATATAAATTTTTCATATTGCCACATTGACGACAGGCCTCATATCAAACCATTCTGGCCACTGCGAGGCGGCTCTTCACCGATCTGGCGGTTCACGCCTGACTTCGTCAAGCACCCGGCTTGCCGCCTCGCCAGGATCAGCCGCTCAGCGTTGCATTTTCAGCGCCAGCTTGCCCAGCAGGGCTTTCAAGACACGCACCTCGGCGGCGTTCAGGCAGGTGCGGACACACGCCTCGTGCGTCCGCGCCTGCTCCAGCAGCGGCAGCACCTTGTCGCGGCCGGCCGACGTCGCCGCCACCAGCGTGCGACGCTGGTCGGTGGGATCGGCCTGCAGCGTCAGCCAGCCCTGCGTGCGCATGCGCTGCACCAGCTTGGTCACGGTGGGTTGCCGGCTGAGCACTTCGCGCGCCAGCGTGCTGACCGGTAGCGCCGCGCCGTCGTGCAGCGTGGCCAGCACGCGCCATTCGATGGCGGTCAGCCCGGCGGCGCGCACATGGGCATCGAAGTCGGTGTACAACGCGTGGCTGGCCTGGCCCAGCAGGAAGCCCAGGTCGCTGTCGACGAAGCGCGCGCCGGTAGTCATGGTCCGCTGGGCGACGCGCGCAGCTACAGCGGATGCTCGGTGTAGAAGCGCCCGCCGTGAAACAGCAGCGGCGACACCCCATCGCGGTGGCAACATCGCTCCACCTCGCCGACGAAGATGACGTGGTCGCCCTCTTCGTAGCGGCTGCGGTTGAAGCACTCGAAGGTGGCGGCGGCACCGGCCAGCAGCGGGGAGCCGGCCACGCCGTCGCTGAAATCGACGCCGGTCCAGCGGTCCGGCTCCCGGGCGGCGAAGCGCTCGGCCAGGGCCTTCTGGTCGGCGGCAAGGATGTTGATGGCGTAGTGCGAGCCGGTGCTGAAGGCGTGCATGGACCCCGCCGCGCGCCCCAGGCTCCACAGCACCAGCGGCGGGTCGAGCGAGACCGAGTTGAACGAATTGGCCGTCAGGCCGACGAGTTCGCCGGTGGCCGTGCGCGCCGTGACGATGGTCACGCCGGTGGCGAACATGCCCAGCGATGCGCGAAACTCGCGCGATGAAAAAGCCGGTGGCCTGGCTTTGCGGGGCGGGGTCATCATCGGTAATTACATGAAATTTCATAAATAATACTGTTTTGCAGAACCGTCTGTTTTCTGAAGGACAAGCGCTGTTGCGAACGGACCCGGTTCCCCCAGTTGTCGACAACCCCAGAGCCCGCCGGCCCACAAAACCCCTCGCGACCATGTTCCTGCCCACCTTCACCACGCTCGGTTCCGGCCCGGTCATCCTGATGCTGCACGGCATCGGCGGCGGGCACCGGGCGTTTGCGCCGCAGGTCGAGACCTTCGCCTCGCTGGGCTACCGGGCCGTGGCCTGGGATATGCCGGGCTACGGCCACAGCGCGCCGATCGAGCCCTACACCTTCAAGGGACTGGCGCAGAGCTGCATCACGCTGATCGAGAGCCTGGTCGACGCCAACGGTGAGCGCCGCCAGGCCGCCTCAAGGCGCGAAAGCCCCCCGGGGGGGCAGCGAGGACACGACCGTGCCGAGCGTGGGGGCTCCATCATCCTGCTGGGCCACAGCATGGGCGCCATGGTGGCGCAGGAGGTGGTGGCGCGCCGGCCCGGGCTGGTGAACCGGCTGATCCTGTGCGGCACCTCGCCCGCGTTCGGCAGGCCCGATGGCGACTGGCAGCGCGACTTCATCGCCCGGCGCACCGCGCCGCTGGACGCCGGGCAGAGCATGGCGCAACTCGCCGAGGTACTGGTGCCGCAGATGATCGGCCCGGGCTCGCTGCCCGAAGGCGTGGCATTGGCCACGCATTGCATGGCTGGCGTACATCCGCCGGCCTACCGCCGGGCGCTGGAGGCCCTCGTCACCTTTGACCGCCGCGCGGCCCTGCCGCTGATCCAGGTGCCCACGCTGTTGGTGGCCGGCGAGTTCGACAAGAACGCACCGCCCGCCGTGATGCAGAAAATGGCCGCGCAAATTGCCGGCAGCCGCTACGCCGAACTGCCCGGCATCGGCCACCTGCAGAACCTCGAAGCGCCCGACGAGTTCGACGCGCTGGTGCTCGGCTTCCTCGCCGATACGGCCGCGGCCGCGCGGCGCACCCTGCATTGAAACCGCGGCGTCACAGCATGAATAATCCAGCCTGATGCGCCTGCCTGCCCTGCCCGCTCCACGCCTGACCGCCGGTGCTGCCGCGCGCCGGGGGCTGGCCCGCCTCGGATGGATTTCATTAGTGATAGCAGTTCATGGCCATTCCACGCTGGGTTGGGCCCAAAATGTTTCATATTTTGTGCCCCAGAGGCCAGTCGCGACCCCGTGCGATGAACTGGTGCAACGCCTGCCCAATGTGAGCCCGGCCCTGTGTCGCGACGCCTTGCTGGTGGCCGGCCCGGCACGTTCGGTGCAGGGGCGCCCGATCCTGCTGCGCGACATGCCGGCGCAAGACGCCCAGCTGCGCGTGCTGGTGCTGGGCGGCATCCACGGCGACGAGCTGTCCTCCACGTCGGTGGCGCTGCACTGGATTGGCCTGGCGCAGGACCAGCCGATGCAGATGGCGCAGCCGGTGCACTGGCGTTTCATCCCCGCGCTCAACCCGGACGGCCTGACGGCGCGGCCGCCACGGCGCGTCAATGCCAACGGCGTGGACCTGAACCGCAACTTCCCCACGCCGCGCTGGGACCGCGAAGCCCCGTTCTATTGGGAAAAGCGCACCCGCAAGGACCCGCGCCGCTGGCCCGGCCCCAAACCGCTGTCCGAGCCCGAAAGCCGCTACCTGCACGACGAGATGGCGCGCTTCAGGCCGCACCTGATCGTCAGCATCCACGCGCCCTTCGGCGTGCTCGACTTCGACGGCCCGAGCGTGCCGCCGGCCCGGCTGGGCCGCCTGTACCTCGACCAGGTCGGCATCTACCCCGGCTCGCTGGGCAACTACGGTGGCGTACACAAGGGCGTGCCGGTGGTGACGGTGGAACTGCCGAACGCCCAGCGCACGCCGCTGAATGCCGAAATGCGCCAGATGTGGGTCGATCTGTTGCGCTGGATGAGCGAACGGGCCAGCCACGGCCTGGGCGGTCAGAACCGGTGAAAGTTTGAACCAAAAGTGCCATTCCCCATCGTGGAATGGTCATGGTTTGCTATGAATTTGTGATTAGTGTCCGGGCCGCCGGCGCCGTCACCCGCCGACCCTTCACCCGGCGGCGCCCCGCGCCAGGCGCTCGCTGCGCCAGTACACGTCGTCGCCCACGGTGCCATCGGTGCGGTGGCGGTTCAGCACACGGGCCAGCACGAACATCAGGTCGCTCAGGCGGTTGAGGTACTGGCGCGGCGTCTCGTTCAGGGCTTCCTCGTTGCCCAGCGCCACCACGGCGCGCTCGGCGCGGCGCGCCACGGTGCGGCAGACATGCGCTTGCGACGCCCCGCGGGTACCGGCCGGCAGGATGAACTCCTGCAGACGCGGCAGGTGTTCGTTCCAGGTCGCCAGCGCCTCGTCCAGCGCCAGCACCGCCTCGGGCTTCAGCAGCTCGAAACCGGGAATGCTGAGCTCCCCGCCCAGGTTGAACAGCTGGTGCTGGATCTCGACCAGCAGCTCCCGCACCGCATCGGGCATGGGCTCGCACAGCAGCACGCCCAGGTTCGAGTTGAGCTCGTCCACGTCGCCCATGGCGTGCACGCGCAGGCTGTTCTTGCTGACGCGCTGGTTGTCGCCCAGGCCGGTGGTGCCGTTGTCGCCGGTGCGGGTGGCGATTTGCGTGAGTCTGTTTCCCATGGTCTGAATCCCCTTCTGTCTGTAGATTGTCGCCGGGACGGGGATACCCATTTTTTTGCATCTGGATACAATTTTGACTTGACCCCCTGCGGCTCATCGCCGCCCCGCGCTCTTTTTCAGGATTCACCATGGCCAAGAGTCTGCTTTCCGACCAGATCTTTCGCGCCCTGCCTTATGTCTACATCGGTGGTGGCGTGCTGGTCATGCTCGCCCTGCAAAACAAGCTGGCGATCTTCAGCGGCCTGCTCCTGATCGCGGTGGGCGGCATCGAACTGTTGCGGCGCACCCGGTTCCGGCGCGAGCTGGAGCTCAGCGAGTCGCGCCTGGCCGACAACTCGCGTTTGATGACCACCCACGACGGTCATTCCACCCAGGCGCTCATGCAGATTTCCTGGCGAAAGTCCTTTGAATGCGGGCATCCCGTGATCGACCGGCAGCATCGCGAGCTGTTCGAGATTGGCGATGGAGTGATCAAGGCCGTGCTGAAGAACAAGTCGCGCGAGCATATCGAGTTTCTGCTCGACGAGCTGACCGAGCACATCCAGAACCATTTCGTCACCGAGGAAGCGGCGATGGCGCGCACACGGTTTCCGCTGTCCGGCGAGCACCGGGCGCAACACGCCGAGCTGCTTGAAAAAGCCCGGGGCCTGCGCGACCGCTACCGCAGCGGCCTGCTCGACATCAGCGAGCTGGTGGGGTTCATCGCCTACGACGTCATCTCCGAGCACATCATCAACCAGGATCTCAAGTTTGCCTTGAGGAAACCCCAGCCGCAGGCGGCCTGAGCGCCCCGGGCGTCCCTGCGGCGCCAGCATGGCGGGCGGTCTGGCCGTAAACTGCCCCATGCGAACTTGCAGGACAGACCAGGAGCTACACGCAGTGAACGCTGCTCTGTCCTCAACCCTTTAGGAAGCCCATGAACGCACCGACTGCCCTCAGCCATCTCGCCCCCGCCATTCACCCGCGTGCGGTGCCCACCGAGCTGATCGACGCGCTGAAAGCCCGCTTCGCCACCCAGTGCTCCACCGCGCTGGTGGTGCGCGAGCAGCATGGGCGCGATGAATCGTCCTTCACGGTTCCGCCGCCCGCTGCGGTGATCTTTGCCGAGAGCACGCAGGACGTGGCCGACGCCGTGACGCTGGCCAGCGCGCACAGCGTGCCGGTGATCCCGTTTGGCGTGGGCTCCAGCCTGGAAGGCCACCTGCTGGCCGTGCAGGGCGGCATCAGCATCGACCTGGGCCGCATGAACCGGGTGCTGTCGATCAACGCCGAGGACCTGACCGTGACGGTGCAGCCGGGTGTGACGCGCAAGCAGCTCAACGAAGCCATCAAGTCCACCGGCTTGTTCTTCCCGATCGACCCCGGCGCCGACGCCACGATCGGCGGCATGAGTGCCACGCGCGCCAGCGGCACCAACGCCGTGCGCTACGGCACCATGCGCGAAAACGTGCTGGCGCTCGAAGTGGTCACGGCGAGCGGCGAGGTCATCCGCACCGGCACCCGCGCCAAGAAGTCCAGCGCCGGTTACGACCTGACGCGCCTGTTCGTCGGCAGCGAGGGCACGCTGGGCGTGATCACCGAGGTCACGGTGCGCATCTACCCGCTGCCCGAGGCGATCTCGGCGGCGATCTGCTCGTTCCCGACCATCGACGCGGCGGTGCAGACCACTATCCAGACGATCCAGCTCGGCGTGCCGATCGCCCGCGTGGAGCTGATCGACGCCAACACCGTGCGCATGGTCAATGCCTACGCCAGGCTGGGCCTGCGCGAGGAGCACCTGCTGTTGATGGAGTTCCACGGCTCGCCGGCCAGCGTGAAGGAGCAGGCGGAAACCGTGCAGGAGATCGCCAGCGAGCATGGCGGCCACGCCTTCGAGTGGGCCACCACCCCCGAGGAGCGCACCCGCCTGTGGACGGCGCGGCACAACGCCTACTTCGCGGCGATTCAGAGCAAGCCGGGATGCCGGGCCATCAGCACCGACACCTGCGTGCCGATCAGCCGGCTGGCCGACTGCCTGCTCGACTCGGTGGCCGAGGCCGATGCGTCAGGCCTGCCCTACTTCCTGGTCGGCCACGTGGGCGACGGCAACTTCCACTTCGGCTACCTGATCGACCCCGACAAGCCCGAAGAGCGCGAAACCGCCGAGGGGCTGAACCACAAGCTGGTGAGCCGCGCGTTGCAGCTGGAGGGCACCTGCACCGGCGAACACGGCGTGGGCCTGCACAAGATGGACTTCCTGGTGACCGAGGCCGGCGCGGGCGCGGTGGACATGATGCGCACCATCAAGCGCGCGCTGGACCCCAAGAACATCATGAACCCGGGGAAGATTTTCACGCAGTGAGCGATCAGGGCGCCGGGTATTTCTGGAACCAGCGGGCCAGCGTTTTGGTGGTCCGGTCCAGGGCATCAAGGGCGGCGGCACTGTAGGCCGCATTGCTGGTTTCGGCCAGGTTGCGGGAGGCGCTTGTGGCGGCTCCGCCGGCATTGCCCAGACCCGCCAACTTGCCCAACGAGTCGAAAACGCCCTTGACCGCCGTGTTGTCCTCGGCGGAGGCCTGCTTCATGCTCCCGAAGACCAGCGGGCTGACCACCGGTGCGGCCAGGTTGAAGCCGCCCTCGTCGCCCTTCATGACCACCCCGGAGCGGAACTCGTCGGCCCGGCCGTAATAGCTGGTCAGGGCGGCCACCGACATCGACAGCTCGGCCCCGGTTTGGGCCGTGCGCGAAGTCAGGCCCGAGGTGTTGCCGCTGCTGCTCATGCGGGCGAAATTGACCACCACCAGCGGGGCAATCACGATGGCATTCCACTTGGCCGAGTACTCGCCCATGCGACGGTAGTTGTTCAGGTCGAAGGCGCCACGGTCGCCCCAGCCGGCGTCCAGGTGCGAAAACCACAGTGGCAGGCCGGTCGGGGAGAAAAACGAAACCGTCTGGCCGTGCTGCTCCTTGCCGTAAGGCTTGCTTTCGGACGTGGGCGTCGCGTCCACGCTGGCAACATAGTCCTTCATGTCGGCCAGCGGCACCACCTCGCGGCCCGCCTTCTGCAACTCGGTCAGCAGCGTCGCATACGCCTTGTCCGTGACCGCCTGCATGGCCGCCGGATCCACCCCCTGCAAAGCGACGTGCAGCGAGGAGCGCGCACCACTGCTGTCCCGACCGGGCAGGTAGGACGCGCGGACATTGGCCGTGACACTGTTGTTGGTCACGAAGGCCACCCGGAACCCGACCACCGCCACGCGCTTGCCAGCGGGCAACACCTCCACGATGTTCTTGCCAAAAGTCCCGCCCATCTTGCCTTTGAAATAGGCATCGGGATCCAGGTCGGCCACGGCCGGCGCCGTGGTGGATGCGCCAGCCGGGGCGGGCGCATCCGTGCCCTGGGCCAGCGCAGACCCGGCGGCCAGTGCAATAAGTATGGCGAGGAATTTCATCTGACGTTGCTCCAGCAGGCTGACAATGGGCCAAAGTGTAGGTTCCTGGCCCCCCGATCCAAACCCCCTGTTCACGGGGCCATCGGTTTGTCGGTCGACATCGAAAGGCGATCGCAAACCCCGACGGGCACAACGGTGCCAACGCAATCCGCAATCAACGGCCGAACAAGCCCTTCAGCAGGTTGGCCGGGTTGCCCAGCGGATTGATCACATCGCCCAGGGAAGGTGATTCAGGGGCGGCGGGCGCCGAATTGCCCTGCCCGTCCGCGCTACTGGAAGGTGCGCCACTGCGGCTGGCACGCCCACCGCGCGAACCCTGCTGCTCCTCTCCGAGCATGGCCATGGTGCTGGACTTGACGCGCACGCGCACCGCCCAATCGGGCTCCCATACGGCCTTCGGGTCAGCCGGGCGGGGCGGATGGGCAAAGTTGCTTTCACTGCCGTAGGCAATCATGCGCAACATGCCGCCAGCATCGCCGCCGCCTTTGGGCGCGAAGATCCCCCGGGGAACGGCGCACTGGGTGGTCTCGGGCTGCAGCAGCACTTTTTCCCGGATCCAGCGGTCGATGGTGGCGTTGGGCAGGTAGTCGAACAGGCCCATGCCGGTGTCAGCCGTCTCGGAACTGGACCACATCACCATGTCGTTCTCGCCGGCCTGACCCATGGCGTGCAGGAAATAGGCGCGGGCGTTGTTGACCGGGCGCCAGTTCAGCGCGATGCTGTCCTTCGGCGTGCCGCTGCTCTGCAAATCGATGGTGGGCATGACGTCTTGCGCGGCGGCGAGTGCGAACCTGAAATTGGCTGGCACGCCGTCCCCCTGCACCTGGTGCTCACCGACCAGCGAGCTCTCGCGACTCAGGCTGACGGTATTCTTCTCGTTCGGGAACAGCGCGTGGCCGGGGCCGACGCGGGCGCCGCGGTCGGGCGCATAACGGCCGGCAAAGGCCTTGCCGAAATCCGCCGGGTTGCCACGGGCCAGGTCGATGATGCGCGGCTGCCCGGGACGCACCTCGGTGCTGCAGCCCCAGTAGATCAGGATGCGGCCCTTGGGGGTTTCGCGCTGGTATTCCTGCGGCACCTCGGAGGGCTCGGTTTCCCGGACCGGCTGGGCCGGCGGGGGCGGCAACAGGGGCAGCCGCTCGCCCATGCGCATGCCGGCGGGAATCACCTGCGACGCCTCGATGCCGGGCTTGAGCCGGTTGTACAGGGCAATGTCCAGCACGCGCGGCGGCATGAAGCTCATGCCGCGCGCCATGCCGTAGCTGGTATTGCCGCCCGCGCCGCCGCGTCCGCCCATCATGCCGCCGAGCATGCCGCCCATCCCGCCCATGGCGGCTGAGTCCATCTCGGGCATGCCGGCCATGCCGCCGGTGGACACGTCCATCCAGAGCTGCGCCTTGGGTGGTTTGACGTTCTGCGCCAGTGCCAGGCTGGCCAGCGAACCGAGTCCCAGCGCCAGCAGCGCGGCATTCAGGGGGTGCAAAGAGTTCTTCATGAAACGCTCCGTCGCCAATGGCCGCAGGATCAGCCTCCCTCTGCGCGCCGGCGTCAGGCCGCGCGCAGCCGCTCGATCAGGCCATTGAGTTCGTCGAGCGATCCAAAGTTTATGACGAGTTCACCCATTTCCTCCACCCGGCCATGGCGTTTGACACGCTTTTTTACGCGGACTTCGACCGCCGCCGTCAACAGGTCCGAGAGTTCTTCCTCCACGCGCCGCAGATCGCGGGACTTTTCTTTCTTGGGTTTCTGCGGCATCAGGTTGAATTCGGCGCCGAGCTTCTTCACCAGGCTTTCGGCCTCGCGCACCGACATCTTCTTCGCGCTGATCTGGTTGCCGGCCGTGATCTGCGCGGCCTTGTCCAGCGACAGCAGCGCGCGGGCATGGCCCATGTCGATGTCGCCGGCCATCAGCATGGTCTGCACCGGGTCGGCCAGGTTCAGCAGGCGCAGCAGGTTGCTGGCGGCGCTGCGCGAGCGCCCCACCGCCTGCGCCGCCTGCTCGTGCGTGAGGCCAAACTCCTTGATCAGGCGCTGCAGGCCCTGCGCTTCCTCCAGCGGGTTCAGGTCCTCGCGCTGCATGTTTTCGATCAACGCCATGGCGGCTGCGGCCTGGTCGGTCACGTCGCGCACCAGCACCGGCACGCGGTCCAGGCCAGCCAGGCGCGCCGCCCGGAAGCGGCGCTCGCCGGCGATGATCTCGTACTTGCCGACGTTGTCCCCGGCGGCGAGCTGGCGCACGAGGATCGGCTGCATGATGCCCTGCGCCTTGATCGACTCGGCCAGTTCGTACAGTGCGCCCTCGTCCATATGGGTGCGCGGCTGGTACGCGCCCGGCACCAGGTCTTCGAGCCGCAGCGAGGCCGGCAGGACGTTGCCGGCGCCCCCCTGCCCGTTCCCGGCATCCGCGGCGCTGTCCTGCACCGTGGGGCCGAGCAGGGCTTCGAGTCCGCGGCCGAGGCCCTTGGGTTTTTTGGTGGCCATGTTCAGTCCTTCATGAGTTCTTGCAGCAGCGCGTGGCCCTCGGGCCAGTCGCCCAGGCCCGAGTCGGCATTGATATGGCCGCCCGGGCCGATGGCGTGCAGCGTGCTGCGCCATTGAGTGGCGAGCGCGCGGGCATGGTCGAACGTGCCAAAGGGGTCGTCGGTGCTGGCGACCAGCACGCTGTTGAACGGCAGGGGTTCACGCACAATCGGCGCCCAGCCGGGCAGTTGCTGGCGCAGGTCGTCCCGCTCAGCCTCGGGCGGCGCCACCATCAAGGCGCCCTTGATCCGATGGGTGCTGCGGGAATGGGCGGCCCAGGCCGCCACCTGCAGGCAACCCAGACTGTGGGCCACGAGCACCGCCGGGGCATCCAGGCCGAGCAGCACCTCCTCCAGCCGGGCGATCCAGTCGCCACGCAGTGGGCGCATCCAGTCCGATTGTTCGACCCGCCGATAGCCGTACCGCCGCTCCCAGCGGCTTTGCCAGTGGTCCGGCCCGCTGTTTTGCCAGCCGGGCAGGATCAGGATGTGAGCGACAGGCAAGGTGGCCACGGTGTTCGGTCGGTTGAAGCGGTTCAGCCCGGTAGGTACTACGTGTTTGATAGCAAACTATGACCGGATGACGCTGGGTTCGTGCCAATTTCTTTCGATAATTCAGGATTTACATCTTCTGGATGCGTTCCACCATCTCGCGGGCGAACTCCACGAACGCCTGGCTGCCCTTGGCCGACGGATCAAAAACCACGCCGGGCAGCCCGTAGCTCGGCGCCTCGGCCAGGCGAACGTTGCGCGGAATCACGGTGTTGAACACCTTGTCGCCAAAATGGCTCTTGAGTTGTTCGGCCACCTGCTGCTGCAGCGTGATGCGTGGGTCGAACATCACGCGCAGCAGGCCGATGATCTGCAGGTCGCGGTTGAGGTTGGCATGCACCTGCTTGATGGTGTTGACCAGATCGGTCAGGCCTTCCAGCGCAAAGTACTCGCACTGCATCGGCACAATCACGCCGTGGGCCGCGCACAGGCCGTTGAGCGTCAGCATGCTCAAGGACGGCGGACAATCGATCAGGATGAAGTCATAGTCATCGGCAACCTCGGCCAGCGCCGCTTTCAGGCGCTTTTCGCGGTGGTCCAGCGCCACCAGTTCGACCTCGGCCCCGGCCAGTTCCCGGTTGGCGCCCAGCACGTGGTAGCGGCACTTTTCCGACAGCACCGCGGCTTCCCGGATCGAGGCGGATTCCAGCAGCACGTCGTAGACACTCAGGGCCATCTTGCGCTTGTCCACGCCCGAGCCCATGGTCGCGTTGCCTTGCGGGTCCAGGTCGATCATCAGCACGCGCTGCCCCACCTTCGCCAGGCCGGCGGCGAGGTTGACGGTGGTGGTGGTCTTGCCGACGCCGCCCTTTTGATTGGCAACGCAGAAAATTTTGGCCATGAAGGTGTGCGAGTGAAGGGTGGAAACGCGTGGGGAAGTTTATCGGGACAGGGCCAGCCTGACGCCGAAGCCGATGAGGAACAGGCCGGCCACTTTCTCCAGCACGCGGCCGATCATTGGGCTGGCGCGCAGGCGAGCGGCCAGGAAATGGGTGAGCAGCACCACCGCCAAGCCATACAGGAAAGCCAGCACCGCAATCGTGGCCGCCATCACGCCGAAGGTCAGCAACCCCTGGTGTTTCGCCGGATCGATGAACAGCGGGAAGAAGGCCATGTAGAACACGATCGCCTTGGGGTTGAGCAGCGTGATGGTGAAGGCCTGCTGGAAATAGTGGCGCGGCTGGATGTTCAGCACCGGCGCGCTGCCGGGTTTGGCGGTCAACATTCTGAAGCCCAGCCAGGCCAGATAGGCCGCGCCGAGCCACTGCACGGCGGCAAAGGCCGCCGGGTAGGTGGACAGCAGGGCAGCAACACCGGCCACCGCCATCCACATCAGCACCTGATCGCCCGCGATGACGCCCAGTGTGGCGCCCATGCCGCCGGCCACGCCGCCCTTGCTGGTCGAGGTGATGAGCGCCAGATTGCCCGGGCCGGGAATCAACAGAAACACAATCATGGCCGCGACAAACGCGCCGTAATCCGCAATGCCAAACATTGAAATCCTCGGGGGTTGGAAGAACGAGTTTACGTTACGCGACCGGCGCTGCGGTTTCGGCCGCCCGCATCCAGACGATGCAGCGTTCTGCATCCAGCCCGGGCACCTGAAGCGGTTCCACGTGAAACACATTGACGCTGGCCGGCAGCGCGGCGATTTCATCGACCGGGCGCTTGCCCTTCATGGCCAGCCAGAGGCCCCCTGCCTCGAGCGCGGCGCGGGAACCATCCACGAAATCCGCCAGCGACGCAAACGCCCGGGAACTGATGACATCAAAGGGGCCGGTCAGATTCTCGACCCGGGCATGCACGCCGCGCAGGTTGGACAGCTTGAGCGTGACGGCCACCTGCTGGATGAACGCAGCCTTCTTGGCGACGGTGTCGACGCAGGTCACGTCGATCTCCGGGCAGCCGATGGCGATCACCACGCCGGGCAGCCCGGCACCCGCGCCCACGTCGAGCAGGCGAATCGGCGCCTCGGGTGCCGACGCCTGCCTCGTGGCCGCGCCTTGCCGGCGCAACGGGGCGATCACGGCAAGGCTGTCGAGCAGGTGGAGGGTCAGCATGTCGGCCGGGTTGCGCACCGCGGTCAGGTTGTAGACCTTGTTCCATTTCTGGATCAGGGTCAGGTACTGCAGAAGCAGGTCGGCCTGCGGCTCTGACAGGGGGACGTGCATCTGCTCGGCAGAGCGAATCAGTGCTACTCGCGGATCGATGGCAGTGTCGGTCATGGTATCTGGGGCGGGAATAAGGCTTGATTGTGGCCTGTCTCTGCCGGTTTCGGCCTGCCGATCACGGCAACCAGGCCGCGCAGCAGCGAAAGCACGAGACAGGCACCAGCATCGCAGCCGGCTTCGTGAGATTCAATCCGCACCCGGCACGGCGTGTGGGCCATTGCACGAATCTTCTTGGTGTTTCACGTGAAACACGGGGCGTCACCCGCCCTGGTCCCAGCAGTTGGCCTTTGGCGCGGGGCTGTGCACCCAGTAGCGGGTGTAGCCCGTCAAGCCCGGGCCGCGAAGACCCTGCAAACTCCCATCGCCCGAGCCCTGCGGGCCGTCATGCATGCCGGCCACTCGCCAGCCAGCGCCCAATTCAGTCTCGCAGCGGGCAGACGCCATGGCCTGCGACTCCATGACCGCCCCCATCACCGGCTGCGTCGCGCCCAGTGTGCCTCCGTTCGTGGCCCGATCGGCGTTCGCGTCCAGGCCGCTCGGCAAAGGCGAGCTTGCCGTGCGCACGCAGAGCACCGGCAGGACGGTGCGGCATGAGGTATCGCCTTGAGTCGGGTTGCACACCCCCTGATGGGGCTGGTCAAGCGGAGCGGGCTCGCCGCTGCAAGCCAGACGCGCTACATCCGCCGGCGCCTTGCCATCGCCAACGACAGCGTAAGTCAGCCCGTGCCCCAGCGGGCGCGGCATCGAGGCCGCGGCCCCTTCAGCAAGCGTGGCACTGGCCGCCTGTGCAGCTGCGCTAGCGGGGCTGCGGCTCATCGCCAGCTCAGTCTGGTGAACCGCAAGCTCACGGTCGTCACGCTCCTTTTTGAGGTACACCGGAATGATCAGCATCGCCATCAGGATACCGACGACCAGCAGGGCGCGTGCCATCAGAAAGGCACCGGCTTGTCGGAATGGTTTGCGCATGGACAACATCTCCTTGGCCTGGACCCCTTCACCACCCGTGCGGACTCTGGCTCGACAAGTCCGCTCAGGCCTGGCGGGCCACTGCCGCTGCTCCGCTTGCATCGGCCTCGCCCGAGGGTACGGCATCCCGACCCCGTCCCCCGCCCTTTTTCAGGTGGATCAGCAGCAGTGAAATGCTGGCCGGGGTAATGCCGGAGATGCGCGAAGCCAACCCCAACGTCTCGGGCCGGTGTTTTGCCAGCTTTTGCCGCGCTTCGATGGACAAGGCGGTGACCTGCATGTAATCCAGATCCGCGGGCAATTTCAAGCCTTCGTAGTGGGCTGAGCGCTCCACCTCGTCCTTTTGCCGATCGATGTAGCCGGCGTATTTGGCGGCAATCTCGACCTGCTCGATCACCGGCGCGCTCAGGTCGCCCAGTGTTTCCCATGAAACATCGCGTGAGGTGAACCGACCACCATCCATGGACACCAGCCCGGCGTAGCCCACGTCGGGCCGGCGCAGCAATTCAAACAGGTTGTACTCATGGTCGATGGCCTTGCCCAGCACCCGTTCGGACTCGGCCGCCGGCAGGTTGCGCGGGTTGACCCAGGTCGATTTCAGGCGTTCTGTTTCACGTGAAACCGCATCGCGCTTGCGGCTGAACGCCTCCCAGCGCGCATCGTCCACCAGGCCCAAACGCCGGCCGGCCTCGGTCAGGCGCAGGTCGGCGTTGTCCTCGCGCAGCTGCAGGCGGAACTCGGCGCGGCTCGTGAACATGCGGTAGGGTTCCGTCACGCCCTGGGTGATCAGGTCATCGACCAGCACCCCCAGGTAAGCTTCGTCGCGGCGCGGCAGCCAGGCGTCTTCCCCCCTGCACTGCAACGCGGCATTGATGCCGGCGAACAGGCCCTGCGCCGCGGCTTCTTCGTAGCCCGTGGTGCCGTTGATCTGCCCGGCAAAAAACAGGCCGCCGATCTGCCGCGTCTCGAAGCTGCTTTTGAGCGAACGCGGATCGAAGTAGTCGTATTCGATGGCGTAGCCGGGGCGCAGAATGTGTGCGTTCTCCAGCCCTTTCATGCTGCGCACCAAAGCGTACTGGATGTCGAACGGCAGGCTGGTGCTGATGCCGTTGGGGTAGAACTCGTTCGTCGTCAGGCCCTCGGGCTCCAGGAAGATCTGGTGGCTGTCCTTGTCGGCAAAGCGGTTGACCTTGTCTTCCACGCTCGGGCAGTAGCGCGGCCCCACGCCCTCGATCTTGCCGGTGAACATCGGGCTGCGGTCGAAGCCGCTACGGATGATGTCGTGGGTGCGCGCATTGGTGTGCGTCACCCAGCACGGCATCTGCCGCGGGTGCATTGCCGCCTGGCCCATGAAGCTGAACACCGGCACCGTGTCGCCAATGCCGCCGGGCATGCCGTCGCCGGGCTGCTCCATGCACTGGCTGAAGTCGATGCTGCGCCCGTCCAGGCGGGGTGGGGTGCCGGTCTTCAGGCGGGCCTGCGGCAGCTTGAGTTCCTTGAGCCGGCTGGAGAGACTCACCGCCGGCGGGTCGCCCGCGCGCCCGGCGGCGTAGTTGTTCAGGCCGACGTGGATCTTGCCGTCCAGGAAGGTGCCCGCGGTCAGCACCACGGTGCGGCACCGAAACTTGATGCCCACTTGCGTCACCGCACCCACCACGCGGTCGCCAGTCCCATCCGATTCAACCATCAAGTCGTCCACCGCCTGCTGGAACAGCCACAGGTTCGGCTGGTTTTCCAGCCGCCGGCGGATGGCGGCCTTGTACAAAATGCGGTCGGCCTGCGCCCGCGTGGCGCGCACCGCCGGCCCCTTGGAGCTGTTGAGGATGCGGAACTGGATGCCGCCTTCGTCGGTGGCTATCGCCATCGCGCCGCCCAGCGCATCCACCTCCTTGACCAGATGGCCCTTGCCGATGCCGCCAATCGACGGGTTGCAGCTCATCTGGCCAAGCGTCTCGATGTTGTGCGACAGCAGCAGCGTCCTGCAGCCCATGCGCGCGGCGGCCAGGGCCGCTTCAGTGCCGGCATGGCCGCCACCGACCACGATCACGTCGAATTCCTGAGGGTAAAGCATGGGCTGTCCGGGAGAGGCACGCAGGGCGCGCCGGAGGCCAAGGGGGCCGGAAGCCGCGATTTTACCGGCCGACACGTTTTTCGGCCCGGTACGGGGCATACCGCCGGCCCTCCGGCAGGCGCCCGGAAATCTGCAGGTCATGCGACAAATGCATAAGACCACAGCAAGGCGGCCTTGGACAAGCCGCCGGTACCGGCCTAAGCTTCGGGGTCTGACCCTCCCAACCCCAAGGAAACACGCTCATGTCGCAAGCCTCGCCCACTCAAGGACTCACCCCGGTGCATGCCCTGCCCTCCTACCTGCAAGCCGACCATCTCGGCCCCTGGGGCAACTACCTGAAGCAGGTCGATCGAGTCACCCCCTACCTCGGGCATCTGGCGCGCTGGGTCGAGACGCTCAAGCGCCCCAAGCGCATCCTGATCGTGGACGTGCCGATTCACATGGACGATGGCACCGTGGCGCACTACGAGGGCTACCGCGTGCAGCACAACACCTCGCGCGGGCCGGGCAAGGGCGGCGTGCGCTTTCACCAGGACGTGACATTGTCGGAAGTGATGGCGCTGTCGGCCTGGATGTCGGTCAAGAACGCGGCGGTCAACGTGCCTTACGGCGGCGCCAAGGGCGGCATCCGCGTCGACCCGAAGAAGCTCTCGCTGGGCGAACTCGAGCGGATCACGCGCCGGTACACCAGCGAGATCGGCATCATCATCGGCCCGAACAAGGACATCCCGGCGCCTGACGTGAACACCAACGAGCAGACCATGGCCTGGATGATGGACACCTATTCGATGAACGAGGGCGCCACCGCCACCGGCGTGGTCACCGGCAAGCCGGTGATCCTGGGCGGCTCGCTGGGACGGCGCGAGGCCACGGGGCGCGGCGTATTCACCATCGGCGTCGAAGCCGGGCACCACATCGGCCTGGACATCCCGGGCGCGCGCATCGCGGTGCAGGGCTTCGGCAACGTCGGCGGCATCGCCGGCAAGCTGTTTGCCGAGGCCGGCGCCCGCATCGTCGCGGTGCAGGACCACGGCGGCACGATTTTCCGCGACGCCGGCCTGGACGTGCCCGCCCTGCTCGAACACGTGCGGATCAACGGCAGCGTGGCCGGCTTTGCCGCCGCCGAAACCCTGGCCGACGACGCCTTCTGGAGCGTGCCCTGCGACATCCTGATCCCGGCGGCGCTGGAGAGCCAGATCACCGCGGCCAACGCCGGCCGGATCACCGCGCGCATGGTCATCGAAGGCGCCAACGGCCCCACCACCCCCGAGGCCGATGACATCCTGCACGAGCGCAACGTGCTGGTGGTGCCCGACGTGATTGCCAACGCCGGTGGCGTGACCGTGAGCTACTTCGAATGGGTGCAGGATTTTTCCAGCTTCTTCTGGAGCGAGGACGAGATCAACGCCCGCCTGGTGCGGATCATGAAGGAAGCCTTCGCCGCCATCTGGCAGGTGGCGCAGGAGAACCAGGTGAGCCTGCGCACCGCGACCTTCATCGTGGCCTGCAAGCGCATCCTGCAGGCGCGCGAGCTGCGCGGCCTGTACCCCTGAAAAGGAATTGGCCCCCACGCTCCCCCGCTGCGCGTGGGTCGCTGCCCCCCGAGGGGGCCTTCGCGCCTGGGGGCGGCCCGGCGGCGCTCACTTGGCCCCCACGCTCCCCGCGCGGCGGAAACAGGGCACGACGGGGCCGAAGACGAAGCGCGGCACAATGCCGGCATGAACCCCTCCAACAAACTCCTGGTCTTCGCCGGCAGCACCCGGGCCCACTCCTGGAACCGCAAACTCGCCGGCGTTGCCGCAGACCTGGCACGCACGGCCGGCGCCGAGGTCACCGCCATCGAACTGGCAGACTTCGAGCTGCCGCTCTACAACGCCGACCTGGAGGCCCGCGGCACGCCGGCCGCCGCGATCCGCCTGAAGGAGCTGTTCGACGCGCACCCGGCCTGGATCATCTGCTCGCCCGAATACAACGGCAGCTATACCGGCTTGCTGAAGAACACCCTCGACTGGGTCTCCAGTCCCGTCAAGGGGCACCCCCAGTGGTCCAGCGGCACGCTGCCCTTCGCCGGCAAGGTGGTCGGCCTGCTCAGTGCCTCGCCGGGCGCCCTCGGCGGGCTGCGCTCGCTGGAACACCTGGCGCCGCTGCTGCTGAACCTGCAGTGCTGGGTGACGCCGAAACAATTTGCGCTGTCGCGGGCCGGCGAGGCGTTTGACGCTGACGGCCAGCTCACCAGCGAGGCCAGCCGCGCCAGTGTGCGCGCCGTGGTGGAACAGGCGCTGTGGGCCAGCCGGCAACTGCAGGCCCGGTAAACCGGCTGGACGCCGGTCACAAGCCCCTCCACAGCAAATCTATGAACGAAATTGGCCTCTTCCCAGCGTCAAATGGTCATTGTAAGCTATGTTTTTAGGACTCCCTGAATGCCGGTGATCGATTGCCGCCCCGGCTGTGGCGCCTGCTGCACGGCACCGTCCATCAGCTCCCCCATTCCCGGGATGCCCAGCGGCAAAGCGGCTGGGGTGCGCTGCGTGCAACTTGACGATGCCAACCGCTGCCGCCTCTTTGGCCAGCCCGAACGCCCCGCCGTGTGCCGGCAGCTCCAGCCGTCGGCCGAGATGTGCGGCACCAGTGCCACCGAGGCACTGGCCTGGCTATTGACGCTCGAAATCGAAACCCGCCCGGCCCCTGACACGTAAGACGCGCTCCCACGCCGACCCGAGGCCCGCACAGCCCCGGGGAGCCTGCAGCTCAAGGGTGCGGGGTGGGCGCCGCCCTGTCAGAACGGGTAATGCCGCGGCGTGGTCTGCACCGTGATCCAGCGCAGCTCGGTGAACTCGGCGATGCCGGCCTTGCCGCCGAAACGGCCAATTCCACTGCCTTTGACGCCGCCAAAAGGCATCTGCGCCTCGTCATGCACGGTCGGGCCGTTGACGTGGCAGATGCCCGAGTCGATGCGCCGTGCCACGTTGAAGGCGCGCGCGATATCGCCGCCAAACACCGCTGACGACAAGCCGTATTCGTTGTCATTGGCGCAGGCCACGGCCTCTTCCACCCCATTGACACGAACCACGCATTTGACGGGACCGAAGGTCTCTTCCCGGTAGATGCGCATGGCTGGCGTCACATGGTCCAGCACGGTCGCGGGCATGAGCGTGCTGTCCACCTTGCCACCGCAGAGCAGCTTCGCGCCCTGGGCCAGCGCATCGTCGATCAGCGCGTTGCAGTGCTCCACGGTGCTCATGCCGATGACCGAACCCAGCACCACCGGCTCGGGCTTGCGGGGGTCGCCTAGCGGCAGCGCGCTGGCCTTGGCGGCGAATTTCTTCACGAAGTCGTCGGCAATCTTCTGGTCCACGATGATGCGCTCGGTGCTCATGCAGATCTGGCCGCTGTTGGCGAAGCAGCCAAAGGCCGCGCCGTTCACGGCGTCCTCAATGTTGGCATCGTCCAGGATCACCATCGGCGCCTTGCCGCCGAGCTCCAGCACCACCGGCTTGAGGTATTTCGCGCAGGTCATGGCAATGATCCTGCCCACCCTTGTGGAGCCGGTGAAGTTCACGCGCCGCACCGCCGGGTGCGCCACCATGGCCTCCACGACGGCGCCAGCGTCCGCCGGGGCGTTGGTCAGGTAGTTCACCACGCCAGGCGGGAAGCCGGCGTCCTGGAACGCCTCAACGATCAGCTGGTGCGTGTGCGGGCAGTTCTCCGAGCCCTTGAGAATCACGGTATTGCCGCACGCCAGCGGCGTCGCAATCGCGCGCACCCCGAGGATGACCGGCGCGTTCCAGGGCGCAATCCCCAGCACCACGCCGGCGGGCTGGCGGATGCCCATGGCCAGGCTGCCTGGCACATCGGAGGGAATTACCTCGCCCGCCACCTGGGTCGTCAGCGAAGCAGCTTCGCGGATCATGCCGGCCGCCAGCATCACGTTGAATCCTGCCCACATGCCGGTGGCACCGGTTTCAGCGGAAACCGCCTCGATGAACTGTGGGGTCTTGGCCTCCAGCGCGTCGGCCGCCTTGAGCAGCAGCGCACGGCGCGCGCCGGGGCCCGTCTGGCTCCAGGATTTAAAAGCCTCGGCGGCGGCTTCCACGGCAAGCACGGCGTCCGCAGGCGAGGCCGCCGGCGCGCGCGTGGCGACACTGCCGTCAAGTGGATTGCGGCGCTCGAAGGTGGCGCCGGCTTCGGCCGTGACTTTGAGGCCGTTGATAAGCATGGACATATCGGACATGGAACTCTCCTTGGGGTCGGTGAAATCAGGCAGCGGGCCAGGCCCGCGCGACGGGTTGCACGGATGCGCCTACAGCAGCAGGGACAGGGGCGCTCGTGGCGCCCAGATAGGCTTCCCGGATCACGGTCGAGCGCGCCAGCAGCGCGGCAGGGCCGCTGGCCACCAGCGCGCCGCGCTCCAGCACATAGCCGCGATCCGCCACGGCCAGCGCCTTTTTCACGTTCTGCTCGACCATAAGAACGGTCGTGCCGGCATCGGCGATGCGCCGGGCCATGCCCAGCAGTTCAGCAACCATCTTGGGCGCCAGGCCCAGCGACGGTTCGTCCAGCATCAGCAGGCGCGGCGCGCTCATCATGGCGCGGGCCACCGCCACCATCTGCTGCTCGCCCCCGCTCATGGTGCCGGCCAGTTGGCGCGCTCGCTCACGCAGCTTCGGGAAATCGTCGAACGCCTGTTCGAGCCGTTGCGCACGTTCGGCCTTGGGTACCAGCCAGCCGCCAAGCTCCAGGTTTTCCGTCACCGTCATTTGTGCAAACAGCTGGCGGCCTTCGGCGACCAGTGCCACACCGCGCTGGACGATCTCGTGGGTTCTGCCGGGCAGCGTTTCGCCATTGAGAAGCACCTCACCCTGGCGTGGAATCAGTCCCGCCAGCGCCTTGAGCAGCGTCGTCTTGCCGGCCCCGTTGGGGCCCAGAATGACCGTGAGGCCGGGCCGCACCTCCATCGCCAGATCGCGCAGCACGAGAAACGGGCCATAGCCTGCGCTCAAACCCCGCACCGCCAGGTTCGCACGCGGGTCGCCACCCAGCGCAAAGGGCGTTGGCTCGTACCACATCATGCAGGCGCTCCAGCGGGTTCCGCCATCTCATCGCCCAGGTAGGCCTCGATCACTTCGGCATTGCGCACCACCTCAGCCGGTGGTCCATCGGCGATCTTGCGTCCCTGATGCAGCACGATCACGCGTTCGACGTGGCGCAGCAAGGTTGTCACGGCGTGCTCGATCCACACCACCGTCAGGTCAAGCTCGTCGCGCATGCGCCGGATGAGGTGTGCCATGGTTTCGACTTCAGCCTCGGTCAGCCCGGCGGCCACCTCGTCGAGCAGCAGCAGGCGCGGTCGGGTGGCCAGCGCCATGCCGATCTCCAGCAGCCGCTGCTGCGAGGGCGTGGTGGCGCCCGCCGGCAGCTCCGCCTGGGCCGACAGGCCAATCAGCGCGAGGATGCTGGCCTCATCACGCAGCAGCCAGGGCACCGCGCGGTGCCGGCCCGCGAACTGCAGGCCGAAATCGATATTGGCGGCCACCGTCATGTCGGCGAACACGCGCGGCGTCTGGAAGGTGCGCGCCAGGCCACTGGCGGCAAAGCGGTGCGGCCCCTGGCCCGTGAGGTCATGGCCGCTGGCGATCAGCTGGCCTGAGGTGGTGGGCGTCACGCCGGAAATGGCATTGAAGAACGTGGTCTTGCCCGCCCCGTTGGGACCAATGATGCCCACCAGCTCCCCCGCGCAAAAGCGAGCGCTCACGGCGTCTACGGCGGTCAGTCCGCCAAAGCGCACCGTGACCTCGCGGGCGTCGAGCAGAAGCTCCTTCTCGTCAGACATGCGTCTTCTCCGACCGCCCTTTGATGCGATCTCGCAGCAGGCGCCAGCTGCCACGAAGGTCTCGCCCCCAACCCCTGAAGGTGCCCCAGCGCAGCGACGCCAGGCCACCCGGAAGGTACAACACCGCCAGGATCAGCAGCAGGCCGAGGCTCATCATGTAGATCTGCGGAAACTGCAGACGTAGCGTCTCGGCCAGCACGCTGAACACGATGGCCGCGATCAACGGCCCCCAGAGCGTGGCTGCGCCACCAATCAACGCGATCAACACCGTCTGGAAACCGATGAAGGGGTTGAACACCGTGTGCGGGTCGATGTAGGTCCAGCGCACCGACATGGCCGCGCCCACCGCGCCGGCAAACGCCGCCGTCAGGGCAAAGCCGGCAATTTTCACGAGCCGCGTGTTAACGCCCAGCGTCTGCGCGCGCTGCTCGTCCGCACCAACGCCCAGCAGGGCCAGACCGAAGCGATGGCGCCGCACGCCGATCGACACGCCCACCGCCAGCACCGCCAGGCCCAGCACCGTGAGGTAGATCGTGTCGCGTTCGGGCACCACCGTCAGTACCCGTCCCACGGTGCCGGTCACCTGCTTCTCGAAATAGCTGATGGCGTGGCGGATCAGCTCGGTCATGCCAAAGGTCAACACCGCGAAATAGGTGCCGCGCAGATGCAGCACCGCCGCGCCCATCACTACCGCCACCAGCGTCGCAATGCCCGCACCCAGCGCGATGGCCGCGCCCCAGCCCAGCGGCTCCAACGCCAGCGCACTGGTGTAGGCGCCAATGCCGAAGAAGGCCGAAGTGGCCAGCGACAGATAGCGCGAACTGCCGCAAAACAGCGCCCAGCTCGATGACAGCGCCACGTACATCAGGCAAGTCAAGGCCATCGACACGACGAACTCGCTGCCATAGTGCGGCAGGGCCAGCGCCCAGCCCGCAAGGCCGAACAGCACCAGCAGGTCGCGAACCAGCAAGGGACGGTCTTTCATTTCGCGAACAAGCCTCTGGGACGCAGCAACAGCACCCCGATAAACACGCAGTAAGACAGCAGCGCCTTGAGCGAGGGATTGGTGAAGTGCATGCCCAGCGCCTCGATCACCCCCAGCAACAACCCGCCCGCGAGGGCCCCGCTCATGCTGCCGAAGCCACCCAGCGTGATGACGATCAGCGCCGTCACGGTGTAGGGCTCGCCCATCGAGGGGCTGATGGTGTAGGCCATCGACAGCAGGCACCCGGCCACGCCCGACAGGCCCAGGCCGATGCCGAACATCAGCGGGTGCAGCCGCTTCGTATCGATCCCCACCAGCTGGGCGCCCACGGGCGACTGCATCAGGGCACGCACGCCCTTGCCCAGCAACGTCATGCGCAGCACGGCAATCAAGGCGCCGCTGAAGGCCAGCGCAAGGCCGAAAACCAGCAGCTTGTTGCCGGCAAACTGCGCCTCGCCCAGTTTCACCGGATCGGTCAGAAAGTCATAGCCGCGCAAATCGCCGCCCCATACCATCGAGACAAAGTTCTGCACCAGGAACATCAGGCCGAACGACACCATCAGGCCGCGCGCCTCGAAGATATCCAGATTGGGCGAGGTGGCGGTCAGCCGCCTGAAGCACAGCCGGTGTACCACCAGCCCCAGCGCCATCAGCAGCCCGAACGACACCGGCACCATCCACAGCGGCGACAACCCGAACGAGGTCTGCACCATCCAGGTCAGGTAGGCGCCCACCATGAGGAACTCGCCATGCGCGATGTTCAGGATGCGCATCAGCCCGTATTGCAGGTTCAGGCCGAGCGCCACGAGCGCATAGATTCCGCCGGTGATCAGGCCGGAGGCAATGAGTTCAAGCCAGGCGGAAAAGGACATGATGTGAAGTGCGAGCGTGACCGCCACTATCGTCCCGGATGTCATCCCGGCCTTGAGCCGGGATCCATGATCCCGGTCCATGCACGGCACACAAACCATGGTTTCCGGCTCAGGGCCGGAACGACAGAAACCTCAAGCCCGCAATGACTAGGTTTTCTTTACTTCCAGGCCGGCTTGGCCGGGTTCAGTTTCGCGGTCGCCACTTTCTGCGGCCAGACCACCTCGAACTCGCCGTTCTGCCACTGGCTTACCGTGCCCGGCGTGGCAGTGTTCTCGCTACCGGTGAACCGGATGTCGCCAATGATGGTCTTGTGCGTGGTACCTGCCACGTAGTCACGGATCGCCTTGCGGTCCAGGCCGTGTTTCGCCACGGCGGACGTCAGGATCTCCAGACCCGCCCAGGTGGCCCCGCTGGCCCAGCGATCCGGTTCCTTGCCGGCGAACTTTTTGGTATGTGCGTCGAAGTAGGCCTTGGCGCCCGGGCTGGTCTTGCTGTTCCACGAGCCCATGCCCAGAACCCCCTCGGCGCCGGCGGGCGTCATGACGTTCCGGTAAAGCTGGAAGGCCGTGCCGACTGAGGCGTAGAAGAATTTCGGGTTGAAACCGACTTCCTTGGCCTGCTTGCTGGCCAGGATGGTGTCCGGCGGGTACGTGAAGCCGACAAAGGCGTCGGGGTTCTTGTCTTTCATCGAGCGCAGCACCGGCGACAGGTCCTTCACGCCGCCAGGGTAGCTCTTGTCCTCCACCATGGTGATGCCACTGCCCTGTAGCGCCACTTTCAGGGCGGCGTAGTTCTCCAGACCGAACAGGTCGTCCACATAGATGCAGGCCAGGCTCTTCGCGCCGCTGGCCTTGAGCATGTCCACCAGGGCCTCGCACATCGGCTTGGGCTGCTGCAGCAGCAGGAAGAAGTACGGAAGCTTCATTTCGGCAAGCCGCTTGGACAGGGCGGTGGGCGCCAGGAACGGATAGCCGAAGCGGTTGGCGAGCGGCGCGACGGCGAAGTTGGCGTTGCTGCCCCAAGGCGCCAGGACCAGATCAACCTTGTCCGAGCCCATGAGCTTTTCATAAGAGCGCACGCAGGTTTCCACATCGCTGCGGTCGTCAGAACTGATCAACTCAATGGGACGCTTGACCCCCTTGACGTCCAGGCCGCCCGCGGCGTTCTGTTGCTCGGCCCACAACAGGTAATTGGGCTCCTGGCTGACTTGCGCGCCGCCCGTCCACGGGCCCGTGCGGGCCATCGCGTAGCCCACGCGCACCGGACCGGCCTGCGCCAGCAGCCCGGGGGCGATGGACATCGCGCCTACCGTGGCGGCGGCGCCCTTGATCAATTGACGTCGTGACGGGTGAAGCATGTTGTGTCTCCTGTTGTTGCGCCAGTGGCATTCCCTGGTCACCCAATACTAGGCAACCCAGCCGCCTGGCGCTGTGTTTCCCGTGCACAGTCTGCTTGACTGCCGATGCACGGCGCTGCGGGTTATCCCTAAACGAATCGATGCATGAAGCCGTCGCGTCAAGCCCATAATCCGCCCACAGTCCCCCACCCCACGGAGCCCCACATGACCGCGTCCACGGTCCTGAGCACTGACGACCTCGCGCCGCGCGACCGCGCGCCACAGTGGCGCGAGTGGGTGTACCAGCATTTCAGTGGCCTGGACTCCGACCTCTACGGCGACACCGACTTCGACGGCCACATGGCGTCTTCCCGCGCCGGCGACGTGATCCTGACCCGGCTCGAAGCCAACCGCCACCGCGTGCTGCGCACCCCCCACATGGTGCGCGGCAGCGAAACCGGCTACCTGAAGATCGTCGCGCCCTGGCAGGGCGGCGCCAGCGTGGAACAGCAAAACCGCCAGGCCAGCGCCCGCTCGGGCAGCTGGGTGATCTACGACACCACCGGCAGCTACGCCGTTGCCAACCCCGAACGCGTGGCACACCTGATCGTCATGCTGCCCAAGGAGCAGATGGCCGAGCGTGGCGTGCGGCTCGATGACCTGATGGCGCGCCAGGTCGGCACCGCGCAGGGCATCTCACGCGTGGCGCTGGACACCATGCGCAGCACCTGGCAGGAACTGCCCAACATGAGCGACGACGCCGCGCGTGGCGCCGGCGAACTCATCATGCAACTCGTGCGCCTGTCGCTGCTGGAGCTGGCCGGACAGGCTACGGCCGTGACCCAGCGCGAGGCCCTGAAGGATCGCATCCGCGCCTTTGTGGCGCGCAATCTGCGCGACCCGCACCTGTCCATCGACGGCATCGCGCGGGCGCTCAACTGCAGCAAGCGGCATTTGCACAACGCCTTTGCCGGAGACGAAGATACCCTGGCCAGCTATATCCTGATCCAGCGGCTCGACGCCTGCATCCGCGACCTGCGTCAGGGCGCTAAGGACAACCGCGCCATCACCGACATCGCGCTGTCCTGGGGCTTCAACAATCTGTCGCATTTCAGCCGGGTATTCCGCGAGCACACTGGCTACAGCCCCAGCGAATACCGCACCGCGTCCCAGACGCGACTGCCAGCGTCTTGAAAACCAGGTGTCATAACTCACTTTTTCCGGAGTCTGCATGCACATCCCCTGCCTCAAAGACATCGTCAGCCCCGAAGAATGGGCGCTGCGCTGCGATCTTGCCGCCTGCTACCGCCTGGTGGCGCTGTACGGCTGGAGCGACCTGGTCTTCACCCACATCAGCGCCAAGCTGCCGGAATCGGTGTCCGGCGATGACCACCATTTCCTGATCAACCCCTACGGCCTGATGTTCGACGAGATCACCGCGTCGAGCCTGGTCAAGGTCGACATGGCCTGCAACAAGCTGCACGACACGCCCTTCCCGGTGAACCCGGCCGGCTTCGTGATCCACAGCGCGGTGCACGAGGCCCGGCCCGAGGCCGGCTGCGTGCTGCACACCCACACCCGCGCCGGCGTGGGCGTCAGCGCCCAGAAGCACGGCATCCTGCCCATCAGCCAGCAAAGCACCTTCGTGCTGGCCTCGCTGGCCTACCACGACTACGAAGGCGTGGCCTTCCGGGACGCGGAAAAGCCGCGCCTGCAGGCCGACCTGGGCAGCGCCAACTTCATGGTGCTGCGCAACCACGGCCTGCTGACCGTCGGCCGGACGATTGCCGATGCCTTCCTGGGCATGTTCACGCTGGAGAACACCTGCCGCATCCAGATCGACGCGCTGGCGGGGCAGGGCGGCATGGACGGCCTGACGCCCGTCAACCCGCTGATCGTCCAGGGCGTGGCCGAGGCCATGCGGGTGCAGACCGGCGGCCTGGGCGGCGCCTTTGTCTGGCCCGCGCTGATTCGCAAGCTGGAACGTGTGGACGCAAGCTACAAGACCTGAGCGCGAACCGGCGTGCGCCAGGGACGGCATCGACTTGATGCGGATCAAGAACGACGCTGGCCATGCGCGCAAAATAGGGCGCATCCAGCACTCTGCGGAAAAGCGATCCCCTCATGTTCAAGCACATCCTCCTCGCCACCGACGGTTCCGCCAGCGCCGAGCACGCCGCCCGTAAAGCCCTGGAACTCGCTCGCATCCACGGCGGGCATGTCGCCGCGGCCTACGTGGTGGACCCCTACCCGTACCTTGGCATCGGCGAAGTCAATCCGATAGCGCTGCAGTCGTACATGGCGGCGGCGCAGCACGCGTCGACCCGGGTCTTCGTCCAGCTGGCCGATCAGGCCGCGGCCGCCGGGGTGCAACTCCAGGTGCAACTGGTCGAAAATATGCAGGCCGCGCGCGGCATCGCGCAGCTGGCCGACGATGTAGCGGCCGACCTCATCGTCATCGGCTCGCACGGGCGCAGCGGCGTCGAAAAGCTGGTGCTTGGCAGCGTCGCGGCCAAGGTGGTGGCGCTGTCCACCCGGCCGGTGCTGGTGATTCGCTGACATCTGCATTCGCCAGGCTTGCCGCGAAAGTCAAGACCGGGCCCGGCCTGGCCCGGCGGAGCCGCGATCCAGATCAGCCGCTGAGCGGCTTCTGGCGTGACGCGAACATGGCCCCCAGCCACAACGCGCAAGCCGAAAACACCAGCCCGCGGGCCAGCCCGCCCGGTCCGTCGGCGATCCAGCCGACGATGGTCGGCCCCACGATCTGCCCGGCGGCAAACACGACGGTGAATGCGCTGATGCCGGCCGGCCACAACGCCTGCGGCAGGTTGTGGCGCACCAGCGCCGTGGTCGAGGCCACCACCGACAGGAACACACCGCCAAACAGCAGGCCCGAGGCCAGCACCACGGGCCAGGCCGAGGTCAGCGCGGGCGCTATCGTCGCCAGGCCCAGCAGCGCATTGAGCATGGCCAGCGCCTGCCCGCCGCGGGCGCGGTCCAGCAAGCCCGCCCAGATGCGCGACGAGGCGATCACCGCCAGCCCCAGCAGCGCATAAAACAGCGTCACCGCGCCACCACTGGCCCCCTGTTCGCGCAACAGGGCGATCACGAAGGTCATGTAGCCGATGTAACCCACGCCGAACAGCGAATACCCGGCCAGCGCAAAGCCGAGCCGACGCCACTGAAATCCCGAATTCCCATTCAAATGGGCACCATCCCAGCGTGGATGGGTCTTTATATGCTCCTGTTTTTGAAAACTCCGGGCAGGTCGACGCAGCACCACGGTGGCCGCCAGGCACACGCCGCTCAACGCCCACCAGGCCCAGGCCCAGGCGTGCGGCGCATTACCGGCCGCCGCCAGCGCCGCCGGCACCAGCAGCGCCGAGACGACGATGCCCAGCCCGGTTCCCCCGTAATACAGCCCGATCAGCAAGCCGCCGCGCCCCGGCTGCAACACCGCCAGCCGCGCCGCCAGCAGCCCGCCCGCGATGAAGACCCACGCGCTCGCCACCCCGGCCAGCCCACGCTGCACCAGCAGGGGCGCAGCCTGGGAGGAGAAGCCGCCCAGGCCCATGAACACACTGGCGAGCAGCGCGCCCCACAGCAGCAGGGGTCCCGGCCCGACGCCGCGCAGCAGGCGCGGCGTGACCAGCGCACCACACAGATACCCCAGGGCATTCACCGTGTTCATGGCGCCGGCCAACGTGTAGCTCCAGCCCAGATCCGCACGCATCGGGGGCAGCAGCAAGCCGTAGGCAAAGCGGGTGATCCCCAGCGACACCGCCGCGCCGAGCGATAGGGCCAGCGCGGTCCATACCAGCGCCATGGGTGCAGGAGGCTCCCGATCACCGGAAGTGGGCGTTGGATGAGGCATGTCAAAGGCATTTTGCGTGACCGCCCCGAAACCTGTGTACGCTTGGGCTTTCCCCAGACACGAAATCAGGGTTCCGTCATGTCCCCCTTGTTCTCCCCCTTCCAGGCTGGTGCCCTCTCGCTGGCCAACCGCATCGTCATGGCGCCGCTCACGCGCAACCGCGCGCCCGACGCCATTCCCACGCCGCTGATGGCCACCTACTACCGTCAGCGCGCCGACGCCGGGCTGCTGATCACCGAGGCCACGGCCATCAGCCCGCAGGCCCAGGGCTATGCCGACGTGCCTGGGCTCTATGGCACCGAACAGCTCGACGGCTGGAAGCGCATAACCCGGGCGGTCCACGAGGCAGACGGGAAAATCGTGGTGCAGCTCTGGCATGTGGGCCGGGTCTCCCATGTCTCGCTGCAGCCGCACAACCTGCCTCCGGTGGCGCCTTCCGCCATTCGGGCCAAGACCAAGACCGTGCTGATCCACGACGGCGTGCCGACTTTCACCGACACCTCGGAGCCGCGCGCGCTCGACGTCGGCGAGCTGCCCGGCATCGTGCAGGACTACCGGCACGCGGCACGCAATGCCATTGCGGCGGGCTTCGATGGGGTAGAAATCCATGCCGCCAACGGCTACCTGATCGACCAGTTCCTGAAAACCGGCTCCAACCACCGCACCGATGACTACGGCGGCAGCATCAAAAACCGCGCGCGGCTGCTGCTCGAAGTGGCCGCCGCCGTGGCCGATACCATTGGGGGTGAGCGCACCGGCATCCGCCTGTCACCGGTCACGCCAGCCAACGACGTGGTCGATGCCCATCCGCAACCGCTGTTCGAGTACGTGGCGCGGCATCTGGCGCCGCTGAATCTGGCTTATATCCACGTGATCGAGGGCGCCACGGGCGGCGCGCGCGACCTGGCGGACCGGCCGTTTGACTACGCCGCCCTGCGCCAGGCCTGGCGCGACGCCGGCGGCACCGGCGCCTGGATGGTCAACAACGGCTACGACCTGACCCTGGCTGAGCAAGCCCTGAAGGACGGCGCCGACCTGGTCGCCTTTGGCCGGCCCTTCATCGCCAACCCCGACCTGCCCCTGCGCCTGCGCCGCGGCGGCCCGTTCAATACCCCGGACCGCGCGACCTTCTATGGCGGCGGGGAAAAAGGCTACACCGACTACCCCTGCCTGGCGGACTGAGCCGCCCCGCAAGCGCTATTCGCCCAACCCGATGGGTGCGGGCGCCCGCATCACGATGCGGGTGAACAGGCGGTCGTAGGCGGGATCCGGGGGATATTTGCCTGTCAGCGGGTCGCAGTTTTTCTCGAAAGCGGCGTCGAGCTCCTTCCAGTCCGCCTCGCTGAGCACCTTCTCGGCCTCGGGCAGGATCACGTCTTCTTCCAGGCGCATGTGCTCCAGGTACGCGTCCACGTACTGCTTGAAGGCATCGGTGAAGGTCTGGCGCCGCGACTCGCCCAGCAATTCCCAGGACAACAGCAGGTGCTGCACGTCGCGCACCGACTTTTCGCTGTGCATGTGGTCGCGCTCCAGCCGGTCCACCGTGCCCATGACATGCGGCGAACGCTTGGCGACGCGCGGAAACAGCAAATTCGACTCTTTGGGGTGGTGCAGACGCTCCGGAAATTCGTCGATGTAGAACAGCATCGCGCGCATGACATCAAAGAAATTCTCGGGTTTGTCGGCTGGGCCCCGCTCCACCATCATGCGCATCGACTGCAACATGGCGGCCAAGGACGCATGTTCGTCGCGGATGATTTGCAAGCTGGTGTGTTTCATGGCGGTCTCCTGATCGTGATGGTTGCGCATACCTGGTTGCAAGCATGCCAGAGCGGACGATTGCAAACCATGATTCAAGTCAAGATTTGCATCGACGGCGCTCAAGCCTCGGGGGGCCGCCAGCGCTTGAGCAGCAAGGCATTGGCCATCACGCTGACCGAACTCATGGCCATCGCGGCGCCCGCCACCACCGGATTCAGGTAGCCCAGCGCCGCCAGCGGAATACCGGCCACGTTGTAGGCAAAGGCCCAGAACAGGTTCTGCCGGATCTTGGCCACGGTGCGGCCGGAAATGTCGAGCGCCGCCGCCACCAGCCCCACGTCGCCACGCATCAGCGTGATGCCGGCCGCATGCATCGCCACGTCGGTGCCATTGCCCATGGCCAGCCCCACGTCGGCCGCCGCCAGGGCCGGGGCATCGTTCACGCCGTCGCCGACCATGGCAACGGTAGAGGGATGTGCGCCCCCACGCTCCCCGCTGCGCGTGGTTCGCGGCCCTTCCAGCTTGAGCTTCGCCACCAACGCCGCCTTGTCGCCGGGCAGCACCTCGGCCATCACCTCGCCGTCCTCGGGCCGCAGGCCCAACCGGCGCGCCATGGCCTCGGCCGCGCCCCGGTTGTCGCCGGAAATCATCACCGGCTTGATGCCGCGCGCCCGCAGCACCGCCAACGCGGCCTGGGCGCCGGGCTTGGGTTCGTCACCGAAGGCCATCAAGGCGCGCAACACATAGGGCCCCCACGCTGGGCACTGCGTGTCCTCGCTGCCCCCCAGGAGGGCGTTCGCGCCTTGGGACGGCCCGGCGGCGCTCAGCCCGGCCGTGGTGCGCTCGGCCATGACCGACACCGTGGCCCCCTGCTGCTGCAACGCCGTCGCACGCGCAGCCAGCGGGCCCAGCGCCACGCCGAGCTCTTCCATCCAGCGCAGGCTGCCAATCAGATAACTGCGCCCGCCGACCTCGCCTTCGCTGCCGCGTCCGGGCACGGCGCGCACGTTGTCAGGCGCGTCAAACACCAGCCCCTTGTCTTTGGCCGCGATCACCACGGCACGCGCCAGCGGGTGTTCGCTGCCGCTTTGCAGGCTGGCAGCGGCCTTCAGCAGCGTGGCCTCGTCCACGCCGTCCACCGCCACCAGCGCCGTCAAGGTCGGCCGGCCCAGCGTCAGGGTGCCGGTCTTGTCGAAGGCCACGATATCCACCTTGTGCGCCAGCTCCAGCGCCTGTGCGTCCTTGATCAGGATGCCGTGTTTCGCCGCCACCCCGGTGCCGGCCATGATCGCAGCTGGCGTGGCCAGCCCCAAGGCGCACGGACAGGCAATCACCAGCACCGCCACGGCGTGGATCACCGCCGTCTCGAACGGCGCGCCGGCCCACCACAGCCACGTCAACAACGTGGCCAGTGCCACCACCAGCACCCCCGGCACGAACACCGCCGCCACCTGGTCCACCAGTCGCTGGATCGGCGCCTTGGCAGCCTGCGCGTCCTCCACCAGCCGGATGATGGTTGAGAGCACGGTCTCGCTGCCCACCGCCGTCACCTGCAGCACCACCCGGCCCTCGCCGTTGATCGAGCCGCCCGTCAGCTTGTCGCCCGGCTCGCGCAGCACCGGCAGTGGCTCGCCGGTCAGCATCGACTCGTCCACCTGCGTCTGGCCCTCCAGCAGGGTGCCGTCCACCGGGAATCGTTCACCCGGCTTGACCACAATCCGGTCGCCGACCAGCACCTCCGCGACGGGCACATCGACCTCGCCATCAAGTCCGATCAGGTGCGCCACGTCCGGCCGCAGCGCGTGCAGCGCGCGGATCGCCGTGGTGGTCTGGCGCTTGGCGCGGGCCTCCAGAAACTTGCCCAGCAGCACCAGCGTCACCACCACCGCCGATCCCTCGAAGTACAGGTGCGGCATGGTGCCGGGCGCCGCCGTCAGCCAGAGCCACATCGACAGCGCCCAGCCCGCCGTGGTGCCAATCGCCACCAGCAGGTCCATGTTGCCGGTCAGCGCCAGCAGCGCGTGCCAGCCCGCCTTGTAAAAGCGGGCGCCCAGGATGAATTGCACCGGCGTAGCCAGCATGAACTGCACCCAAGCCGGCAGCATCCAGTGCTGCCCGAACAGATCCCCGAGCATCGGCAGCACCAGCGGCGCCGACAGCAGCAGGCCGATGGCCACCGGGGCAAACCCCGCCCAGGGCGAAGCGTCTTCCACCGCGTCCATCTGCGCGGGCGTGCGCGGCTCATAGCCGGCATCGCGCACCGCCCGGCGCAGGCGCGCCTCCATCTGCTCGCCCGGTGCGAACGTGATGCGCGCGGACTCGGTCGCCAGGTTGACCGTGGCTTCCTGCACGCCGGGAACTTTCTTGAGGGCCCGCTCGACCCGTGCCGAACAGGAGGCGCAGGTCATGCCGCCAATGCCGATATCGAGCGAGGAGGTGGTGGTTTCGGGCGTGTTCATGGTGCGAAGCGTAGTCCTTCCCACGGTGGCAAGGTCAAGGCCTGCGCTGAAACTCCTGTTTAAAGAGCTTACTACGACCATTTCACGCTGGGTAGAGCCCTATTTGATCCATAAACTGGCTCGATGAGGCTTTGCAGGCCATTGCGGCGCCCCAACACGACACCTTGACATTCCCATCATGGCACGGTTCAGACTATGCTCTCCCCTTAACTCCGTCATAAGGAATCCCCATGAACCAGACCTTCACCGTTACCGGCATGACCTGCGGCCACTGCGAGATGGCGGTCAAGCGGGCGCTCAGGCAGGTGGACCCGCAGGCTGAAGTCACCATTGACCGCGCGCAGAACCTCGTCCAGGTGGCATCCAGCCAGCCGCGCGAATCGCTGGCCCAGGCCATCGTTGAAGAGGGCTATGCCGTCGCCGCCTGAGCCCGTCGCCACCGCCGGGCGGACGCCCTTCCCCGTCAATATCGGCCAGGCGGCCGCGCTGTCCGGCGTTTCCGCCAGGATGCTGCGGCACTACGAATCGCTCGGCCTGCTCGGCCAGGTGATCCGCACCGACAACGGCTACCGCCAGTACGCCGAGAGCGATGTGCACACCCTGCGCTTTATCAAGCGTTCGCGCGACCTGGGATTCTCGATGGCCGAGATCGCCGAACTGGTGAACCTGTGGCACAACCGCCGCAGGGCCAGCGCCAGCGTCAAGACCATCGCGCAAATGCACCTGGACGATCTGGCCGCGCGCATTGACGCCATGCAGGCCATGCAGCGCGCGCTGCAGAACCTGCTGCGGCATTGTCACGGCGACGACCGGCCCGACTGCCCGATCCTGGACGACCTGGCGGGCGCGTCGCCACCCGCCGGTCACGCCTGAAAACGAAGCTGCGCGCAGCAGGCCTGATCGCCGGCCAAAACCCAGAGCCTGCAGGGACTGCCGCGCTGCGGTGTAATTCAGGCATGAACACGCCTGCAGCCTTCAGCCCTGTGCAACAACCCCGCCGCGTCGAGCGGATCATCACCGGCCAGCCCACCTCCGACGGCGCGGGCGTCAAGCTCACGCGGGTACTCACGCACGACCTGCAACAGCGGCTTGACCCCTTCCTGATGCTGGACAACTTCGCCAGCGACGACCCCGACGACTACGGTGCCGGTTTCCCCGATCACCCGCACCGCGGCTTCGAGACCGTCACCTACATGATCGCCGGGCGCATGCGCCACAAGGACAGCGCCGGCCACGAAGGCCTGCTGCAGAACGGCGGCGTGCAGTGGATGACCGCCGGGCGCGGCCTGATCCACAGCGAAATGCCCGAGCAGGAAGCAGGCGTGATGGAGGGCTTCCAGCTCTGGCTGAACCTGCCGGGCAAAGACAAGTTGTGCCCGCCCTGGTACCGCGACATCCAGAGCGCCGAGATTCCGGAATTCGTGACGCCGGACGGCGTGACCGTGCGCGTCATTGCCGGGGAGAGCCGGGGCGCCGGCGGCCCGGTCCCGGGCGCCATGCATCGCCCGGCCAGCGCTTACCCGACCGACCCGCTCTACCTCGACCTGCATTTCCCCGCTGCCGCTGCGGCCCCGGCGGCCTTCAGCCAGCCCCTGCCGGCTTCACGCAACGCCTTTATCTATGTGTACCGCGGCGCGGTGGAGGTCGTCGATGCGAACGGTGGAGCCATGCCCGTGCCGCTGCACCGGATGGCCATCCTGGCCAACGAGGGCGACGGCGTGCTGCTGCGCGCCGCGGGGAGCGTCCCTGCCCGGGCTTTGCTGATTGCCGGTCAGCCGCTGGGCGAGCCGATCGCCCAGTACGGACCCTTCGTGATGAATACGCGCGAGCAACTGATGCAGGCGGTCGAGGACTTCCAGGCCGGCAGGCTCGTATGAAGGGATTGCGGCGGCGCTCAGTAGCACCCGATGCGCCGCAGGCATAGCCCGAAGGGACCGGCCCGTCCGGCCGGGTCGTAGCGCAGCCGGCTGCTTGACAGCACCCCCATGACCGCATCGTTGACGGGTCGCCAGCCATGGACGGTGGAACGATGGATGGTGCACAAAGCCGATCCTGTCCTGATCCGGCCTCCTGGACATCAAAAAGGCTGAACCTGCGGGGCAAGGGATTAACTGACTAACTGACCGCCTGACTTTCGACGGGCCCGCTGTCGAGGGCCCGCCTGGCAGTGCGCCCGCGCACGGGTTTCTGGCTGCGTTGTAGGCTGCGCGTCAGAACCCGGGTGGCCCGGTTGAGCGAGCGGTCCAGCGCAGTACGCCAGTCCCGCGCCAGCGATGCGATCACCAGCGTGCCCGCGCTGACCGTCTTCAACTCCACCTGGCAGCGCTTGTCCACCCCGCCGCGCGGACCATTGACGTCCGAGAACTGCACCCTGGCGCGCGGCACCAGGGCGCTCAGGCGGCGCAGCGCGAAGCGCACACGCGCCACGGACAGATCGCGCAACCGGGTGCCGTCGGCAACGCGGGATTCAAAAATGATATGCATGGTCTTTTCCTGGGTGGGTTGAAGCAGGCTCAACGATAGGGATCCGGCAAATCTTTAAAAAGCAGATAATTTCGCACGAACCATCTTAAAAAACCTGCCTGTTAGCACCTCCGATGAGCACCGCGTTCAACTACAAGCACCTGTACTACTTCTGGGTGGTGGCCAAGGAAGGCGGCATATCGCGGGCGGCGGACAAACTGGACATGGCCGTGCAGACCGTGAGCGCACAGGTGCGCGAACTGGAGCGTTCCCTGGGCTACGCCCTGTTGAAGCCCGCCGGTCGCGGGCTGGTTCTGACCGATGCAGGCGTGGCCGCGATGCACCAGGCCGACCATATCTTTCAACTGGGCGAAGACCTGCCGGCACGCGTGCGGGATGCCGTGAGCACCCCAGCCGTGCGCCTGGCCGTCGGCATCTCCGACGGCTTGCCCAAATTGGTGGTTCACCGCCTCCTGCAACCCGCGATGACCGAGCCCAATTTGCGGCTGCTGTGTCATGAGGGCGAGCTGGACGATTTGCTGGGCGATCTGGCGCTGCACCGGCTGGACGTGGTGCTGTCGGACCGCCCGGCTCCGCCCAACCCCAACATCAAGCTTTACAGCCATGCCCTGGGGTCTTCGCCCATCGCCTGGTACGGCACGGCGGCCATGGTGCAAGCCGCGACCCAGGACTTTCCGCACAGCCTGGCGCAGGTGCCGCTGCTGCTGCCGACGGCCCATGCCGCCGTGCGCACCCGCGTCGACCACTGGCTTGAGCAGCGCGCCTTGCGGCCACGCATTGTGGGAGAGTTCGAGGACAGCGCCTTGCTCAAGACGTTTGGCGCCAGTGGCATGGGCGTGTTTCCAGCGGCTGAATGGGTGCATGACGATCTGCTGGCCCGCTACGCCGTGCAGCGCCTGGGGCCCTGCGAAGGTGTCATGGAACACTTCTTCGCCATCGGCACCGAAAAGAAGGTGAAACACCCGCTGGTACACCGTCTGCTGCAGGCGACGCCCTGATCCTGGACGTCCCCGGGCCGGGGACTCGGCGGCTCGAACGCTGCCCCATCGCAGGCGCGGCGCGGCATGGCGCTCGAAAGTCCAGCCTTGCCTCACGATCAACGGCGGTTTTGCGGTGTGATTGGGTTCGTAAAAGCGGGAATGTCCCGACGCAATTCCCTGCTTTCTTGTGGTGCCCGGGTTCGGCAGTATCAGATTTCCCCAACGACAAGGCCCGGAGGCGCAATGCTGGTTTCAATTTCATGGTTTCTGGTTCTGGCCGTCATCGCCGCCTGGTCGGCGGGCGTGTGGGCGCTGCACTTCCTCGTGGTCTGGTCGCTGTCTGGCGCCGGTGCGCTGGCGGAGCCATCGCAAAAGCTCGAAACCCTGGCGCTTCCCCCGTGGATCGAGGTCTGGCTGCCAGCTGATGGATTGCTGGCGGTCCAGTCCGCGGTAAAGGTCTTTTTGCCCTGGGTCGAATCCGCACTTGCCGCGTTGCCGCAGGCGGTCGCCTGGCTTTCGCCGCTGGCGTGGCTGGTATGGGGCTTCGGGTTCCTGATACTCCTGGGCGGTGGCGCTGTCGTGCACGGGCTGATTGCCATGACGCGCAAGGCGGCCACCCGGTGACCGGTGCCGCCGCGTTTTGGAAGGACCGGCTACGCAACGCCCTGCCCACCCGTGAGGCACTGGCGACACACCCGTGGCTTGCACCGGTCGCCAGCCGGCTGCTCAACCCCCAACTCTGGCGGATGCAGCATGAGGCGGTGGCGCGAGGGGTTGCCGTCGGCACCTTCTGGGCGTTCGTCATTCCCGTCGGCCAGGTGCTTGTGGCGGCGGTGCACTGCACCTGGTGGCGTGCGAATATTCCGGCCGCTGCCGCCATGACCATGGTGACCAATCCGCTCACCCTCGGCTTCTGGCTTTGGCTGGCGTACCAGCTGGGCATTCTGGTGATGGGGGAGGCCCGGGTCTCCCCAGTGCTGCCAGGTGCCGGCGCCCTGGCAGGGCTGGCTGAACTGGGATGGCCGACCGTGCTCGGCATGGGCCTGCTGGCATTGGGCGGGGCGCCGGCGGGTTATCTGGGCGTCAAGCTGATCTGGCGCTTGCGCCTGTGGCTGCGGCGGCGCCCCCGTCGCCACCGGGCCTGGAGAAAACAGTCCGGCCGGCTATAATGGGCGGCTTAGTTCACACTTCGCGTCTTCAAGACGAAGTCCTCTTTTTCTCTCGCCTGGATGCCAGGCGCAGCACAGTCCAAAGCCCGGATTGCCCAGTGTGAACAGCACACCCCGGTGGCGCTTATCGGCTCGCGTTGCGGCTGACAGGCGCACCGCAGCCAAGCCCGAACCAGCACCCGGGTGTGACCGATTCGTACTTTGCAGGAGAAGTGGCCATGGCCAAAGAAGAACTGATTGAAATGAGCGGCATGGTCAACGAAGTGCTGCCCGACTCGCGTTTTCGCGTCACGCTGGACAACGGCCATCAACTGATCGCCTACACCGCGGGCAAGATGCGCAAGAACCACATCCGCATCCTGGCCGGCGACAAGGTTTCGCTGGAACTGTCGCCTTATGACCTGACCAAGGGTCGTATCACCTTCCGCCACATCGCCGGCCGCACCCCCTTCGTGCCCACGCCGCGCCGCCATTGATTCCCTGAGGCGGGCCGCGCCGGCCCGTCCTTCAACTTTACAAACGCTTATCGGGGCGCAATACGCCCGATACATGCCTGGCGCAAACTTGTTTTCAACCTGAAACCACATCCCGGTCTTCAGGCTTCTTCTCACAAAAAGGAGTTCCCAATGAAACAAGTTCACAAACACCTGCTGATTGCCAGCCTGCTGGCCACCCTCGGCCTGGGCGCAATGGCCCAGATGCCGCCAGCGGGCGGTTCCGGCCCCGGCGGCCAGGGCCCGATGATGGGTCGCATGGCCCAGGGCGACCCCGCCAAGATGCAGGCCCAGCGCACCGAGCGTCATGCCCAGAAAATGGCAAACCTGAAAACCCGGCTGCAGATCACCGCGGCCCAGGAAGGCGCATGGACCACTTTCGCCAATGGCATGCAGCCGCCCGCGCGCCTCGTCGCGGACCGTGTGCAGTTCCGTGCCGAGATGGAAAAGCTCACCACCCCGGAACGCATCGACAAGATGCAGGCCCTCAAGGCGCAGCGCGACGCCGCGATGACCCAGCGTGCGAACGCCACCAAGACGTTCTACGCGGTGCTGACGCCCGCTCAGCAAAAAGTCTTTGACCTTGAATCGATGAACCACGGCCGGATGGGCCAGCACGCCGGCGGACGCCATGGCGGAATGGGTTATGGCCATGGTATGGGCCAGGGCATGGGTCAAGGTATGGGGCAAGGCCCCGGCATGGGTTACGGTCGAAATTGATAGAACCTTGGGGCGCCATGCCCCAAGACCTTGCATTCGCCCAGGGCTTGACGCAAATCAAGCCCTGCTCAGGGCGGGGCCGGTAAGCTAGCTTTTGCCGTGCCCCACTCCGATCCTCCTGCGTTGCCGCCCTACACCCCCCCGGATGACACCGTGGAGGTGGCTTTGCCGATCATCCGCGCCATCACGCTGGCCCAGCCCCTGCAATGGCTGGCCCGTGGCGGGCGTGACATGGTGCGCTGTGGCTGGCTGAGCGTCGCGCATGGTGTGGCACTGGCAGCGTTCGGCGCCTTGTTGCTGATACTGGCGCACGACCGTTTCTGGCTCCTGGCCGGCGCTTTCTCGGGGTTCCTGGTCATCGCCCCGGTGCTGGCCACCAGCCTCTACGCGATGAGTCGTGCGCTCGAACGCGGGGAACCAGTCAACCTGCAACTCATTACCAAGACTTGGACGCGCTGGCAGTATTCGCGTTTCGTGGTGCGCGGTGGCTACTGGTGCCTCGTGCGTTTCGGCCTGTTGCTGGCACTGGCCGGCACCGGCTGGGTGCTGACCTCCGCCGCCTTGATCACCCTGCTGGCGCCACAGCCCATCCTGGGACCGACCGATTTCCTGCGCCATGTGGTACTGGCGCACAACAGCTATCTTTTCGAGATCTGGCTGGTGCTCGGCGGGTTGATGGCCGCCCCGCTGTTTGCCTCCACCGTCATCTCCATGCCCCTGCTGCTGGATCGCCGGGTCAACGTGCTTCAGGCCGTTCTGGCGAGCTGGCAATGCGTGCTGAAAAACCCCGTGCCTCTGGCACTGTGGGCAACGCTGATCATGCTGCTGACCTCGCTGGGGCTCGGAACGCTGCTCATCGGACTGATCGTTGTCATGCCGGTGCTGGGCCACGCCAGCTGGCACGCTTACCGTGACCTGGTCGACCCCGAATCGCTGCCTGAACGCCTCCCGCCCGAGGGGAGCGCCTGATGTTTGGTTTCTCGGAGGAGCAGATCGCCGCCTTCGGCCTGAGCTTCGGCGTGGGGGGCTTCATGCTCTACATGGTGTTCATCATCGGCCACCTCGCCTGGGAATCCAAGGCTGGCAAGTTCGGCACTTTTGTAATCTTCCTCGGCCTGGCGTTCGGCATGGTCGGCTTCGTCGCCAAATACATCATCCAGTGGTACATGGAGAAATAGACGATCGGCATTGCACTGCGGCTTGACTCGCATCAAACTGCGTCGCCCGGCGGACCGCTACCCTGCGCACCATGGACTTCGACCTCATCATCTCGGGCGGCGGCCCGGCTGGCCTGTGTCTGGCCCGTGCGCTGTCAGGCAACGGCCTGCGCTTGGCCGTGGTCGAACAGCAGCCGCTGGCGGCACTGGAAAACCCGTCCTTTGACGGGCGCGAAATCGCGTTGACCCAGCATTCGGCGCAACTCATGCGCACGCTGGGCCTGTGGGAACGCATTGCGCCACAGGCCCTGTCGCCCCTGCGCGATGCGCGCGTGCTCAACGGACCGTCGCCCTTTGCCATGGTCATTGGCCACGACCTGGGCCAGCACAGCGAGCTCGGCTGGCTGGTGTCCAACCACCTGATCCGCAGCGCCGCGTTCGAAACGGTCCAACAGTCACAGAGGGACAACGGCGACATCACCCTCATGACGGGGGAAGCCGTGGCCGGTGTGCGCACCGACCGTGACGCAGCCCACGTCACGCTGGCCAGCGGCGCCACCTTGCAGGCACAACTGCTGGTCGCCGCCGACAGCCGCTTCTCCACCACGCGGCGCGCCATGGGCATCGCCGCCGACCTGCATGACTTCGGCCGCAGCATGCTGGTGTGCTGCATGACACACGACGTCTCACATGACCATGCCGCCTGGGAGTGGTTCGGCTACGGCCAGACGCTGGCGCTGCTGCCCATGAACGACGATCCGGCCACCGGCGAGCACCGCTCCTCCGTGGTGCTGACGCTGCCCAGCCACGAGATCGACGCCCTGGTCACCCTGGCGCCGCCGGCCTTCAACCTTGAGATGGTGCGCCGGTTTGAGCAGCGCCTGGGCGCCATGACGCTGGCGAGCACGCGCCACGCCTACCCGCTGGTGGCGGTGTACCCGCGCCGTCTGGTCGGGCAGCGTTTCGCCTGTGTGGGCGATGCGGCCGTCGGAATGCACCCGGTTACCGCGCACGGTTTCAACTTTGGACTGCTCAGTATCGACAACCTGTCCAGCATCGTGCGCGCTGCGCATGCCAGCGGTGCTGATATCGCCGCCCCTGCCGGCCTGGCACGCTTCGAGCGAACCCAGCGCCGCGCCACGTTGCCGCTGTACCTGGCCACGCAACTCATTATTCAGTTGTACACCCGGGACACCCCCCCGGCACGTGCGCTGCGCACCCTGGCGCTGCATGTGGGCGAGCGCTTCACACCGTTCAAGCGCCTGATCGCCGCGTCCCTGTCCGGCGGGCGCTAAAAATCCAGGCCTCGCTGCAGATAATTTCGCAACCCTCGCGATGAGGGACGCGATGCCAAACGTCGTGTATACTCCTATATAGATAGCAAACATTAGCCATTTCACGCTGGGTTAGTGCCAAAAGAACGCTTGAAACCATCTGCATACCGCGTGGCACCTCTCCTGCGGGCACTTTTCCGTCAGACACCACCTGCCCGACTCGCCTGCGACGGCACCAGGCACAAACCTCAATTGGCAAGAAACCTCTTGACCTGCGCGACCGTGCGTGCCGGGTCTTCTTCGTGCGGCACATGACCCAGATCGTCGAAGACGACCAGCTTCGAGCCGACGATGTCGCTGGCAAAGCGCTGGGCATGATCCGGCGGGATGAGCTGGTCCCGTCCACCCCAGAGAATCAGCGTGGGCATCCTGAGCGCCTTGATCTGTGCCACATCGCCGGTGTACCCCTGATCAATCCGCCGTGACAAGGCTTTGCGGTTGCCCGCGCGTAGCGTCATGTCAACATACAGGTCCACCAGTTCTGGCGTGACTTTTTCCGGCTGCCCATAGACGCTGCGCACCGACGCTTCCACGATCCCGCGCGGCAGGGTGTAGGCCATCACATCACGGGCCACGGGCAAACCCGCCAGGATGAAGCCCAGCGGCGCATTCCGCGCATCCACCCCGTAGCCGCTGGCATCCACCAGGATCAAGCGGGCCACCCGGTCCGGCAACGCCGCCGCCGTGGCCCAGGCAATCTGCCCCCCCAGTGAATTGCCCGCCAAAACAAACCGCTGGATGCCCAGGCTATTCACCATGGCCGTTACAAACTTCACATAGGTGGCAATCGAATAATCGTTCTCCGGATTGGGCCCGGTCAGCCCGAAGCCGGGCAGATCGAAACTCACCACCCGACGCCCGCCACGCAAATCCCGGGCCCAGCCCTCCCAGGTGTGCAGACTGGCCGAGGTGCCATGCAACAAAACAATCGGCAAGGCACTGTCCGGCGCACCGGTGTCACGCGGCCCTTCATCGCGCACATGCACCTGCTGGCCGAGCAGGGTGATGAACTTCGACGGCGGCGGCGCCCAGCGCGCTGCAAGTTCAGTCACCGGCCGATCGGGCGCCCAAGTCGCCACCAGGCCGGCACCGCCAAAGAACACCACAGCACCCAGGAGCAGCAGCGCCGACTTGTAAAACAGTTTCATGGGTCGGACTCTAAAGGCGATGATTCGGGCCGTCAAAGCACAAAGCTGTGGACAGTTCCGGCACAAGCAGGTACTTATCCACAGACGCGCACCCATCCGCAAAGTTATGCCTTTTCCGGGTACACCGGAAAGACGCCCTCACCCACATGGGCTTACAGTGCGCAAGTCCTTGAATGAAAAGGAAAAAGCCGGCTTGTCCACAGAAACCGGTTGCCTTTACTACTATGACTAATTAGAAATAATACCTATAGAAGAACAAGCAAAAACAGAAGTCACGACCTGGATTCACGTCAGAAACCGGGTAAACCCTGACGAAATCACAGCGGAATTGCTTCATATCAAGAACGAACGGGGCTGCCCATAGAACAATGCAGGCAGTTGACCCATAAGACCAACAGGAGACACGCTTGTTATCTGCTTTCATCACGCACCCGGACTGCGCACGTCACGAAATGGGACCCCATCACCCTGAATGCCCGGAGCGCCTGGGGGCCATCAACGACCACCTGCTGGTCAAGGGCCTGCTCGACTACATGCATACTTTCGAGGCGCCACTGGCCACTGAAGAACAGCTTGGCCGCGCGCATTCGGCGCTTTACGTGCGTGAAATCATGGCCGCCGCGCCGAAAGCGGGTTATCACCTGGTCGACCCGGACACCAGCATGAACCCGTTCACCCTGAACGCCGCCCGGCGCGCGGCTGGCGCCGCCATCCAGGCGACCGATCTGGTGCTGTCGGGCGAGGTTCCCACTGCCTTTTGCAGCGTGCGTCCGCCTGGCCACCATGCTGAACATGCGGCGGCGATGGGCTTCTGCTTTTTTAACAACGTGGCTGTCGGCATCCGTCACGCGCTCGACGTGCATGGCCTGAAACGTGTGGCGTTGATCGATTTCGACGTCCATCACGGAAATGGCAGCGAGGACATCTTCAAGGGCGACGAGCGGGTGCTCATGTGCTCGATCTTCGAGAAGGGTCTGTATCCGTTCTCCGGCGAAGAGGTCAAAGGGCTGAACATGGTCAACGTGGGCTTGCCCAGCCGCTCCGGCGGCGACAAGTTCCGGGAAGCCGTCCGTGACTACTGGCTGCCGGCGCTCGATGCCTTCCGGCCAGAACTGATTTACGTCTCGGCGGGTTTCGACGCCCACCGGGAAGACGACATGGGCAATCTCGGACTGGTCGAGGCCGACTACGAATGGGTCACCCGCCAACTCATGGCGGTAGCCAATCGCCACTGCCATGGCCGCATCATTTCCTGCCTGGAGGGCGGCTACGTGCTGAGCCCGCTGGCGCGCAGCGTCGCTGCTCACGTGAAGGTGCTGATCGGCGCAGACTGATTTTTTACCCCACGGGCCCTGCCGGCCATGAAGCCCGGGCGCTCAAGAAAGTCTCATGGACAAACACTACCTCACCCCGCTCTTTTCTCCCGAGTCCATTGCCGTTTTTGCCGGCAAGTGGGACGAACCGGATACCCAGACCTCCCAGGCCCAGGCGTTGCTCACGTCGTTGCGGGCCCAACGGTTTTCCGGAATCCTGACCTTCGTGGACGTTCACACCACCGGCACCCTGGCTGATCTGGCGCAGACGCGCGCAGACCTCGCCATCATTGCACTGCCGCACGACGATGTCGCGGCGGCGCTTGAGATAGCCGGTCGAATCAAGTGCCGTGCCGCGGTGGTGATCTCCAGCGGCATTAACGCCACGCTAGCTGCTGAACTCAATCGCGTCGCACGCCGCCACGGCATGTACCTCCTCGGTCCCAACTGCCTGGGTTTTCAGCGGCCCCGCGCCGGACTCAATGCCAGCGTCGCTGGAAAACTGGCGGCGCCCGGTCCGTTGGCGCTGGTGTCGCAGTCGGGCGCTCTGACCTCGTCGATCCTGGACTGGGCCACCCAGAACGCCGTGGGGTTCTCCACGGTCGTTTCGTTGGGGCCCAACACCTCGGTCGACATCGCCCAGGTACTCGATTTTCTCGCGTCTGATCCGCAAACCCACAGCATCGTCGTTTATCTCGAAGGCATCTCCAGCGCGAGACGCTTCATGAGTGCCTTGCGTGCGGCCGCCAATGCCAAGCCTGTCGTGGTTCTCAAGGCCGGGCGCAAGAAGGCTGGAAACCAGGCCGCCAAGACCCATTCCGGCGCCATCGTGGGCAGCGACGACGTATTCGATGCGGCGCTGCGGCGCGCCGGTGCTGTGCGGGTGCGCTCGTTTGTGGCGCTGTTTTCGGCGGCCAAGTGCTTGGCCTCGCGCTACCGGCCGGTCGGAAAACGTCTGGCCATCGTCACCAACGGAGGTGGCCCCGGTGTGCTGGCTGCAGACTGGATCAGCGAGATCAACCTCCAGCTCGGTCAGCTCCAGCCAGAAGGTGTGGCCGCGTTGAAGCCGGTCCTGCCCCCTCTGGCCTCCCTGTGTGACCTGATTGATCTGTCCGAGGAGGCCGCCCCTGAACACTATCGCGCCGCCGTCGAGGCGGCCAGCAAGGAAAGCCAGATCGACGGCGTGCTGGTCATCCATTCGCCCAAGGCGGGCTGTGACGCCAGCGCTGTGGCGCAAGCGCTGTCTGACTTCAAGCCGCGCATGAGCAAGCCTTTGCTGACGTGCTGGATGGGTGACGCTTCGGTGGGCGAATCACGCGCCATCCTGAACAACGCGATGATCCCGACCTTTCGCACCCCGGAAGCCGCGGTAGGCGCCTTTGGCAATATTGCTTCTTTTTATCAGAACCAGCAGCTGCTGCAGCAGACGCCGCCGCCGCTTTCAGCGCTCGCCGCACCCGACATCGAAGGCGCGCGCCTGCTGATCGAGAGCGTGCTGGCCGAGCGCCGCAACGTGCTGACCGAGATGGAATCCAAGGCGCTGCTGTCGGCCTTCCATATCCCGGTGACCAAGACCATCCTGGCGCGCAGCGCGAACGAGGCCATGATGATTGCCACCCAGCTGGGCTTCCCGGTGGCCTTGAAAATAGACTCGCCCGACATCAGCCACAAATCCGATGTCAACGGCGTTGCGCTCAACGTCATGAACGCCGTAGGCGTGCGCGACACCTGGAACGACATGATGCAGGCCGTGAAGCGCCAGCAGCCCAATGCACGCATCAATGGGGTGACCATCCAGAACATGGCGCGTCACCGGCGCGGCCGCGAGATCTACATCGGACTGGTCACGGACGACCCCTTTGGTCCAGTCATCGCCTTCGGCGCCGGCGGCACCATGATCGAACTGCTCAACGACCGGGCCATGGAACTGCCACCGTTAAATCAATTCCTGGCACGCCGCCTCATTGACCGTGCCCGCGTCAGCGAGACCCTGGGTGAATGGCGCGGCGCCAGCGCTGTGGACATGGACGCGCTGGAACATGTGCTGCTGCGCGTCTCGGAAATGGTCTGCGAACTGCCCCAGCTGCGCGAGATGGACATCAACCCCATCATCGTGGACGAGTCCGGCGCGGTGGCGGTGGACGCGCGTATCGTCATCGACAACGCGCAGCAGGCGCACGGCGGGCGCACCCGCAATTACAACCACCTGGCCATCCTGCCTTACCCGGCGCGGCACGAGCAGGTCTGGCCGATGCGCGGCGGCGGGCAGTACACGGTGCGGCCGATTCATCCTGACGATGCCGAGATGTTGCAGACGCTGGTGCGTAGCCTGTCATCGGAGAGCCGTTATTTCCGCTTTGTCTCGTCGATGCACGAGTTGCCACCATCGATGCTGTCGCGTTTCACGCTGATCGACTATGACCGCGAGATGGCCCTGGTGGCGGTTTACAAGGAGCGCAAGGCGGGTGACGACGGCGAGATGGTCGAGACCGAGCGCATCGTCGGCGTCTCGCGTTACATCACCAACCCTGACAGCGCCAGTTGCGAGTTCTCGCTGGTGGTGGCTGATGACTTCGGCGGCAAGGGCTTGGGTTCGCGCCTGATGCTCAGCATCATGGATGTGGCCCGTGAAAAAGGCCTGGCGGAAATCGAAGGGCTGGTGCTGACGAACAACCCCGGCATGCTCAAACTCATGAAAAGCCTGGGATTCTCAGTCAAAGCTTTCCCCGAAGACCCGGATTTCAGGCTCGTGACCCATTCGCTGTGAAATAAAAACCTGTGGAAAACTCGCGCACAAGCTGCCAGTTATCCACAGGCTGGACTTGAACGCCAAAGTTGTTCATTACGTCGTGACACCCGGGAACCCGGCTGCCCACAGCCAGCAACGCGATCCAAGTCCATGATATGAAACAGGAAAACAGGCTTTTCCACACCGGTCATTGCTGTTTACCTACTACGACTATTGAGTAATGAGAAAAAAGAACAAGTAGAGCAGCAACTTTTTACACCGCCAAAACCGGTCGGTGGATACCGCATTTCCTGCCGCGCCCGGCTGGTAAGATTTGCCCCTTTCCCGAGCGATTCCACCCCCCATGTCCGTCGTCATCGCAGGCAGTGCGCCTGCCACTTTTGAAATCAAGAGCGCCAATCTGCCGCTGGTCGCCTTGCGGCTGAAGTCCACGGATCTCGACGCCCTGGCGGATGAACTGGCGCGCCAGTACGGCGACATGCCTGATTTTTTCGACAACGAACCCCTCGTGATCGATCTGACACCGCTGCCTGCGGATGCGCCAGGCATCGACTTCGCGGCCCTCGTCGAGCTGCTTCGACGCTTCCACATGGCGCCGATCGCCTTCAAGGGGGGCAAACCGGACCACGCCGCCAAGGCGCTGGCCGCTGGACTGGTGGCGGCGCCAGACGTGGTGGCCGTGAAGCCCAGGCTGGTGTCAGGGCCGCAAGCCGCTGAACAGGCCCCTGACACGGAGCCCGAACCCGCGGTTGCCGAGCCCGCGCCGACGCCGGCAAACCTGCCTGCGCTGGTGGTCGACAAACCGCTTCGCTCGGGTCAGCAGGTGTATGCGCGCGGCCGTGATCTGGTCATGCTGGCCATGGTCAATGCCGGTGCGGAAGTGATTGCCGATGGTCATATTCACGTTTACGCGCCGCTGCGGGGCAAGGCCATTGCCGGCGCGCGCGGCAACACCGACGCCCGCATTTTTGCGCTCAGCCTGGAACCTGAATTGATTTCCATCGCCGGCATCTACCGCACCACCGAGAACGCCCTGCCCGCTGAGGTCTGGGGCCAGCCCACGCAGGTGCGCCTGATCGCCGGACCCGACGGCGACCGGTTGGTGATGGAGCCGCTCAAAACCTGACCCTTTTCCGCCTGCCAACCCCGCATCCGGAATCATTTCACTGAACAAGCCCTCATTTTCATGACCAAAATCATCGTTGTAACTTCCGGCAAAGGCGGGGTCGGCAAGACCACCACCAGCGCCAGCTTTTCCGCCGGCCTGGCCCTGCGTGGCCACAAGACCGCCGTCATCGACTTTGACGTGGGCCTGCGCAACCTTGACCTCATCATGGGCTGCGAGCGCCGCGTGGTGTACGACCTCATCAACGTCATCCAGGGCGAGGCCAACCTGAACCAGGCCCTCATCAAGGACAAGCAGTGCGACAACCTGTTCGTGCTGGCTGCTTCCCAGACTCGCGACAAGGACGCCCTGACGCAGGACGGCGTCGAAAAGGTGCTGACCGACCTGGCAGCCATGGGGTTTGAGTACATCGTCTGCGACTCGCCGGCCGGCATCGAGACTGGCGCGCTGATGGCCATGCACTTCGCCGACGAGGCTCTGGTCGTGACCAACCCTGAGGTCTCCAGCGTGCGCGACTCCGACCGCATCCTGGGCATGCTGGGCAGCAAGACCAAACGCGCCATCGAGGGCCGTGATCCGATCAAGGAACACCTGCTGATCACCCGCTACAACCCCAGTCGTGTGCAGGAAGGCCAGATGCTGTCGCTCGAAGACATCCAGGACATCCTGCGCATCAAGCTGATCGGCGTGATTCCCGAGAGCGAGAGTGTGCTGCAGGCGTCCAACCAGGGTGTGCCGGCGGTGCACATGGCCGGCAGCGACGTGTCCGAGGCCTACAAGGACGTGATCGACCGCTTCCTGGGCGACGAAAAACCCCTGCGCTTCATCGATGCGGCAAAACCCGGTTTCTTCAAGCGCCTGTTCGGGGGAAAGTAAGTGATGTCCTTCCTGACTTTTCTGCTCGGCGAGAAGAAGAAGACCGCCAGCGTCGCCAAGGAGCGGCTGCAGATCATCCTGGCGCACGAGCGCAGCGGCCGCAACGCTGCCGAGCCCGATTACCTGCCCGACTTGCAGCGCGAACTGATCGCCGTGATCAGCAAGTACGTCAAGATCAATCCCGACGACATCAAGGTCAATCTTGAGCGCCAAGGTAATCTGGAAGTGCTGGAAGTGAAGATCGAACTGCCGGACGCACGCTGAGATTCGACGGTCATTTCTATCGGTCGCTGATTGCCAGCACAGCCGGTTGTCTCTACAGGCGGCTTCCAAGCCGCTTTGGGCTGAGTATCCGCCTTCCGGCCTCTGCGCAATTTGAAAAGGCGATGCCGAGGTGGCGTTGACCGAATGTGGGTTCAAGCCACGTCTTCCGTGTCTTTGCACCTTGGACAATCATCCGCACATTGTGTATTCGCAAAGGACCTTATCTTGGCCACGTTGACCGTTTTCAATACATCAGTGACAACCGGCTTGTATGGCGCGGTCACGATCGCCAGTGCTTCACAGATTCGCATTGTCGCGGGATCGGTCACACAAAACTACTATGGCACGGGTTTCACCTACAACACGTCCAGTCAGGTCATTGGCGGCACGCTTCATGGCACCGACTATTCGGACTCGGCCAACGGCGGAATGCATTACCAGATCACCGGTCTGAACGCCAGCGCCGCTACAGCCTATAGCTACGTGGCCGCCGGCAACAGCGTGGGGCTGACGCAGTACCTGCTGAACGGCAATGACGTCATCAACGGATCGCCCGGCGACGACCTGCTGACGGGCTACGCCGGGGCAGACTCGATTTCCGCTGGCGCGGGCAATGACCGCCTGGATGGCTCGGGCGACGGGGCCGTCGACACTCTGGCGGGTGGCATGGGGGACGACATTTACCGGGTGGACGGGCAGCAGCAGGGCGCTCAGGACGTCCTGGTTGAATCCGCCGGCCAGGGCCTTGACACGGTGAAAAGCCTGGGCACCTACACCTTGGCGGATCAGTTTGAAAACCTGTTCCTGATGGGGTCGTCGGATGCCAACGGCACGGGCAATGCACTGGCCAACCGGCTCACTGGCAACGCCGCGCGCAACCTGCTCGACGGCCGGGCCGGTGACGATACGCTGGACGGCGCCGGGGGCGCCGACACCTTGCAGGGTGGTACGGGCAATGACCTCTACCTTGTCAATATACCGGGTATCACGCTGATGGAGTGGCAGGGTGAGGGGTTGGACCGCGTCTGGAGCAGTATCACCCTGACCCTGCCTGCCGGTATCGAAAACCTCCTGCTCCTGGGCAACGCCGCGCTCAACGGCACGGGCAATGCCGAGGCCAACTTCATCGAAGGCAATGCCGGTGCCAACGTGCTCGACGGTGGCGTCGGCAACGACACCCTGCAGGGGGGTCTGGGCGACGACACCTACGTCGTCGACAGCCCGCTCGACGTGGTGATCGACACCGGGGGCAACGACACGGTGCAGGTCTCGGTCAGCGGCTTTGTGCTGGGTGGCGCCGACATTGAAAACCTGACGTTGGTCGGCAACGCCATCACGGCAGGCGGGAATGATGCCGCCAACTGGCTTTCCGGCAACGCGCTCGATAACCTGCTGTACGGCAATGGCGGCAATGACACCCTCGATGGTGGTGCCGGGGCCGATACGCTCAACGGGGGCAGCGGAGACGACCTCTACCTCGTTGGTGACGCCGGTGATGATGTGCTTGAAATGCCCGGCGACGGTCTCGACACGGTGTTCGCCACGATAGACCACACCCTGGACGCCAACGTCGAAAACCTGACGCTCAATGGCTCGCAAGGCCTGCGCGGCACCGGCAATGCGCTGGCCAACGGGATCACCGGTTCGGCGTTCAATGACACGCTGGACGGCGGCGCCGGCGCTGATACCCTGACCGGCGGCAACGGGGCGGACCAATATCGGGTGGACAACCCAGGCGACGTGGTGGTGGAGACCGGCGCATCAGGCACCGACTGGATTTTCAGCAGCGTGAGCTTCGATTTGGCGACCACGCCCGGTGTCGAGAACCTCACTCTGACCGGCACCGCCCACGTGAACGCCAGCGGCAACGCGCTGGTTGGCGTCATCACCGGCAACGACGGCAACAACGTGCTGACCTCGGTGCAGGGCGACACGCTGGTGGGTGGCGCAGGTATCGATACGCTCAACGGCTCATTCAGCTCCGACGTGCTCGATGGCGGCACGGGCGCTGACAGCATGACGGGTGACACCGGTTTTGACACCTACATCGTGGACGACCCCGGCGACGTGGTGGTGGAAGTGCCGGTCAATACCTCTGATCGCTACGACCTTATCAAGAGCTGGATCACTTACACCCTGCCGGTCTATGTGGAGTTGTTGACGCTGCAGGGCGATGCACCGCTCAACGCAACCGGGACGGACTCCGGCAACGAGACCCTGACCGGCAACAGTGCCGCCAACATTCTGGCCAGCGGCGGCGGCATGAACGACGAACTGTGGGGCAAGGGTGGCGATGACACGCTGCGCGACGATGGTGGATACGCCCGTATGTACGGCGGTGCTGGCAATGACACCTACCTCATCACCGGCAGCCTGGGCTGGGTCGTTGAAGATGCCGGCGAAGGTGTGGACACCGTTCAGGTGTCATTCAGCTTTACATTGCCGTCAAACTTCGAAAACCTGACACTGATCGCCGGACTGAGCGCCACCGGCAACGCGCTGGATAACCTGGTGATTGGCAACGCGGGCACCAACTTCATCGACGGCGGTGCGGGCGCAGACACGCTGCAGGGCGGCCTGGGCGACGATCAGTATTACGTGGACAACGCAGGCGACGTCGTTATCGAAGAAGACGATGCCGGAATGGATGGCGTGGTCTGTTTGGGCATCAGCTTTTCGCTGGTCGGCACCGGCGTGGAGCGCCTGTACCTCGACAGCGGCGGCAGTTCCGTGGCCAACACCCACGGCACCGGCAACGCACTCGACAACCTGATCCGCGGGACCAACGGCGACAACGTGCTCGACGGCGGTGCAGGTGCCGACGACCTGACGGGCTACTTGGGCAACGACACCTATGTGGTGGACAACGCCGGCGACACGGTCACCGAATATGCCGGCCAGGGCACGGACACGGTTCGCAGCCGGCTGGACGCCTACACGCTGAAGGCCAACTTTGAGAATCTGCTGCTTTCCACCGGGGCGATCACCGGCACTGGCAACAGCGTCGCCAACGTCCTCACGGGCAACGCGGCAGCCAACACGCTGAACGGCGCTGGCGGCAATGACACGCTGATCGGCGGTGCCGGCGTCGATACGGCGGTCTACACGGGCCTGAAGTCCGCCTACACGGTCAGCCGGGGTAGTGGCAGCGTCACGGTGAGCGGCGTGGAAGGTGTGGACACGCTTACCGGCATTGACATCCTGCATTTTTCCGATGGCGACGTGGTGCTGAACGCGCATCAACCGGCCGGCGGCGTCAGTATCAGCGGTGATCCCGTCCGGGGCCAGACATTGAGCGCCGTGACTACTGGCCTCTCGGACGCCGATGGCTTGGGCACACTCAATTACCAGTGGCTGCGCGGCGAAGAACCGATCGCCGGCGCCACGGTGGCCATCTACCAGCTGACCCTGGCCGACGTGGATGCGGCCATCACCTTGCGCGTGAGCTACGTGGACGGGGGTGGCACCACGGATACGGTGGAGTCCGTCGCGACCGCGCCCATTGATAGGGGCGACATCACGCCACCCACGGCGCTGGCCTTCGCTCCCGCCGGCGCTGCCCAAGGCGTCGCCGTGGGCCGCAACATCGTCGTGACCTTCAGCGAAGCCATCCTGCGCGGCATCGGAGACATCGTGCTCAAGACCGAGGCAGGCACAACCGTTGCCACTTACAATCCAGCCACCAGTCCTAACCTGGAGATCTCGGACAACACCCTGACGCTCAAACCGACAGCAGAACTGTCCATCGGCACCAGCTACAAGCTTGAATTCGCCGCTGGCTCGATCGTAGACCTGGCCGGCAACGCCTATGCCGGCACCACCAGCTACAACTTCACCACTATTGGCGTCACTGGCGGCCTGAACGGAACGCCTGGCAACGACCAACTCCAGGGCTCGGCTGGCAACGACACCTTCACCCCCGGCCTGGGTAGCGACAGCGTCGATGCTGGTGCCGGCCAGGACACCATCATCCTGCCCATGTTCCCCAACGTGTTCGACCTGAATGAAACGTCTCCCGGCCACATCACCGGCAGCTACGGTGCCGGTACGCCATACACCCTGGTGCTCGACGGCGTTGAATATGTCCAGTTCGGCAGGCCCCCCTCGGCCGGGGACCCGGAAAGATTCCAGACCACCATTGCCCTGAGCGAACTGGTCTCGGGCGCGGCTCAGGAACAACTCGGGCGCCTGACCGACCTCTACCTGGCCTTCTTCGGCCGGGCCCCGGACGTCTCCGGTCTGGAGTACTGGCAGGAGCAGTTGCTGGAGAAAGGCCGTGACTTCGCCACCATCTCCAAAGACTTCGCCTGGAGCACCGAGGCGCAGGCCCTGTTCCCGCCGGCGGCCAGCAACCGCGAGTTCGTGCGCACCGTCTATCTCAACTGCTTCGGACGCGAGCCCGATGCGGGGGGCTGGGACTATTGGACGGGGCGGCTCGACGGCCTGGGCGTAACCGACCTCAACGACCGCGGGGCCTTCGTGGGCGAAGTCATCCTGGGGGCTTATTCGTCTTCCAGCGGCGAGGAAGACCGGTCCTTGCTGAGCAACCGACATGAAGCCGCCATGTACTACGCCAATCGGCTCGCGATTGATCCGAATGAAGGCTTTGACGCGGGGATAAACGCGCTAGTCTCAAAAGTGACGGGCGATGCGGCTGCTCAAGACCGGGCCGGGGATGTGATCGACTTCGCATTCGACAACCCGGTCACCCTGACCGGGATCATGACGGATCAGGTGCTGCTGGACTCGATCTGGGGGGATTGAGTGGGGGGATGAGGCCTCCTGGGTCGACGGACAATATTTGCGTGGTCGGGACGCCGCGATTTTTCGCTGACTGCTATGAGTGCCATCAATCAATGAGTACCATGGATTCCCGGTTGCTGCTGAGAGATCACACATGCAGGCCGGCACTTTCAGTGACCTTCTGCGACGGGCACCATTTCTGCATCTCAGATCCCGAAAACCCCGGTAAGGGTTTTCATCCATTTCTGCCTCAGCTTATTCTGGACAGTCGAACTTCTTACGTGCTAGATTCACAATCTGGTCTTCAGCGTTTTTCGGCAATAGAAAGATCACGAAAGGTAAGAAATGAAAAACTCCAAACCTGCAACCACTTTCGTGAACAGGTGCGTTCCTGGACCAGTTCAGACCAGGCTGAATGCCTACCTCAAGAACATGCTTGCCCAGGCGCGCGTCTTCCACCGCCTGTTATTGATCATCATGGCTGGGGTATTGAGCGTGGCCCTGTCTGGCTGCGGCGGAGATTCAGAGACGCTGCCGCTCATGACCGACAGCTTTGGCAACCCGGTGCCCGAGGTTGGTTTTGGGGGGGGCGACGGCGGGGCAGCAGGTGCTGATGGAAGCGCCGGCGACGGAATTCCTATTCCCAACGCACCCGTCCAGATCGTTGACAGCGTGGGCAAGAGCGTTACGACCCGGACCGATGCGCTGGGCTACTATCGTGTGCGCATTGATGGCCTGACCCCGCCACTGATTGCCAGCGTGACGCGTGCGGATGGTGTGGTTTGGTATTCACCATCCACCTCGCCAGTGATCTCTCGCACCTTCATCACTATGAACCTTACGGGGTTGACAGACAAGGTCGCGTCCGATATCGCGGTCAGAGCCGGACTATCTGGCGCAGCACAACTTACTCCGGCGATCCTGGCTGCCCATCCAACATGGCTGGAGGACGCAGTTGCACAACTCAGAACTGGTTTGTCCACGCAGATCACAGCTGCTGGTCTCGATCTGGCCAGCTTCGACCCGGTGAAAACCCCCTTCAGGGCTGTCTTGGTGGATCCCTACGACAAGCTCCTGGAGAGTCTGCAGATCACCAAAGGCGCGGATGGCGCAACAAAGGTCGATCCCATTTACAGCTTGGGCGGGAGCATCAGTGGCCTGGGTTCGCGAGCCGGGCTTTCCCTGGGCAATGGCACTGAAACCTTGATCGTTTCAGCCGGGGCAACAACATTTACCTTTGCAACGCCCGTCAAGGAAGGCGCCACCTATAGCGTCGTTGTACGCAGTCAGCCTGCGGGATCGAACTGTGTGGTGACCAATGGGGCGGGCGTCATGGCGGAGGCTGCCGTCACCAATGTCATGATCTCATGCGACTATGTACTTGGCGGTAGCGTCTCCGGACTGGGCAATGCGAGCGGCCTGGTGCTCTCCAACGCTGGCGAAAACTTGTCGATTCCCCCCGCTAGCTCGGCTACGTTCTTGTTCAAGAATTCCCTCGCGATCGGCAGCACTTATTCCGTGATAGTGACGGCGAATCCTGAGGGACGCACATGTACCGTGACCAATGGGACGGGAACCGTTACCGGTGCCGCAGTCAATAATGTTGTGGCTGTTAGTTGTTTCCCCAACCAGTACACCTTGGGAGGTGAAGTCTCGGGGCTCACTTCTGCCGGTCTTGTCCTATCCAATGGAAGCCAGACCACGCCCGAAACTTTGGCGGTGCCGGCCAACGCGAGTAACTTCGTGTTCGAGACAAATCTGGTTACGGGTTCCTATTACAACGTGACTGTGCAGCAAAATCCGGTGAACCTGTTCTGTTCGGTGGAGAATGGCTCAGGACAAGTGACGGATGCGCCTGTTCAAAATGTGATGGTCGGGTGCTATCTTCCCGAGAACTTCTAGTGTCGGTCGTGGGCAGACCTCCCTCATCACGTGCGCCATGCGAAAGTGAATAGATTCACGGATGCATGATGTGGGCCTTGCGCCGGGTTGTGACGAATTTTTCCGATCGACCCCTTGGAACTTCGGGTGATCATTGATGGGCTTGAGGCCTTTGCGAACCACGGGGCCTTGCCCTTAGGGTTCGGCACCGTCTGAGAACTCCGGGTAAGCTGTGAATACTTCCGGAGTGACAAACCAGTCGCGAAACCCGTTCTGCAAGACGGGGCGGCTGGTGGAAGCATTCCAGCCAGTCGTCCATACCTCTTCAAATCTCAAGGTGGCGCCATCATGACTGCTCCAGCTCTCGACAGTTCCTTCACCCCTGTTGTTTCCGCCGTTCTGGAGGGCGTTACCAACCCCGCCGGCATGACGGTGGCGGCCCTGGTTGTGAACGGATCCATCACCGATGCCGATCCTGGCGGCGCCATTGAGGCGATTGCCATTGAGGCGGTGAATACCAGCCTGGGCATCTGGCAATACAGCCTGAACGGTGGCGCCACCTGGTTGACTATCGAGGCTGCCCTGCTCAACAGCAGCACTAACACACTCGGCCTGCTGCTGGGGCCGGCCAACCTGATCCGCCTGCTGCCCTTCGGCGACCTGAACGGCACGCTGTCCAGCGCACTCACGTTCCGGGCCTGGGACACAACGAGCGGCGCGGCCGGGCAGTACGTGGTCACCACGCCCGGCACGGGCGCCTTCAGCGCCGCCAGTGACACGGCCAGTTTGACCGTCACGGCGGTGAACGACTTCCCGACCTTTGCGCCGGTGGTCGGCACCGGCAAAGTGGTGACCGACTTCGGTAGCGGGACCGAAGACGCCGCCTATAGCATCACGGTCCAGGCCGACGGCAAAATCCTGGTAGCTGGGTACAGCAACAGCGGCAGTGGCGGTTCCGACGACTTCGCCCTCGCGCGCTACAACGCCAACGGTACCCTAGACACCAGTTTCAATGGAACGGGCAAGCTGGTGACCGACATTGGCATCGGGTCTTCCGATATCGGTAAAAGTGTCACCGTACAGGCCGATGGCAAGATCCTGGTGGCAGGGTACAGCTACGCTGGCAACTCCTACGACTTCACCGTCGTCCGTTACAACCCCAATGGAAGCCTGGATACGAGCTTTGGCAGCGGGACGGGCAAGGTGGTGACCGACATTGGCGGCAGCACGGAGGACCTTGCTTATAGCGTAGCCATTCAGAGCGACGGCAAGATCCTGGTGGCGGGTTATAGCGACAACACCGTCTATTTAGAAGGCGCTCCATATTACGGAAGCAACGACTTCAGCCTTGTCCGACTCAACGCCGACGGCAGCTTGGACGACAGCTTCAACTATTCTGAACCGGTTTTGACCGACTTTGGTTACGAGTCGTTTGACATTGGCTATGACGTCACCGTACAGAGCGATGGCAAGATACTGGTGGCGGGTTACAGCAACGACGGCAGCGGCGGTTCCGATGACTTTGCCGTTGCGCGCTACAACGCTGACGGGAGCCCGGATTACAGCTTTGGCGATGGTACCGGCAAGGCAGTGACTGATTTCGGCAACGGATCGACCGACTACGCTTACTCCATCACAGTGCAGGCTGATGGAAAGATTGTGGTGGTCGGGGAAAGCGACAACGGTGGTTGGAACGACTTTGCCGTGGCACGCTACAACGCCAACGGTACCCTGGATACCAGTTTCAGTGGCGACGGACTGCTGGTCACGGACATCGGCATCGACACCTATGACATTGGAAGAAGCGTCACAGTGCAAGCCGACGGCAAGATCGTCGTGGCCGGCTACAACTGGAATGGATACGACTACGACTTCGTCCTTGTACGACTGAACGGCAACGGCAGCCTGGACACCAGCTTCAATGGCACGGGCAAAGTGGTGACCGGCATCGCCGGTGGCACGGATGACTTTGGACGCAGTGTGTCGGTGCAGACCGACGGCAAGATCGTGGTCGGCGGCGAAAGCTGGAACGGAAACGACTATGACTTCGCGGTGGTCCGCTACAACGTCGACGGCAGCCTAGACACGACCTTCAACGGCATCGCCACGCCCACGCTGGGCGGATCGGTGACCTACACCGAGAACGCGGCCGCCGTGGCGCTGGACGCCAGCGTGGCCATCTTTGATGCCGACTTGGCGGCTCTGGCCAGCGGTCTGGGCAATTACAGCGGCGCCAGCATCACCCTGAGCCGCAGTGGGGGCGCGAATGCGCAGGACGTTTTCTCCGCGCTGGGCGCCCTGACGCTTGCCGGCACCAGCGGAAGTGCGCTGCTCTCTGGCGTCGCCATCGGCAGCTTCACCAATGCGGTGGGTACGCTGACCATCACCTTTAACAGCAACGCCACTCAGGCCCGGGTCAACGAAGTCCTCTCTAGCCTGGCCTACTCTAACTCCTCCGATGCACCGCCGGCCAGCGCGGTCATCAACTACGTTTTCAGTGACGGCAATAGCGGCGCCCAGGGTTCAGGTGCCGCGCTGGGCATCTCCGGCAGCACAACCGTCAGCATCACGCTGCTCAACGACGCGCCCACGGCCAGCAACCTCTCAGCCGCGGAAACGTACACCGAGGACACGGCGCTCAATCTAACCAACATCCTCATCACCGATGTGGACAGCGCGAACGTGACGGCCACGCTGGCGCTGTCCAACATTGCAGCGGGCGCCCTGAGCACAGCCACCTCGGGCGCAGTCACTTCGAGCTACACCGCCGGCACCGGCGTGTGGAGCGCCTCGGGAGCGCTGGCCGATGTGAACACCCTGCTGGCCGGCGTCAGCTTCAATCCGGCGCTGAACTTCAACGGCAACTTCACGGTAGCCACCAGCGTCAGCGACGGCGTGGCGCCGGCCATCACCGGCTCCAAGGCCTTCACC
>JAABRA010000121.1 GCA_011391155.1 Burkholderiales bacterium
GATCATGTTGTTGATGATGGCCGGCGCCAGCCCCTTGCTGGGCTCGTCCACGATAAGCAGCTCGCGCGGCTCGACGATGGCGCGCGCCACGGCCAGCATCTGCTTCTGCCCGCCCGAGAGCTTGCCCGCCGGATGGTTCCAGAACTTCTCCACGGCGGGAAACAGCCTGAAGATCCACTGCAGCCGCTGGTTGTCCATTTGCGCGGCGTGTTTGGCCTTGCGCGCGGCCAGCAGCATGTTTTCCTTGACCGTGAGGTCGGAGAAGATGCCCATGTTCTCGGGCACGTAGGCAATGTTCAGCCCGGCGATCTGCGGCGTCGATTGCGCGGTGATGTCCTTGCCATCAAACGTGATGCGGCCCTTCGACGCCGGCCACAGCCCCATGATGGTGCGCAGCGTGGTGGTCTTGCCCGCACCGTTGCGCCCCAGCAGCATGGTGAGCTGCCCCCGCGGCACCGCAAGGTCCACGCCATGCAGGATGTGGTACGCGCCGATGTGGGTGTGCACGCCCGAGAGCTCCAGCAAGTTCGTGCTCATGCGGACACCCTCACCCCAGCCCTCTCCCGCAAGCGGGAGAGGGAGCAAGGCATGGAACTTTGGCCCGCCCGCCCGCTTGCGGCAACAGGATGCGGCGAGGGCTGCCTCATGCTGTCTGCTCCTGCAGCGCGGGCGTGGCGCCACTTTGCGCACGGCACGGGACTCTGACTCCCTCGCCCGCTTGCGGGAGAGGGCTGGGGTGAGGGCTGCCTCATGCGGCCTCCTTTTGCAGTGCGGCGGCGGCACTTTGCGGCGCGACGCCCAAATACGCTTCCTGCACCACGGGCGAGGCGATCACCTCCGCCGGCTCGCCATCCGCCACCAGCGTGCCGTTGTGCAGCACGATGATGCGGTCGGCCAGCTCGCGCACCACGTCCATCTTGTGTTCCACCAGCAGGATGGTCTTGCGCTTGTCGCTTTTGAGCGCGCGGATCAGGTCGAGGATGACCGGCGCCTCGGCCGTGCTCATGCCGGCGGTGGGTTCGTCGAACATGTAGACCTGCGGGTCGAGCGCCATCAGTAGCGCGACCTCGAGCTTGCGCTGGTCGCCATGCGGCAGGTTCGCCACCAGAGTGCTCTGCTTGGCGGCCATGGCCACGGTCTCCAGGATTTCATGGGCGCGCCGGGTCAGCGCGGCATGGTCGCTCCAGATGCTCCAGAGGTTCAATCCCCGCCGGTGCGGCCCGTCCGTGGCGGCCTGCACCGCCAGACGCACGTTTTCCAGCACGGTGAGTTTGGGGAACAAATTGGTGAGCTGGAAGGCGCGCCCCAGACCGGCCCGGGTGCGCGCCGATACGCCAAGACCCGACAGGTCACGCCCATTCAGGCTGACCGTGCCCGCCGAAGCCTTGAGCTGGCCAGAGATCAGGTTGAAGTACGTGGTCTTGCCCGCACCATTGGGGCCGACGATGGCAGTCAGGGTGCCCGGCTCGAAAGCACAGGTCACGTTGTTGACCGCCACGTGGCCGCCGAAGCGGATGGTCAAGTCCCGGGTCGCTAGCAGGCTCATGGTTTCCTTGGGTGGCAAAAATCCGTCAGGGGCAGGTGCCAATCACGTAGTAGTTGGGACCGGTCAGCTTCAGGGTCCTGGTGGTGAAAACGTTCCACAGCCCCATGTTCTGGCTGGAGCCTTTGGCATAGGTGTATCCCCCCGACTGGGTGGCGCGCCCGGCCATGGTGTGGGCGTAGTTGCTCGACATGTAGCAGGTCGCGGGCGGCGGCGCGGTGCCGGTGGCGGTGGTGCCGGCCGCAGCAGTGGATGTCGCGCCCTCAACCCCGTTGGCATCGGCCGCCCGCACCGTCCAGCTGTACGCCGTGGCGGCGGCCAGCCCGGTATCGGTGTAACTGGTGGCGCTCACCGGCAGCGCGTTGGTCTTGTTGTTGTTGCGGTAGACGTTGTAGCTGTCGGCGCCGCTCACCGCATTCCAGCTGATCTGCATGCTGCTGGTGGTTGCGTTGGAGGTGGCCACGCCGGTAGGGGCGGCCAGCGTCGTTGTACCGCCACCGCCGCCGCCCGAACCCGAGGAAACGCGGTCGACCATGGCCTTGATCGCCGTCATCTGCGGGCCGGCCTTCTGGGCGAACGTCGTCCCGTACCAGCCGATCCAGTCCCAGCAGGCGTTGGCGTTGGCCAGCGAGCCGCTGGCGGCGGTGCTACGGCTAGTGTTGTCAATCTTCGTCTGCGGGAACAGCACGATGATGCTGTTGGTGTCGGCCCAGCGGCTGTAGCCGGTATTCCTGACGAACTTGTCGCCGATCTTGTCGGTGCTTTGCTGGCAGCCATGCAGCGCCACGTGCAGCTTGCACGGGCTGCCACTGGCACAGTTGGCCGGCACATAGGCCCAGCCCGTAGCGGCCATGCCGGGGTTGGTCGTGAATTCACTCTGGTTGAACTCGATGTAGTTGCCGGCAGCCGGCGCGTTGTTGCGCGGGTTCAGCGTGCCATAGAACTTCTGGAGCACAGCCTTGGCGCCGTCGTAGCTGCAGTTGCTGATGTAGGGCGAGGCGGCGCTGCCGCAGCCGTTGTTGCCGGTGCTGTCGAAGTCGGTCGGGAAGGTGTGCGAGGCGCCGCTGCGCACCACGTGCTCCAGGTTGGCGCTGGTCACGCCGTTGTTGGTGTACTGCGTCTTGAGGGCGGTCACCGGGTTTTGCCCCACCGTGGTGTCGCTGGTCCCAATGAACAGGTAGACCTTCTGCCCGGCAATGTGCGCCTTGTTGTCGATCTGCGAGCCGCTCCAGGTGTCTATGCGGTTCTGCATGTTGACCAGCGCGGTGCTGGTGATGCTGGCGTTGTACATGCACCCGGTGTAGTTGCTGAGGCCCGCGCACATGTACGGGCCGGCGGCGAACACGCCGACGCCCTTGAACACGGACGAATACGCAATGCCCAGCTGGTTGGCCATGAAGCCGCCCGAAGAAAGACCTGACACCGTGGTCTGGCTGGTGTCCACGTTGTACTGCGGAAGGTTGACGCCAGCCATGGCCGTGCCCGATGAAAACACTGCCAGCGCGGCAAGCGTGCGAACCCATTTAAACGTCATTGAGTGTCTCCTGGAGTTTTTTTGACAAAACCATGTCTGACCCCCGTGTGTCCGGGAGTTCCTCTTTGAACGCAGAAAAAAGGGGCGGCCGCCCCGCGAGGCACACCCCGGGCGCCAGAGCGCCGGAGTTACCCCAAACCGGGTCAGCGCTTGTTGCGGATCGGGATGGCCATCTCTTCGGGCTTGATCTCGCGCACCAGTTCCGGCACGCCCCAGGCGAAAGCCGGGTCGACCTTGATCTTGAAGTGGTACATGCTCTGCATCGCCTGATGGTCTTCCTTGCGGAAGGTCATCTTGCCCTTGGGCGTGTCAAAGCTCATGCCTTCCATGGTCTCGATCAGCTTGTTGGTGCTGGTGTCGCCATTGGTCTTCTTCAGCGCGGTCACCACGGCCATGGCGGCGGAAAAGCCCCCGGCGGTGAAGAAGTCCGGCGGCGCCTTGAACTGCTGGTAATGGCGCGACACCATGGCCTCGTTGACCGGGTTCTTCGGAATGCCGAAGTAATAGTACAGCGCGCCCTCCATGCCCGGGAACTGCTTGTAGGCGACCATGGCCGGCAGGATGTTGCCGCCCGTGGCGAGTTCGATGCCGTAGCGCTTCTTCAGGTCCAGGTCCGCGATCTTGGCGAAAGGCGCCGGCGCGCCGGACCAGCCGACCGAGATGTACTTTTTGCCGGGCTGGTCCTTGAGTTTGTCGACAATGCGTTGCAGGCCGGCCGTGAAGTCGGTGGTGCCCACGGGCAGGTATTCCTCATGGACGATCTTGGCCTTCTTGATGAAGTCCTTTGACGCCTTCACGCCATCGCGCCCGAACGCGTTGTCATTGGCCAGCGTGGCGATCACGTTGCCCGGCTGGTCCAGCGCGACGGCATTGGCGGCGGCGTCCTGGCTCGAATTGCGGCCGGTGCGGAAGATGTACTTGTTCCACTTGTCACCGGTGATGCTGTCGGCCACCGCCGGCTCGACCAGCAGGATCTTCTTGTATTCCTCGGCCACGGGCAGCATGGCCAGCGCCACCGGGGAAGCGGTGGGCCCGACCGCGATGTCGACCTTGTCGTCGGCATAGGCAGCGGCCAGCAGGCTCTTGCCCACGTCGGGCTTGCCCTGGTCGTCCTTCTCGATCAACACCAGTTTCCTGCCGGCGACCATCATGGTGCCGCCGGTGGCATAGTCCAGGCCCATGTTGAAGCCGACAATGGTCTGCTTGGCATAGGCTTCCAGCGGGCCGGTCTTGCTGGCAATGACGGCAATCTTGATGTCCTTGGACTGGCTGAAGGCCGGTGCGGCAAAGGCGGCGGCCAGGACAGCCAGCGAGATCAGGTTTCGACGGTGCATGAAGTATCTCCTTAGGGGGTGTCACGAGAAATGCATACTTCGTGCCACATCGTAAGTCTTTGATTTTATTGGCATAAAATTTTCACCGCCAAAAATATGTCCAACATTCAGACACATAAGATGTCTGATTTACAGACATATGATCAATTAATGATCAGGGTTTTCCAGACGTCCGTACAAAGTGGCGCGCGAGATGCCCAGCAGCCTTGCGGTGGCAAGCTTGTTGCCGCCCGTGGCGCTCAAGGCGGCCTGAATGGCGCGGTGCTCCAGTTCCGTCACTTGTTCGGCCAGCGGTCTCAACAGGTCCGAGCCGCCCGTCCCCGCTTCAACCGGCGGCGCCAGCGCAGGCGCAATCTGCTCCAGCCCGGTGTCGCGCAGGATGCGCTCCAGCAGGGGCACGTCGATGCGCTGCGAATCGCTGGACATCGCGGCCTGCTCCAGCACATTGCGCAGCTCCCGGATATTGCCGCGCCAGCGCTGCCCGGACAGCAGCGCCAGCGCCTCCGGCAACACCTCGGGCTGCGCGATGCCGCTGCGTTGCGCCATGTCCTCGCCCAGCACTTCCACCAGCGCGGGAATGTCGCTGCGCCGTTCCCGCAGCGGCGGCACCCGGATCGGCAGCACATTCAGGCGGTAGTACAAGTCCTCGCGAAACCGGCCGTCGCGCACCAGCGCCGCCAGGTCGCGCGAGGTGGCGGCGATCACGCGCGCGTCAAAGGGCACCAGACGGTTGGAGCCCAGCGGCTCGATCTCGCCCTCCTGCAGGGCGCGCAGCAGCTTGGCCTGCAGGCCCTGCGGCATGTCGCCGATCTCGTCGAGAAACAAGGTGCCGCCATCGGCCAGCTTGAACTTGCCGTCGCGCCCCTTGCGGTCGGCGCCGGTGTAGGCGCCGGGCGCCACGCCGAAGAATTCGGCCTCCAGCAAGGTGTCGGGCACGGCGGCGATATTGACACCGACGAACGGCCCGCGCACCCGGTTGGATGAAGCGTGGATGGCATGGGCCAGCAGTTCCTTGCCGGTGCCGGTTTCCCCCAGCAGCAGCACCGGGCTGCCCGACAACGCGGCGCGGCGCGCGTGCCGCTTGACCTCCACCGCCGCCGCGCTGGTGCCGACAAAACTGGCGAAGGTGTACTTGGACTGGCGCTGCCCCGGCGCCGGTTGGCTGCGTTGCGCCGCCAGCTCGCGGCGGGCCTCGTCCAGGTCGCGTTGCAGCAGCGAGAACTTGGCGATCAGCGGCTTCAGATTGGTCTCGGGCTGGTCGAACAGGACAATGCCCAGGGCCCCGATCACCACGCCCGACGCATCCAGCAAGGGAATCCGGCTGACCACGAAGGTGCCGGCCCGGTTGATCAGCAGGTCGATCAGGATCGGCTTGCCGGTCTCCAGCACCTTGTGCATCTGGGTGTTCTGCACGACCGAGGACACCGGGTGACCGACAAAGTCTTCCTCGCGCTCGAAGCCCAGCGCCGGCAGGAAGCGGCGGTACTGGTCGTTGATCCAGACCACCCGCGCCTCGCGGTCCACCAGCAGCATGCCCTCGCTCGCGTTGGCAAACAGGTCGAACATCGAGCGCGCGGCGAGTTCCAGGATGCTTTGCGCGTCGCGCGGGAGATCCTGGGCAACGACGAGCGGCAAGGGGTCAATGGCATCCATGCCGGGATGTTACCGCGCCCATGCAGTTCCCCGGCTGATCAGGCGAGCGTCAATTGATCCTGAAAGCGTAGCAAACAATGACCCATTGACGCTGGGAAGATGCCAAAAAAGCTTGTAAATCCGAAATCCAGCCCGTTCACGCGGCTGCGTATCGGGTGTTCCACCATTTCACCGCACGCGGCAACACCAGGATCGACAACACCACGACCAGCAGCGCCAGGGACATCGGGCGCTGCAGGAACACCATGGCGCTGCCCTCGCCGATCGAGATCGCATTACGCAGCTGCGCCTCGGCCAGCGGGCCCAGGATCATGCCGACCAGCACCGGCGCCGTCGGAAAGTTGAAGCGCCGCATCACCAGCCCCAGCAGGCCGATGCCGTACAACAGGAACAGGTCGAACGCGCTCTGGCGCATGCCGTAGGCGCCGACCGTCGCGAAGATCAGGATGCCGGCATACAGCTGGGGCTTGGGCACCTTGAGCAGCTTGACCCACAGGCCCACCAGCGGCAGGTTCAGCACCAGCAGCATCACGTTGCCGATGTACAGCGACGCAATCAGCGCCCACACCAGGGCCGATGAGCTGCTGAACAATTGCGGCCCGGGCTGGATGCCGTAATTCTGGAACGCGCCCAGCAGAATGGCGGTGGTGTTGGACGTGGGAATGCCCAGCGTCAGCAGCGGGATCAGCGCAGCGGTCACGGTGGCGTTGTTGGCCGCCTCGGGGCCGGCCACGCCCTCGATCGCACCCTTCGTGCCGAACTCGGCCTTGTGCTCGCCCTTGGCCAGCTTCTTTTCGGTGGCATAGCTCAGAAAGGTCGGAATCTCGGTGCCCCCGGCGGGGATGCAGCCAAACGGCGCGCCAATGGCGGTGCCGCGCAGCCAGGCCGGGATCGACCGGCGCCAGTCGCTGCCGGTCATGGTTACCCGGCTCATCCGGTTCTCGGACTCAACCACCTTGCCTTCGAACAGCACCGCGTGCAGCGCTTCGGCCACGGCAAACAGGCCCACCGCCACCAGCACGATCTCCACGCCGTCGAGCAGTTCGGGCACGCCGCCGGTGTAGCGCGCCTGGCCGGTAATCTGGTCCAGCCCGACCAGGCCAGCGGCCAGCCCGACGAAAAGGGCCGTCAGGCCACGCACCGTGCTTTGGCCCAGCACCGCGCTGACCGTAGTGAACGCCAGCAGCATCAGCATGAAGTATTCGGGGGGGCCGAGCTTGACCGCGAACTCGGCCACCACCGGCGCAAACAGCGTGACCAGCACGGTGGCGATGGTGCCGGCGACGAACGAGCCGATAGCCGACGTTGCCAGGGCCGCGCCGGCACGCCCGCTCTTGGCCATCTTGTTGCCTTCCATGGCGGTGACCATGGTGGCGGTCTCCCCCGGCGTGTTCAGCAGAATCGAGGTGGTCGAGCCGCCATACATGGCGCCGTAGTAGATGCCGGCAAAAAAGATCATCGACGCCGTCGCCTCGACCTTGGCGGTGATCGGCAGCAGCATGGCCACCGCCGTGGCCGGCCCGATGCCGGGCAGCACGCCTACGGCCGTGCCCAGCGCACAACCGACAAAAGCCCACAACAGGTTGACCGGCGTGCCGGCGGTGACAAAGCCCTGCAGCAGCTGATTCCAGATATCCATCATCAGAGCCACCCGGTCTGTGTCAGGCTGGGCAGGTTGATGCCCAGGAATTGCGTGAAGGCCCAGTACACCGGCGCGGCGATCAGCAGGCCGGTCACCAGGTCAATGCCCCAGGATTTCAGGCCCTCGCCCGCCCGACCCTCGGCATTGCGCAGCCCGCGCGCCGCCAGCACGAAGCACAGGGTGCAACTGACGATGAAACCCAGGGTGGTGATCAGCGCGGCGTTGGCCAGCAGGCCCGCCGACATCCAGGCAAAACCAGCCCAGTAGGGCTTCTCGCCGGTGCTTTCGTCCATGTTGCGAAAGCCGCCCCGGCGGGCCTTGTAGAACATCACGCAACCGCACAGCAGCAGGGCCACCGACACCAGCCAGGGCAGGAAATTGGGCCCGACGCCGGCATAACCCGATGCAGAGGGAATGTCGAGCGCACCCACCCCCAGACCCAGGGCCAGCAGGATCACGCCAAGGCTGACCAGGACTTGCAGGTACTTTGCAGGCGTGGCTGGGGTGTGTGGTTTCATGGGCCGGCCCGAAAAGGTTCATGGCGCCCGCCAGGCAGGTGCCATGAACCCATTAATAGAAAACCACCCGGTTTCCCGGGCGGCAGGCTTAAATCATCCCGGCCCGGACCATGGTGGCGCGCAGGGCCGCGAAGTCGTCGTCGACGAACTTCTCGAACTCGGCGCCGGTCAGCACGGCGGGGGTCCAGTTGTTCTTTTCCAGGGCCTCGGCCCAGGCCTTGGACTTCACGGCCTTGGCCACCATGTCAATCAAGGCCGCGCGCTGCGCTGCCGTGATGCCGGGTGCACCGTACACCCCGCGCCAGTTGCCGATTTCCACATCGATGCCCTGCTCCTTGAGGGTGGGCACATCGACGCCCTTGAGGCGCGCGCCCGAGGTCACGCCCACCGGCTTCATCTTGCCGGACTTGATGTACTCGGAAAACTCGCTGTAGCCGCTGCCGCCAATCGTCACGTTGCCGCCCAGGATCGCCGCGGTGGCCTCGCCGCCGCCCCGGAATGCCACGTAGTTGATCTTTGCCGCGTCCACACCGACGGCGCGGGCAATCATGGCCGCGGCGATGTGCTCGGTGGAGCCGCGGGAACCGCCGCCCCACTTGACGCTGCCCGGATCCTTCTTCAGCTGCTCGATCACGTCCTTCATGGACTTGAACGGGGAGTTGGCGGGCAGCACGAACACGTTGTATTCGCTGGTCAGGCGCGCCAGCGGCGTGGCCGCGCTCAGGGACACCGGCGGCTTGCCGGTGATGATGCCGCCCAGCATCACCTGCCCCATCACCATCATGGCGTTCGGATCGCCCTTGCTGCCATTGACAAACTGGGCCAGGCCCAGCGCGCCGGCGGCGCCGCCCTTGTTGTCAAAGGTCACGGTGTCGGCCACCTTGGCATCCTGCAGCGCCTTGCCCAGCGCGCGGCCGGTAGCGTCCCAGCCGCCGCCCGGGTTGGCGGGGATCATCATCTTGATGTTGGTGGCAGCCAGCGCAGACAGCGGCAGGCCGGCGGTTGCGGCCAGCGCGGCCATGGATTTGAGGAAGGTGTCGCGACGCATGGAATCTCCTGGGGTCTGTTGAATGACAGGCCGATTCTGCGGTGCCAAGCTGTCAAACGGCTGTCCGGCGCATCAGGGAAAGTGCTAATGTCCGCTTCCATGAAGTTGCTCCTGATCGAAGACAACCCTGCCATGCAGGCCACGTTGCAGCGCAGCCTGTCGCGCCGCGGCATGGACGTGGCGGCCTGCGGCGATGGCCGCCAGGCCCTGCTGAAATGGTCGGTGTTTCATCCCGACGTGGTGGTGCTGGACCTGACGCTGCCGGGCATGGACGGCTTGCAGGTGCTGCAGCAGGCGCGCGCCAGCGGCTGGGTGACACCGGTGCTGATCCTGACGGCGCGCGGCACGGTGGGTGACCGCATCATCGGCCTGAACGCTGGCGCCGACGACTACCTGCCCAAACCGTTCGACCTGGATGAGCTCGAAGCCCGGGTGCGGGCGCTGGCGCGGCGCAGCAGCTCACGCACCGCGGCGGACAGCGACCCGGCGCCCTCGCCTTGCCTGGGCGACCTGCGCCATGACCGGCACAGCGGGGCCATCTACTGCCGCGACGAGGTACTGGACCTGGCCCCGCGCGAACTGGCCCTGCTGCAGGCCCTGCTGGCGCGGCCGGGGCACGCCGTATCGAAGGAACGCCTGTTCGACCATGTTTTTCCCGGCGCCGCCGACGTGCAGTACGAGGCCATCGAGGTGGTGGCCTACCGGCTGCGCCGCAAGCTCGCGCACAGTGGCGTCACACTGGTCACGCTGCGTGGACTGGGCTACCTGCTGAAGGTCTCGGCGTGAACAAACCGGCCAGCACCCCGCCACCGTCAGGCGCGGATTTCACCCGTCCGGCCAAGCAGGCCCTGTCGCTGCGGCGCTACCTCCTGCTGGGCATCCTGCTTCCGGTGTGCGTGCTCGTGATCGTCAACACCTGGAGCCTCTATCGCCAGGCGCTGGTCGCGGCCAATACCGCCTACGACCGGACCTTGCTGGCATCGGCCAAGTCGATCAGCGAGCAGCTCGACGTGGAGGGCTACGATGAAGCCGCCCGGCTGAGCGCGCGGGTTCCCTACTCGGCGCTGGAGGCTTTCGAGGCCGACAACCAGAGCCGCATGTTCTACCGGGTATCGGGCCCCTCGGGCGAGGTGGTCTCCGGCTTTGCCGACCTGCCCGTGTGGCGCGGCCGGATCCCGCCGCGCCCGGCCTACGCGGCCCTGGTGGATTTTTACGACGACACCTATCTGAACGAGGCGGTGCGGGTCGCCGCGCTGCTCCAGCCGGTCACCGGCACCCACGGGCGCGCCATGGCCTTGATCCAGGTGGCCGAAACCCTGGAGCTGCGCCACACGCTGGCGCGCCAGCTGCTGATCGACACGCTGTGGCGCCAGGCGGTGCTCGTGGCGGTGATCGCGCTCGTGGTGGTGGTGGTGGTGCAGCGCGCCACGCGGCCGGTGCGCCAGCTCAGCGCCGAATTGCAGGCGCGACCCGTGGGTGACCTGACGCCGATAGAAGCCGCCGGCGCGCCGCGCGAACTGCTGCCGCTGGTAGACGCCACCAACGCCGTGATGATGCGTCTGGCGCACCTGCTGGCACACCAGAAACGCTTTGTCCGCGACGCTTCGCATCAGTTGCGCACGCCCCTGGCGGTGCTCAAGACCCAGGTGCAGTCGGCGCTGCGGGGCGATGCGGAGCCCCCGCAGGCGCTGGCCGAGATCAATGACACGGTCGACCGCGCCACACTGCTGGCCAACCAGATGCTGGCGCTGGCCAAGGTCGAGCAGCTGCGCCAGCAATCCGGCGACGCGGTCCTGGATCTCGGCGACGCGGTGCGCGCGGTGGCGCTGGACCTGTCGCCGCTCATTGCGGGCAAGGACATCGACTTCGCGATCGAAACCGCGCCCGCGCCGGTGCGGGCGCACGAATGGATGCTGCAGGAGCTCACGCGCAACCTGTTGCACAACGCCATCAAGCACACCCCGGCCGGCGCGGGGCTTTCGGTGCGCGTCGTCAGCGACACCCGGACCACCGCGCTCACGGTCAGCGACAGCGGCTCGGGCATTGCCGCCGAGCTGGCGCCGCGCCTGTTCCAGCCGTTCTCTGCCGGCGACCTGCGTCAGGGTTCAGGGCTGGGGCTGGCGATCTGCCATGAAATCGCCGAAGCGCTTGGCGGCAGCATCACGCTGGACAACCGGGTCGATCATGGCCGCGTATCGGGTCTGGACGCCACGGTGCGGCTGCCCCTGGCGCGCCCGCTGGGCCACAATCACGGGTAATGGACAGAATTCGCATCGACAAATGGTTATGGGCCGCCCGTTTTTTCAAGACGCGCTCCATCGCGGTGGATGAAATCGGCAAAGGCCGGGTGCAGGTCAACGGCCAGGACGCCAAGCCCTCGCGCGAGGTCAAGCCGGGCGATACCGTGACGCTGCGCCAGGGCCCAGTCCAGCGCACCGTCACGGTGCATGGCGTCTCGGGCGCCCGCGGTCCGGCGCCGGTGGCCCAGCTGCTCTATGCGGAAACGCCGGAAAGCATCACGGCACGCGAGCGCGCCGCGGAACAGCGCCGCCTGGCGCCGGAACCCGCGCTGGGCATCACCCAGGGCCGCCCGACCAAGCGCGACCGTCGCGATATCGGTCGCGCCTGGGGCGATCGCTGGAGCGCGTCGATCGACGACTGAGCGGCGCCCTGGCTTCGGGCTTTCACTAGGCCGCTTTGCGCCAGACTGTGCTGTACTGCACGTTGGGTCCCGATTTTTTCCACCTGCAGGAGCTATCCCATGAAACGCCGTTTTTTCACTGCCGCCCTGATTGCCGCCACGGCGCTGGCCGCCGGCCAGGCCCATGCGCAACAGTTTTTCCGGATCGGCACTGGCGGCACATCCGGCACCTACTATCCCGTCGGCGGCATGATCGCCAACGCGGTATCCCAGCCCGGCAAGATCGTCGTCACGGCCCAGGCCAGCAACGGGTCCGTGGCCAACGTCAACGGCATTTCCGGCGGGGCGCTGGAGTCGGGGTTCAGCCAGTCCGACGTCGCCACCTGGGCCCAGAAAGGCACCGGCATCTTCGAGGGAAAACCCAACATGCCGGGACTGCGCATGATCGCCAACCTCTACCCTGAAAGCCTGCACATCGTGGTCAAGAAGGGCTCAGGCATCAAGAGCGTGGCTGACCTGAAGGGCAAACGTGTGGCGCTGGACGAGCCTGGCTCGGGCACCCTGGTGAACGCACGCCTGGTGCTGGCGGCCTATGGCGTGAAGGAATCCGATATCAAACCCGAATACATCAAGCCCAACCAGGCCGGCGACAAGATGAAGGATGGCGCGCTCGATGCCTTCTTCTTTACCGGCGGCGCACCGGCGGGGGCGATCGCCGAACTGGCGTCCGCCGGCTCCGGCATCGAGCTGGTGCCCATCGACGGGCCCCAGGCCGACGGCCTGCGCCAGGCCAGTCCGTTCTTTGCGGTCGACAACATCCCGGCCGACACCTACAAGGGCGTTGCCGCCGTGAAGACCCTGGCGGTGGGCGCCCAGTGGGTCACGAGTGACAAGGCCGACGCCGAAACGGTTTACCAGATCACCAAGGCCCTCTACAGCGAGCCGGTGCAAAAGGCGCTGGCCGCCGGCCACGCCAAAGGCAAGTTGATCACGCTCGGCAATGCGACCCAGGGCGTTGGCATTCCGTACCATCCCGGTGCTGCGCGGTTCTACAAGGAAGCCGGCGTCCTGAAATAGGCCTGAAGGCCCTTTTAAACGGGAAACGGGCGGATGCATCCGCCCGTTTTGTTTTGCCCGAACGCATTTCCATGCCCCCCCGGACCGACCATGACGCACGCCACCGCCCTGCCTGACCCGAAGACGCTGCTGGAGCTTGAGGAGAAGTTCGACCCCGAAATGCGGTTTCGCCCCTACGTGCCGCCCGCCACGCAGATCATCAAGTGGCTGCTGATCGTATTGAGCGGCTTTCATTACTACACCGCCGGCTTCGGCCTCCTGCGTGAAACCACCCACCGGGGGGTGCACCTCGCGTTTGTGCTGGGACTGATCTTTTTGGTGTTTGGATTCAGCGCGCGCAGCGCGGCTGAAAAACCCCGCCACAGCCTGCTGACGCCCGGCGGCATTCCCCTCACCGACTGGCTGCTGGCCCTGGTCAGCGCGGCCAGCGTGCTGTACATCCCCTACATCTTCGAAGACCTGGCCATGCGCGTGGGCAATCCCGGAGCGCTGGATGTGCTGATGGGCAGCGTGCTTTTTTTCACACTGCTGGAGGCCACGCGCCGCAGCATGGGCTGGCCCTTGCCCATCATCGCCCTGGCGTTCACTGGCTACGCCTTGTTTGGCACCGTGTTTCCGGGGCTGCTGCAGCATGCGGGGGCCAGCTGGAGCCAGTTCATCAACCACCAGTACCTCACCAGTCAGGGCATCTACGGGGTGGCCGTGGGCGTGGTGGCCACCTACGTTTTTCACTTCGTGCTTTTCGGGGTGCTGGCCACACGCATCGGCCTGGGCCAGCTGTTCCTGGATATCGCCAGCAGCGTGGCGGGGCGCTATGCGGGCGGGCCGGCCAAGGTCAGCGTCTTTGGCTCGGCCATGTTCGGCATGCTGTCGGGTTCCTCGGTGGCCAACGCGGTCACCGTAGGCTCACTGACCATTCCGGCCATGATCCGCGTCGGCTACAAGCGTGAGTTTGCCGGTGCGGTCGAGGCCGCCGCCTCGACCGGCGGGCAGATCACCCCGCCAGTACTGGGCGCGGCCGCGTTCCTGATGATCGAATTCCTGAACGTGCCCTACCAGACCATCATCGCTGCTGCAGCAATACCGGCCTTCATGCACTTCTTCGGCGTGTTCATGCAGGTGCACTTCGAGGCCAAGCGCCATGGACTGCGCGGGCTGACCGAGCAGGAGATGCCCAGGCTGCGCCAGAGCTTCAGGATGCGCTGGCCCACGCTGGTCCCGCTGGTGCTGCTGATCTCGATCCTGGTCAGCGGGCGCACGCCGTATCTGGCCGCCTTCGTCGGCATCACCTCAGGGGTGATCGTCGGCCTCACAACCTCGGTCTCGGGCAACCGGGCGGTCAACTGGCTGCTGATGGTGGTGCTGCACGGCTTGCTGGTGTTGCTGGCCTTCGGCGGGTTTGACGAGGGCGTGAAACTGGCCCTTTTCGCTGCCGGCGTCGTGCTGACCGTGCTGTGCATCAAGCTGGCGCGAATATCCGGGCGCATCCACTACGGCACCCTGATCGAAGCCTTTGAGACGGGTGCCAAGTACGCCCTGGCGGTGGGTGCGGCGGCGGCCACCGTGGGCATCGTGATCGGCGTGGTCACCCTCACCGGCGTGGGCTTCAAGATCAGCTACATCATCACCAGCGCAGCCCAAACCCTTTCGGGCGGAATGTCCACCGTCATCCCGGCCTTCCTCATGTCAACGCAGACGCTCACATTGTTGTGTGCGTTGATCATGACCGGCCTGGTCTGCATCCTGATGGGCTGCGGTATCCCGACCACCGCCAACTACATCATCATGGTGACGGTGGCGGCGCCCACGCTGGTCCAGCTCGGCGTGGAGCCCCTGGTGGCGCACTTCTTCGTTTTTTACTACGGGGTGCTGGCGGACATCACGCCGCCCGTCGCGCTGGCCGCCTACGCGGCCGCAGGTATGGCCGGCAGCGACCCTTTCAAGACCGGCACCACGGCCTTCCGCCTGGGGCTGGGCAAGGCGCTGGTCCCGTTCGTCTTCGTGTTCTCGCCTTCGCTGATCCTGGTGGCCAAAGGATTCAACTGGCCGGATTTCGTGATCACCTTCACCGGCTGTGTGCTGGGCATCACGCTGCTGGCAGCCGCGCTGTCAAAGTACCTCCTGGTCGAAATGAAACGCTGGGAGCAATGGCTGTGCGCGGTTGCAGCGCTGCTGATGGTGGCGCCGAGCCTGGTCGCCACCCTGGTCGGGCTGGTTCTGGCGGCCCCGATGGGCGTGCGGCAATGGAGCGCATGGCGCAAGCCAAAGGCAGCGGCTTCGTGAGCCGGGTACCCCCTGACCGCTTGCCAAGCTCGATTTCAAACCAAGGACATCCATGACACCCCCCACCCTCAAAGGACTTCAACTTCGCTCCCTGATCACGCCCGGCGGCGAACTGGAAATTTCGCTGGTCAGCGTCGAAACTCCGGCCCCCGCGCCCGACGAAGTGGTGGTGCGGATCGAGGCCACCCCGATCAACCCGTCCGACATCGGCCTGCTGTTTGGCGCTGCCGACCTCCGCACGGCCCACGTGTCAGGCACGGCAGTCTCTCCAGGGGTCACGGCCCGCATCCCGGAGCCCGCGATGCAGGGCATGGCGGCCCGGGTGGGTCAATCCCTGCCGGTGGGCAACGAAGGTGCGGGCGTGGTCGTCGTAGCAGGAGCCTCGGACGCAGCGCAGGCGCTGCTTGGCAAGACGGTGGCCATGTTGGGCGGGGCCATGTACGCGCAGTACCGCTGCATCAGGGCCGACCAGTGCCTGGTGCTGCCTGAAGGCACCACGCCTGCGGAAGGCGCGTCCTGCTTCGTCAACCCGCTCACGGCGCTCGGCATGGTGGAGACCATGCACCGCGAGGGTCACACGGCGCTGGTGCACACCGCAGCGGCGTCCAATCTCGGACAGATGCTCAACAAGATCTGCCTCAAGGACCAGATCGGTCTGGTGAACATCGTGCGCAAGCCTGAACAGGCCGCGCTGCTCAGGTCCCTCGGCGCGAAGCATGTGTGCGACGCTTCATCGCCCACGTTCATGGCGGACCTCACGCAAGCGCTCGTGGAAACGGGTGCCACCCTCGCCTTCGAAGCCACGGGCGGCGGCAAGCTCGCCGGGCAGATATTGACGTGCATGGAGGCGGCACTGAACCGCACCGCCAAAGAATACAGCCGCTACGGCTCGACGACCCACAAGCAGGTTTACCTCTACGGCGGTCTGGACACCGGCCCAACCGAATTCAGTCGCACTTTCGGCATGGCCTGGGGCATTGGCGGATGGCTGCTGTTTCCGTTCCTGCAAAAGATCGGCCCCGCGGCCGCGCAAGCGTTGCGCGAGCGGGTGGCAGCCGAACTCAAAACCACCTTTGCCAGCAATTATTCAAAGGAAATATCGCTGGCGGAGGCACTGAAGCCCGAGGTGATTGCGGTGTATGGCCAGCGCGCCACGGGGGCCAAATACCTGATCAACCCCAACAAGGGGATGTGAGGCAGCCGGCTGCCGACGGCCCGTGTTCGGACAGCCCCGGGAGCAAGCCTGAATTGAAGACGTGAACCTGAAACAGGGGCGCCAAGCATTGGATTTTTGGTGGGTAGCCTGGTGGGTTTTGGCGCCTGAAAGAGAAAAACCCCAAGTGAATCAATCACTTAGGGTTTTAATTGGCGGAAACGGAGGGATTCGAACCCTCGATGAGGCTCTACACCCCATACTCCCTTAGCAGGGGAGCACCTTCGGCCACTCGGTCACGTTTCCAATCCTTCTATTATGCCTCAAGCAGGCCGCTTTTTCAGGCGGCGGGCTGGTCCAGTTCGAAGACCCGGTGCAGCGCGCGCACCGCCAGTTCCATGTACTTTTCGTCGATCACCACCGAGGTCTTGATCTCCGACGTGGAGATCATCTGGATGTTGATGCCCTCCTCCGACAGGCAGCGGAACATCTTGCTGGCGATGCCCACGTGGCTGCGCATGCCGATGCCGACGATGGAAACCTTGCAGATCCTGGCGTCGCCCGTCACTTCCTGCGCACCGAGCGCGGGCAGAACTTTATCCTTGAGCAGGTCGATGGTTCGGGCGTAGTCGTTGCGGTGCACCGTGAAGCTGAAATCGGTCTTGCCGTCCTTGCTGACGTTCTGGATGATCACGTCCACCTCGATATTGGCGTCGGCCACCGCACCCAGGATCTGGTAGGCGATGCCGGGCTTGTCGGGCACGCCGAGCACGGAGATCTTGGCCTCGTCGCGGTTGAAAGCGATGCCGGATACGACGGCTTGTTCCATTTTTTCGTCTTCCTCAAAAGTGATCAGCGTGCCGGATTTGGCTTCGACGTTGATGTCAATGTCCCACGGGGTAAAGCTGGAGAGCACGCGCATCGGCACCTTGTACTTGCCGGCGAACTCGACCGAGCGGATTTGCAGCACCTTGGAGCCGAGGGACGCCATTTCCAGCATTTCCTCGAAGCTCACGGTCTGCAGGCGGCGCGCCTCGGGCACCACGCGGGGGTCGGTGGTGTAGACGCCGTCCACGTCGGTGTAGATCAGGCATTCATCGGCCTTCATCGCCGCAGCCACGGCCACGGCCGAGGTGTCCGAGCCGCCGCGGCCCAGCGTCGTGATGTGGCCGGCGTCGTCCACCCCCTGGAAGCCGGTGACGATGACGACCCTGCCAGCGGCCAGGTCGCCGCGCACTTTCTGGTCGTCAATGCTTTCGATGCGGGCCTTGGTGTAGGCGCTGTTGGTGCGGATGGGCACCTGCCAGCCGGCGTAGCTGACGGACTCCATGCCCTCGGCCTGCAAGGCAATCGCCAGCAGCGCCGATGAGGCCTGCTCGCCGGTGGCCGCCAGCATGTCGAGTTCGCGGTTGTAGGCGCTGTCGGCCCTGGCCGGCGCCAGTTCCTTGGCCAGGCCCAGCAAGCGGTTGGTCTCGCCACTCATGGCGCTGGGCACGACCACCATCTGGTGGCCGGCGCGCGCCCATTTGGCCACGCGTTTGGCGACGTTGCGGATACGCTCGGTGGAGCCCATCGACGTTCCGCCATATTTATGAACGATCAAAGCCATGTGTATCAGGAAAAAACAGTGGAGTGGCGGCGGAAAAGCCGCGCGCGGAGCATCCGGGACGACCCGTCGCGCCCTGCCTGAACGGGTCCGGCAAAGCCTGTCGATTGTACCCATCCGCCTGAAGCGGGACTGACCGGGGCAAGGCCGGCGTCTCGTGGCCGACTGTTTTTGGCCGGCCTTGCTCACGCGGAACGCCAGTCGATGCAGCCGCCCAGCCGCTGCACGAAGCCTCGGCCGACCTTCAGGTGCAACCGGTGCCCGCGGGTGGTGCAATTCGCGATCTGGTCCAGCAATTCGGCCAGCTGGGCCGCGCTGGGGGTGGTAGCGTGGACCGAACGCAGCCAGTGGCGCAGCGCGTTGGCCTGGCGTGCCCGCGAGAGCGCCTGCAACCGCGCGATCTGGGGCGGCATGCCCAAGCCCGCCAGGTCCTGCGCGGCCACCTCGTTCAGAACCGTTTGCGCCTCGGCCGCGTGCGCGGCACTGCGCGAGAACGTGTCGCGAAACTGCGGAAAGGCAGCGTCGAGCACTGGCAACAGTTGCGCCCGGATGCGGTTGCGCGTGAAGCCCGGGTCGCCATTGCTCGGATCTTCAATCCAGCTTTCGCGCCGTTCGCGCAGCCAGTCCCGGATGGCCAGCCCAGGCACCGCCAGCAGCGGACGGTGCCAGGTCAGTCCGTTGCGCCGCCAGTGAGCCGGCATAGCGGCCAGCCCGGGCAGCCCGGCGCCGCGCGACAGGGCGAGCAGGACGGTTTCCACTTGGTCGTCCGCGTGCTGAGCGAGCGCTATATTATTTATAGCTAACCCTGACCATTCCACGCTGGGTACATCGGAAAAAACCTTGTAACGCGCCATGCGGGCCGCATTTTCCGGACTTTCCCCGCTGGCGTGCCGAGCGTCAACGCGGCGCACCACCAGCGGCACGTTCAGACGCGCGCAAAGCGCCACGCAATGCCGCTCGAACCCGTCGGCCGCGGCTTGCAGTCCGTGGTGCACATGAATCGCCCGCACCTGGCTCGGCCACTTTCCGGCGCAGGCCAGCAGCAAGGCTGTTGAATCGGCGCCGCCGCTGAGTGCCACCGCCAGGGGAAGACCGGGGTTGAACGCCGCCAGCGCCTGCGCAAAGGTCTGGCTCATGGGGGTCGGGGCCCGGCACAGCGTGTGCCCGGAGCCGGTTTACTTGCTGTCCGCCTTGGTGTCGGTGAAGCGCCCATAACTCTGCAGCCGCTCGTAGCGCCTATCCAATAGTTCCTTGACCTTGAGGTCGCTGACCTGCCGGAACGCGTCATTGAGGGCGCGCTTGAGAAACGCCGCCATCTGCCGGGGGTCACGGTGCGCCCCCCCCACGGGTTCGGTGACGATCTTGTCGATCACGCCGAGCGCCTTGAGGCGGTGCGCGGTGATGCCCAGGGCAGACGCGGCTTCCTCGGCCTTGTCCGAGGTTTTCCAGAGAATCGACGCACAGCCCTCGGGACTGATGACGGAATAAATCGAATACTGGAGCATCAACACCTGATCGCCCACCGAGATGGCCAGTGCGCCGCCAGAGCCGCCCTCGCCAATGATGGAGGTGATGATCGGCACCTCAAGCTGCGCCATCTCGAAGATGTTGCGCCCGATCGCCTCCGACTGGCTGCGTTCCTCGGCGTCAATGCCGGGGTAGGCGCCAGGCGTGTCCACGAAGGTGAACACCGGCAGCTTGAACTTCTCCGCCAGCTTCATCAGGCGCAAGGCCTTGCGATAACCCTCGGGCTTGCTCATGCCAAAGTTGCGCAAGCCGCGCTCGCGGGTGTCACGGCCCTTCTGCTGGCCCAGCACCATGCAGGCGGTGCCGTTGAAACGCGCCAGACCGCCGACGATGCTCAGGTCATCGGCAAAATGCCGGTCGCCGTGCAGTTCCACGAAATCCGTGAAGATTTCGTTGACGTAATCCAGCGTGTAGGGCCGCTCCGCGTGGCGGGCGATCTTGGTGATCTGCCATGGCGTCAGGTCCGAATAGATGTCTCGGGTGAGTTGCTGGCTTTTCTTGCTGAGCTGGTCGATCTCTTCGGAAATATCGACCGCGGATTCGGTCTGCACATAGCGCAATTCTTCAATCTTGCCTTCGAGTTCGGCAATCGGCTGCTCGAAATCCAGAAATGTCTTTTTGGCCAAGGGTGTTTCTCCGGGTTCGCCACGGGGGACGGATTTTAGAACCACGACCGCCTAATACTCCACCGGTTCGGGATCGAGAGAGCGCCAAATATACCAAGTCGCCACGGTGCGATACGGTGCCCAGGCGGCGGCCACCTCGCGCGCGTCGCTGCGACTGACCGCTTCCCCCGAGAAGTAGTTGCGGCTGATGCCATTGATCAGGCCCACATCGTCGAGCGGCAGCACGTTGGGGCGCAGCAGGTGGAAGATCAGGAACATCTCGGCGGTCCAGCGGCCAATGCCGCGGATGGCGATCAACTCGGCGATGATGGCCTCGTCGTCCATCGACGCCCATGACTCGACATGCACGGAGCCAGCGTCGAAATGCAGTGCCAGGTCCACCAGGTACTCGACCTTGCGCGCGCTCAGTCCTGCCGCACGCATGTCGTCGACCTTGAGCTTGAGCACGTTGCCGGGCTTCATCTCCTGCGGCAATCCGGCGAACCGGTCCCAGACCGTCTGCGCCGCCTTGACGGAGATCTGCTGCCCCACGATGGAGCGCGCCAGCGTCGAAAACGGATCTCCGCGGGACTGCAGGCAGGCCTCGCCAAACTGCGGGATCAGCCGCTTCATGACCCGGTCCTTCTTGATCAGGTGCTTGCGCGCCTCGTCCCAGTAGGCGGGCGTGCTGGTCTCGACCGGTTTAATTTTTGGTGCAGACATTGACCGTTTGACGCTGGGAAGGACCGAAAAAAGCTGCAAAAGGGATCATGAGGCGGCTTCCCAGGTGGTTCCGCTGGCCGAGTCCTTGAGCACGATGCCCTGGGCCAGCAGCTGATTGCGGATGCGGTCGGCCTCGGCAAAGTCCCGGGCCTTCTTGGCCGCCGCGCGGGCATCGATCTGGGCCTGGATTGCCGCTTCGTCGCCGCCCGCGCCAGCCTGCAGGAAGCGTTGTGGCTCCCCCTGAAGCAGGCCCAGGGAGCCCCCCAGGGCCTTGAGCAGCCCCGCCAGCTCCGCCGACCGGGTCTTGTTGACCTCGCCCGCCAGGTCAAACAGCACCGCCACGGCATCGGGCGTGCCAAAGTCCTCGTCCATCGCAGCCTTGAACCGGGCGGCATAAGGATTCGCCCAGTCAAGGGCCGCGTCTGCCGGGGCGACCAGCGCCAGCGCGGTGTACAGCCGCTTGAGCGCGCCGCGCGCGTCGTTCAGGTGCACGTCGCTGTAATTGAGCGGGCTGCGGTAGTGGCTGCGCACGACAAAAAAGCGCACGGTCTCGGCATCAAAAACCTTGAGCACCTCACGGATGGTGAAAAAATTGCCGAGCGACTTGGACATCTTCTCGTTGTCCACGTTGATGAAGCCGTTGTGCATCCAGGTCCGGGCAAAGGGCTTGCCGGTGGCGCCTTCACTTTGTGCGATCTCGTTCTCGTGGTGCGGGAACTGCAGGTCAGCCCCGCCGCCATGGATGTCGAAGGTCTCGCCGAGCAGTTCGCAGCTCATGGCCGAGCACTCGATGTGCCAGCCGGGGCGCCCTTTGCCGTAGACGCTGTCCCATTTCGCATCCTCCGGCTCGGCTGGCTTGGCGCTCTTCCAGAGCACGAAGTCCAGCGGGTCGTCCTTGCCGTCCAGCACCGCCACGCGTTCGCCGGCGTGCAGTTCGTCGAGCGACTTGCCGGAGAGCTTGCCGTAACCGGGAAACTTGCGCACCGCATAGTTGACGTCGCCGCTGCCCACGCGGTAGGCCAGGCCCTTGTGCTCCAGCTGCCCGATCATCGCCAGCATCTGCGGCACGTAGTCGGTGGCGCGCGGCTCATGGTCAGGGCGCTGAATGCCCAGGGCGTCGGCGTCCTGGCGCAGGGCGTCGATCATGCGATCCGTCAGCCCGCGCACGGTTTCGCCGTTTTCCACGGCCCGCTTGATGATCTTGTCGTCGATATCGGTGATGTTGCGGACATACGTCACCTTCAGTCCGCTGGTCCTGAGCCAGCGCTGCACCACGTCAAAGGCCACCATCGAACGCGCATGGCCGAGATGGCACAGGTCGTAGACGGTCATGCCGCAGACGTACATGCGCACATGACCGGCCTCAACCGGATGGAAATCCTCCACGGCACGCGCCAGGGTGTTGTAGATGCGAAGACTCATGGGATTCAGGGAAACGGGAAAAGGGGAAAACGGGGCATCAGGCGGTGGTTGGGGTCCGTGATTTTGCGGCCTTGTCAGGGGCGGGCGCCGGGGGTTGAAGCCCGGCCGGAACCCGACCCCTCAGCTACAATCTGGGCCAGTATAAAGCCCGGGATCGGGTCTTGCCGCAGCGAATTTTAGAAGAGACTCCATGAAGAACGCCCCGTCTCCCATCGCGCGCACCCTGCGCCATGTCTTCCGTCTCGCCGCCTTGTCGGCTGTTTTGGCCGCCCCGCTGGCCTACGCCGACGACTACAGCGACGTCAACCAGCTCGTGCGCTCGGGCAAGTTCGCCGAGGCCCTGACCAAGGCTGACCAGTATCTGGCCACCAAGCCGCGCGACCCGCAGATGCGATTCCTGAAGGGCGTGGTCCAGACCGAGGCCGGCAAGCCCACTGACGCCATCGCCACCTTTCTCAAGCTCACCGAGGACTACCCGGAACTGCCCGAGCCCTACAACAACCTCGCGGTCCTGTACGCCAGCCAGAGCCAGTATGACAAGGCCCGGGCCGCGCTGGAAATGGCCATCCGCACCAACCCCAGCTATGCCACGGCCCATGAGAACCTGGGCGATGTCTACGCCAAGCTGGCCAGCCAGGCCTACAGCAAGGCGCTGCAGCTCGACAGCAACAACACCGGCGTGCAGCCCAAGCTGGCGCTGATCCGCGATCTGTTCTCCCCGGGTGCCAAGGGTGTGCGCCCGACGGCCCCGGCCCCGGTGCCGGCCCCGACCCCGACACCTGTGGCGTCGGCCAAGGTTCCCGCGCCCAGCCCGGCACCCGCCGTCGCCGTGGCACCCGCCAGGCCGGCTTCGGCCGCCGCCGCACCGGTTGCCACGCCAGCGCCTGCTGCCGCTTCATCAGGTGCCGAGAAAGACGTTGAGGCCGCCGTTCTGGCCTGGGCCGCTGCCTGGTCCGCCAAGGATATGAACCGCTATCTGGCCGCCTATGGCAAGGAATTCGATCCCCCGGGCGACCAGAGCCGCAAGGCCTGGGAAGAAGAACGTCGCAACCGCATCGTCGGCAAGGCTCGCATTGCAGTAAAACTGAACAACCTGGCGATCAACGTCAGCGGTAACAAGGCCACCGCCAAATTCCGACAGGACTACGCTGCGGACGCGCTCAACGTGTCAAGCCGCAAGACCCTGGATCTCATAAAAGCCGGTGACCACTGGGTCATCGTGAAGGAATCGACGGGCGCCTGATGAAACGGGGCTATGCGGCTTCGGCGCGACGTGCCGTTCTTCAAGCCTTTTTCGGCGGCTGCCCAGCATGAAATGGTCTTTGTTTGCTATATTTTATATAGCATTTTCCACCCTGTGGCTCACTGCGACCGCGCTGCCGGTCCAGGCGTCGCCGAAGTCCCCTGACGCCAAGGCCAAAGCGGCTTCCCAGGCGGTCGCCCGGAAGCCCGCCCCGAAGACCCGAACGCCGAAGAAGGCCCCCCTGAAGCCCGCAGCCCGGGCGACGCCCGTTGTCGCGGGCGCTGCGGGCGCCGCACTGGCCGTGGCCAGCAAGCCGGCGCAGACCACGCCGCGGGCCGGCGAGCCCGAAGCCCGGCTGATTGAAATCTACCGCCTGATCGGACAGGCCCGGGGGCGCGACGCCCTGGCCCGGGCGGAAAGCCTGGTGCAGGACCATCCCACTTTCCAGCTGGCGCAGCTGGTGTACGGCGACCTGCTGAGCAGCCAGACCCGGCCCGTGCGCGCCTTCGGGGACGTGCCCGACACCACGGCGACAGCCGCGGCGCCGATGCTGGCCGATCTTCGCGAGGAGTCGAAAATCCGGCTCAAGGCCTTGCGGGAACGCCCGCCGCTCGGCAGCATTCCTACGCAGTTCCTGGCCTTGTCGCCGCGCACGCGCCATGCGATCGCGGTGGATGCCTCGCGCGCCCGCCTGTACCTGTTTGAGAACTCGGCAACCGGACTCAAGCTGATCGCGGACTACTACATCTCGGTCGGCAAGTCGGGGCTTGAAAAAACCCTTGAAGGGGACCAGCGCACACCGCTGGGCGTGTACTACATCACTAGCAACCTGGACCCGAAGACGCTCAAGGACTTCTACGGCGCGGGGGCGCTGCCCATCAACTACCCCAACCCGCTGGACCAGAGCCGCGGCAAGACCGGCAGCGGCATCTGGCTGCACGGCACCCCCCCCGGCCAGTTCTCGCGCGCGCCCCAGGCGTCCGACGGCTGCGTGGTGCTGGCCAACCCCGACCTGGAACGCATCATCCGCACCGTCGAGGTGCGCTCCACCCCGGTGGTCATCGCCCAGCAGCTGCATTGGGCCGCGCCGCACAGCATCCGCGCCGACAGCAAGGCATTCGAGGACACCTTGCAGGCGTGGCGGGGCGCCAAGGCCAGCGGCGACCTCGCGCGCGTGCTCGGTTTTTACGCACCAGACTTCCGCAGCTTCTCCAAGACCCTGCCGGAATGGACCCCGACCCTGCGCGGCGAAATCACCAGCGCCCGCGGACGCGACATCGAACTCAAGGACGTGTCCTACCTGCGCTGGACCGACAGCGCCGACACCATGGTGGCCACCTTCGGCGAAGTCGTCGATGGCGCGCGCACCGGCACCGTCAAGCGCCAGTACTGGATTCGCCGCGGAACGCAGTGGAAGATATTCTTTGAAGGAGTGATTGGATGATGTCCCGAAACTTTTCAGCCCCCCGGCGCGCCTTGACGTCGCTGGCCCTGGCGCTGGCCACCGCAGGCCCGGTGGCCGCCGCAGACGCGCCGCGCGTCAGGTTCGCCACCACGGCCGGTGATTTTGTGATCGAGGTGTACCCCGATCAGGCGCCCAGGACCGTGGAGAACTTCCTGCAGTACGTGCGCGACAAGCACTACGACGGCACGGTTTTTCACCGCGTCATCGACAACTTCATGGTCCAGGGCGGCGGTTTTGACGCCAAGTACGTGCAAAAGCCAACCCGTGCCCCGGTGCCGCATGAGGGCCGCGAGGCGCTCGCCAAAGGCGGCACAAAGAACGTGGTCGGCACGGTGGCCATGGCGCGCACCAGCGACCCCAATTCCGCCAGCGCCCAGTTCTTCATCAACGTGAAAGACAACGCCTTCCTCGACCCGACGCCGATCCCCCCGGGCGACCCGGTGCCCAGATTCGAATACCAGGGCAAAGTCTATGAAAATACACCGCGCGCGCAGTTGACGAGCGCACCGCAGCTCTTCGGCTACACCGTCTTCGGCAAGGTCGTCAGCGGCATGGACGTCGTCAACCGCATCAAGGTCACGCCCACCGGAGCGGGTGGCCCTTTCCCCTCGGATGTCCCCAAGACACCGATCATCGTCAACTCAGCCACACTGGTGAAATAAATGAGCAACCCCAAAGTCGAACTCCACATTGCCGGCTACGGCGTCATCACCCTTGAACTGGACCAGGAAAAGGCCCCCAAATCGGTCGCCAACTTCCTGAACTACGTCAACAAGGGCCACTACGACAACACCATCTTCCACCGCGTGATCCCCGGCTTCATGGTCCAGGGCGGCGGCATGGAGCCCGGCATGAAGCAAAAGCCGACCGATGCCGAAATTGAAAACGAGGCCAACAACGGCCTGAAGAACGACAAATACACCGTGGCCATGGCGCGCACCAACGCGCCGCACTCGGCCACGTCGCAGTTCTTCATCAACGCCACCCACAACAATTTCCTCAACCACACCGCCCCCAGCGCGCAAGGCTGGGGTTATGCCGTTTTCGGCAAGGTGATCTCCGGCACCGAGGTCGTGGACAAGATCGAAGCCGTCAAGACCGGCAACAAGGGCGGCCATGGTGACGTGCCCGTCGCCGACGTGGTGATCGAGAAGGCCGTCGCGCTCTGACCCGGCGGCCACGATGAGCAGCGCCCCGCCCCGGATCGAGGTGCTCCAGGCACCTCCGGCGTGGCGGCTCGTCGAATTCATCTCCGACCTGCATCTGCAGGCCGGCGAGCCCGCCACGTTTGACGCCTGGCGGCACTACCTGGCCCACACCCCGGCTGACGCGGTGTTCATCCTCGGCGACCTGTTTGAAGTCTGGGTCGGCGACGATGCCGCCGAGGCCCCCGGCTTCGAGCGTGACTGCGGCCGCATCCTGGCGCAAGCCGCCCGCCGGCAGGACGTGTTTTTCATGCACGGCAACCGCGACTTCCTGGTGGGCGATGCCTTCCTGGCCGTCTCCGGAATGCGCGGGCTTCACGACCCCACCGTGCTGGACTTTGCCGGACAGCGCTGGCTGCTGTCCCATGGCGACGCCCTGTGCCTGGACGACGTCGACTACCAGCAGTTCCGGCGGCTGGTGCGCGATCCGGCCTGGCAACAGGCGGTCCTGGCCCGTTCACTGGCGCAACGCCGCACGCTCGCCCGCGAGATTCGCCAGCACGGGACCCGGTCTGCAGGCGGTGATCCGGCCGGCTACGCCGATGTCGATACTGCCGCAGCCCGGGACTGGCTGTCCGTGGCCGGCGCCACAACCCTGATTCACGGCCACACCCACCGGCCCGGAGACCACGACCTGGGCGTCTCGACGGGCCCGGCCCCTGAATCACCCGGCGCCGGCACCACCCCTTTGCGGCGCGTGGTGCTCAGCGACTGGGACGCCGCCGCCACGCCGGCGCGCGCGCAGGTGCTGCGCCTGTCGATCGACGGGCTTCAGCGCGTCGACATCGCCTGATGCTGGACTGGCTGCGCCGCCGGGTTTCAGGCGCGTCCGCGCGTCGGCGCCACCGGCCTGACTTTCCGGATGACCTGTGGCAGTCCACGCTGGATGCATTCCCCTTCCTCGCGGAAGGCGACCCTGCGGCGCAAATCCGGTTGCGCGCTTTGTCGGCGGCGTTTCTGGAGTGCAAAGAGTTTCATGGCGCCGGCGGACTCATCATCACGGATGCGATGGCACTGGCCGTGGCGGCCCAGGCCTGCCTGCCGCTGGTGCACCTGGCGCCGACCGCCCCTGCGGCCACCACCCTGCGCTGGTATGACGACTTTGTCGGCATCGTGATGCATCCCGGCGAGGTGCTTGCGCGCCGCGAGCTGACCGATGACGACGGGGTGGTTCACCACTACCGCGAAGCCCTGACCGGCGAAGCCATGGATGGCGGCCCGGTGATGCTGAGCTGGGCGGATGTGGCCGATGCCGGCCGGACCGCGGCGCAGGGCTACAACGTGGTCATCCATGAATTTGTCCACAAGATGGACCTGCGCGACGGTGAAGCCGACGGTTGCCCACCCCTGCCGGCCGGATTCATGGGCGCGGCCAGCGCCACCGAGGCCCGGCGCCTGTGGCTGGCCCAGCTGCAAGCGGAGTTCGAGCGGTTCAGCGACCAGGTGGCGGCAGCGGACCGGTTCGGCGGGCTGGTGAAAGCCCCCTGGCTGGATCCCTACGCCGCGGAATCGATCAGCGAGTTTTTTGCGGTGGTGGCGGAAGCCTACTTCGTCAATCCCCAACAATTGTCAGCCCAGTCCCCCGCGCTACACGCGCTTCTGGATCATTTTTTCCGGCCTGCGGCCGCTCTCAGACCCCGGGCTGAACCGTGAACCGGGTGCCCGCTTCCTTGATGCCCCAGAGCAGTTCCACCAGCGCGGGATTGTTGAGCAAGGGCTCCCCGCAGAGCACCAGCCAGTAACCCGCGCCATCGACCCAGAACGGCACGAACGAAAAGCTGGGCAACAGGAACTCGGCATCGGTGTGAAAAGAAACATAACGCGTAGCCCCGTCCCAGCCGCGGCGCGCCTGGCGCGCGGCGAAGTCGGAGTAATCGGCGGCGGCGGCGCTGAGGGTGTCGGCCTCATCCGGGTCGATGCCCGTGCGCCCCAGGCAAAAGCCGCTTTCCGATGCCAGCACGGCACGGCGCTCCCCGGACAACGAGGCGATCACATGTTGAAGGAAGTCGTCGAGTTTGGCGTCAGGCCCCTGCAGGGGGTGCTGCAGGACCTGCACCCAGCCCTGCTCCAGCGCCTGCGCCGTGATCGCGGGCGCAAGCGCTGCCTTGTGCGCCCAGCCCGCCGCGTCAAGCGTGCGATCACTGGCCAGCAGGGCCTGCAAGGCCAGTTCCGTCTCGCCCGGCTGAGGGCTCGCAAAAGCGTGCAGCACGCCCGCCGGGGTCAACATGAACCATTCAGAAGCTGGAGTGATCATCGTGATGTCCGTGATTGTTGAATCAATAAGAGGAGGATCGTCGGGCAGTGTGCGGCACCCCTTGCGCGGGCGGCCTGCCGGAGATCAAGGGATGCTTACACACCTTGCCGCCCGCATCAAAAAGGCCGGGAACCGGCCGGCGGCGTCTTTTTGTCCAGCGCCGCTGCCGCAAGCTGCCACAAAAAGGTGTCGAGTTCGCGCAGGGGCATGCCCAGGCGCTGCGCCCGCTCCTCGGCCTGCGGGCCGTCGATCTCGCGGATCATCACCGCGGCAGCCAGGGCATCACTGAGGCCGACCCGCTCGATCACCAGCATCGGCGTATTGCTGGCCACCCATCCGTCGAAGGGGTGGAAGATCACCGAGTTCTGGACCGTGAAGCGCGCTTCAAAAGGACGCCCCATCATCAGCATGGCCGAGAGCTTGCGCAGGAACACGTGGCGACCGGGATCGGGCAAGGCCACGAGCCGCGCCTGAAGCTGGGTGGCGGAGAGGCCCGGAACTTCATCCGTGGAGTCGGCGGCGACAGAAGGCGCAACGACGGATGGACGCACGGAAACCGGGGGCCGCGGAATGACCGGCGGCAAGGTCGCCGCCAGCGCAGTCGCCTGGACCATCGGCGCCGGGACCCGGGGCGGCACCGCCACGGCCATGGCGGGTGCCGACGGTCCGGCCGGACCCACTGCCGCTGCCCCAGGGGCTGCAGCGGGTGCCCGGACCGGCGGCGCGGCGCGGTGCACCGCGGCGGCCGCCGTCTCCAGGGCCTTGCGCATGTCTTCGCTGCCATACGGTTTGGAGAGCCACACCAGCGCATGCTGCTTCACGGTGCCGGCATCCATGGACGCCCAGGTCCGGTCGTGCGATGGCACCAGGAGCACCGCGGTGCTGCCCTGCAGCACCCGCAGCAGTTCGGCCTCGGCCGCCTCGGACCATTGGGCCAGGCCCAGCGCAACCAGGTCGGCAACCAGCAGATCCGCCTTGGGCAATACCGTGCCGCGACCCGCGGGCGTGCTTTCCCAGGACCAGCCCTTCATGGAACGGCTCATGAAAAAACCAAACGCCGCCTCATCGCGCGGCGAAAGGCCGGCAACCACCACGTTCATGCGCTGGACCTGACCTGTTCGAGCTGCTGACTCACCGCCTCCCAGTCGGGCGGAAGCGGAGCGCCCCGCCGCAGCATCGAGCGACGGGCCAGCATGAAGGCCAGGTTGTCATGGCAGGTCACGCAGTGGTGCAGGAAAGCCTGTTGCCCCTGCGCATCGGCAGCCTCCACGGCGCGCATGACCTGCTCCGCCAGGGCCCGCGAATCGTCGGCGCTGCAGCGCCGCGCCCGCGTGGAAACATCGGCTGACGGATGGGCCAGCACGCTCCAGCGCGTCGCCAGCGGCGTGATGCGCGACAACGGGCCCTGCCCGGCCTGCGCTTCGAACCAGCGCACGGCATGCACCGCCAGCCGGTCGCGCGCCATCTGCAGGGCCGCCCGCTTCAGCGATGCCTCGCCTTCACCCATGGAAACGAAGAGATCGGCGAGCGCCCCCTGCACCGGCTCGGAACCCGGCAGCTCCAGCGACGCATGCAGGCGCGCGAAATGCGCGCTGACATCCGCGGGATCGCGCATCAGCCGCCGGGCATGCTGGCGCACGGCACGACGGGCGTGCAACAAGGGAGGCTGCTCGGAAGACATCGGTGCGTCCTCAATCCAGCAAGGTGTCCATCAGGTCAATCATGAACTCGGCTTCCTCCTGCGTCATCGGCTCAAAGCCGCTGGGTAGCCCGAGAGCATCAAGCACGTCGCTGTCGCCGGGCGACTGGCCCATGCCCAGCAGCGCCTCCTGGATGGCTGGCAGCTGGTCCGCCACGCGCGGATGCGCCAGCACCACGTGCGAAATGTCGCTGATCGCGCTCTCCACGAGCACCCGCAACTGGCTGCGCGTCATGCGCGTGAGCGAGGCAAACGCATCGGCCAGGAAGAAAGAAGCTTCGACCTCGCCCTTGATGACGAGGCGAGCGGCCGCCTGGTAGCTTTCCACAGGCACCCAGCGAATCGACGCCTCGGCAAGGTCCGCCGGCTCCAGCAGCCGCAGGCCGATCAGCTTGACATCCCTGTTTTCGGTCAGCGCAATGCGGCATCCGGGCTTCAGGTCCTCGACACACGTGAGTCCGGACTCGGCACCCGTGGCAATCACCATCTCGTCGTAGCGTTTGGCGGGGCGGGCGAACGGGATGAATCCCTGGGTGCGGATCATGTCGGCGGCATCGAACGGGTTGGCATACACCAGATCGGCTTTGCCGGCGTCCAGCCATTGGGTCTGCTCGTGCGCACTGACCGGTGTCAGCAGGTGCAGCCCGATGCCGGAACGGCGTTGCAGCGTGGTGTTGAGCATATGCCAGCCGGCAAAACGTTCCGGGGCGAAATCCGGGGCAATCAGGAAGTTGAGGGTCATGATGCGGCCTTTTCGTCGGCAAGCCATTGCGCGTAGACCGGAATCAGCTCGTTGATCCGGGTGCGCGAGGGTTTGCGGCGCACCGAGGTATAGCCCACGATCACGCCGTTGCGAATATTGGGCACCGCCGTGGCATACACCCAATAGAACGCACCGTCCTTGCGCAGGTTCTTCACATAGCCGTGCCACTTCTTGCCGGCGGCGACATCGTCCCACAAACCCTTGAAGGCAACCGCCGGCATGTCCGGGTGACGCAGGATGTGATGCGGCGCGCCGATCAGTTCCTCGCGGGCCCATCCACTCATTTCGACGAAGGCGTCATTGGCGTGCGTGATGATGCCGGCCAGGTCGGTGCGGGAAACGATAAGCCGGCCTTCCGGGAACGGCATTTCGACGTCGGTGGCGTAGACCGTGCGGGCGCTGCCGTCGGTGTAGGTGAGCCGCGCCTGCCGCGACGGGATCGAGGGCAGCGCCATGTCAGGAAGTCCCATGGTGGCCTCCATCAGATCAGCTTGGACAGCGTCTCTGCAGCCCGCTTGATGTCCAGAAAGATCAGACCCAGCTTGGCGTTGGGCTTGGCCAGCACCGTGAGCACCGCCTCGGGGCCGGCCGAACTCATGATCACGTAGCCGCGCTCGCCCTGGATCAGCACGCGCTGCAGGGCGCCCCGCGCCAGTTCCCGCGCCGTGCGATCCCCCAGCGACAGCAGCGCCGCTGACATCGCGCCGATGCGGTCCTCGTCCATGCCGTTGGGCAGCGCCGAGGCGATCATCAGGCCGTCGGTGGAAATCAGCGCGGAAGCCTCGATGTCGGCCGTCGAGCCGTTGAGGTCTTCCAGCGACTGCTGGAACATGTCTGTGCGCATGGGGCGATCCTTCGTGAATTAGGGCACGATTGGAACCGGATTCGCTGGCAGCAAGGTTGACGAACATCAAGCTTCTGCAGACTCACTCGCATCCGACCAGACCAGCGTCACCCGCAGGCCGCCCAGCGCCACGCTGCGGTCCACCGTCAGATTGAGACGGTACAGGCGGACCAGCCGCTGCACGATGGACCAGCCGAGACCGCTGCCGGCCTGGGCCGTGCCCAGAACCCGGAAAAAGCGCTCGCCCAGCCGCGTCAGCGCCTCGGGTGGCAGCCCCGGCCCGCTGTCTTCGACCACCAGCGTGGCGCCCCGTCCCGACGTCTGGCCCTGCAAGCGCACCTGCACCTGCGCGCCGGGCGGGCTGTAGCGAAGGGCGTTGTCGATGAGGTTCCTGAGCAACACCTGCGCCAGGGCCAAAGGCATCGGCACGGACACGGGCCCGGGCGCCTGCAGCACCAGGGACTGGCCGCGTGCATGGGCCAGGGGCTCCAGATCGGCCAGCAGGCTGCGCGCCATTGCGGTCAGGTCGCAGGGGCCATTCCCGGCATCCCCGCCAGGCCCGGCCTGTCCTCCACGCGCCGCCTCACCTTCCAGCCGGGCCAGTTGCAGCAACTGCTCGACCAGCCGGACCGCGCGATCGCAGCCCTTGAGGGTCGCAGCCAGCGCCTGCGCGCGTTCAGGCTCGGCGCTGGCGCCTTGCGCCACCTGTGCCTGCATCCGGATCGCCGCGATCGGCGTACGCAACTCGTGCGCGGCATCGGCCGTGAAGCGCCGCTCGGACGCCAGCATGGCCGTCATGCGCTCGAACAAATCATTGAGTGCGTCGACCAGCGGCGCCACTTCCGGGGGAACTGAGACCACGGAAAGCGGCTCCAGCGATTCCGGTCGCCGGTCTGCGACGGCCTGCCCGAGCCGGCGCAACGGCATCACGGCGCCACGCACGGCCCACCAGATGCCCAGCGCCAGCAGCGGAAAGGCCAGCAACATCGGCAAGGCGATGCTGCGCAGGCTGGCCAGCAGGATGTCATGGCGCGCCGATTCCAGCTCGCCGACGTGAATCACCACATCCGCCTCGCGGCCCGGCGTGGTCAGCACCCGCCAGGTCTCTCCCTGGACCAGCGACGTGCGCAGGCCCGGGCGGTCGTCCATGCCCAGGGCGGTTTCGGGTGCGTTGCTCGATCGCACGACCAGGCGCCCTGCATGCCAGACCTGGATGGCCACACGGGTCTGGTACTTGTGCAGGGTCGGCGGCGCGGGGAAGTTATCCCCCTCCAGGTCATCCAGCCGCTGCGTCACCAGCAGCGCCGCCGCCTGCGCCAGGTGCGCATCCAGCAGCTCGTCGAGTTCGTGCCCGGTATCCATCCAGGTGGACACCGCCACCCCCAGCCACACCACACCCAGCAAACCCAGCACCGTGGCCAGCAGCCGCGCCTGCAGGGACAGGCCGGATTTCGGCACAGCAGCGGCGGACGGGCTCATGCCTTCGGAACGCTTTCCCGGCGCAGCACGTAGCCCACACCGCGCACGGTTTCGATCAGTTCGGCCCGCAATTTTCGCCGCAGGTTGTAGATGTGGACTTCCACCGTGTTGCTCGCCACTTCGGTGCCCCATTTGTAGAGATGCTGTTCGAGCTGATCCCGGCTGAGCACCCGCCCGGCGTTCAGCATGAAGACGTGCAGCAAATCATATTCGCGACCCGACAGCTCCACCGGAACGCCGTTCAGCCAGACCTGATGGGCCACGGGATCGAGGCTCACGGACCCGGCCTCCAGCCGCGTCTGCGCCTGGCCGTGGGCGCGTCGCACCAGCGCGCGCAGCCGGGCGGCGAGCTCAAACAGGTCCACCGGCTTGACCAGGTAATCGTCCGCGCCGGCGTCCAGCCCCTCGATGCGGGCCGAGACCGCATCGCGCGCCGTCAGCACCAGCACCGGGGTGCTGACGCGTCGCGCCCGCGCGGCCTTCAGGCTGTCCATGCCGTCCTGGCGCGGCAGGCCCAGGTCCAGGACCACCGCCTGGTGATCGCCGCTGAGCAATTCACGTTCGGCGGCGACGCCATCCCGGACCCAGTCCACATGAAAGCCCTGCTGCGTCAGGCCGGCCCGGATGCCGGAGCCCAGCAGCTCGTCGTCTTCAGCCAGAAGAATGCGCATGATGGATCAATCGTGGTGCCGTTCGCGGTGCTCGCGAGCGCGTCGCCCATCGTACGCGCCCTGGCGCGCCGGAGCATCGCGGCCGCCCTCGGTGAGGTTCGCGCCACTGTCCATCCCACCCGATCCAGCAGCCGGCGCCTGCTGCCACTGCCAGGCCCAGAAGCCCAGCACGGCGGCCAGCAACAGTGCTGCCACGGTGGTGTGGTTGCTTTTCAGCAGATCCGGCCCGGCCCCTTCGACCCGCCCGGTCAGCATCGGAGTGACCTGGTTCTTGCGGCGCAACAGGCTCAATCCCGCGATCATGGCGATGTGCGCCAGCACCACGGCCAGCAGTGCGTTGCCAAAAAATTCGTGGACCTCTTCCAGCCACTCGCCGGCCCATTCGTTGTAGGTGCCGTAGCCGCTGAGCGTCAGCGGCCCGATCAGCGCCAGCAGCGCCACCACACTCAGGGTCAGCAACAGGTTTTGCGCCAGGCGCCAGTTCGGTGCGCCCGCCTTCAGGCCCGTGAGCCACAGCGGCAGACCTTGCAATTTGCGCCACAGGGCCGACAGTCGCGCATGGCGCGGCCCGATCAGGCCCCAGGCCAATCGAAACGCCAGCAGGCCCGCCAGGGTGTAGCCCAGCGTCACATGCAACAGGCGCCAGCGCTCGCCGTCGGCCGTGACATAGGCACCAAGGAAGCTCAGCGCCATCAGCCAGTGCATCACCCGCGTCGGCGCGTCGACCGTGCGGCGGGTAGCCGGTTTTGACGTCGGTGCGGAAAAAGTCGTGCTGGTCATTTTGATGATTGCCTCACTTCGGAATGCGAACGGCGTGTTCGCTGAAATCGCCCTGCTCGGCACCGCCATGGCAGGCCGTGCAGTTCGCGGGGGTCTTGATGCTGGCGCGCCGGAAAACCTCGGGCGCCACCTCGTCGTGCTTGCGCTTGAACCAGTTGGCCAAGGTGATGCGATCCTGCGGCGGCACCTCGCGCACCCGCTTGTAGGTGCCGGCGTTGGCCTGCAGCCAGGCGCTGATTGGCCGTGTGCTGGCAACATCCATGGACGCATCGGTGCCGTAGTGCCGGTCCAACCCGGTCATGACGCGCTGCCATGAGGCCCCGGGCAGCATCCCGGGCGGAAAAGCCAGGTGGCAGGACCCGCACTCCTGGGCGTAGCCGGGAAGCGCCGCGCGCGGCATAGGCACGCCGTCGGCTTGGGCCAGCGGTGTAATCAGGGCCGCGCACAGCGCGGCCAGAAGGGAAACAGAATTTGTTTTCATCGGAGGCTTCTCGCGGTCGGTGCAGGGATTTCAGGGCTTCTGATTCGTCAACCAGGCCAGCACATCGGCCTTCTCGGCCGCGCTGCATTCGCGCGCCAGCACGTCCTTGCAGTTTCGGGTGAACCATTTGTTCACCTTGGCCGTGTCGGTAAAGCGCAGCGGGTTGGCCGCAGGCGCCAGGGGCTCGATCACTTTGCCGGTGGAGGCGTGTTTGCCCGGGGCGGTGGGCGCAGTGCCGTGGCACGAAGCGCAGCTCAGATCACCGCCGTGACGGCTGGTGAACAACACCTTGCCCCGCTCGGCACTGGCCGCCGTGCCGGCCTGGGCCTGCCAGAGGGTCAACTGCGCGGCGGCCGTGGTGTCGCCTGCCTGCGCGGTCAGCGGGCTGAACACCGCCACCAGGGCGATGGCGGCGATCCATGGTTGAAGTCGCTTCATTCGGTGGTTACTTGCGTTTGACATGCGCTCATCATGCAAGGGCCGGATGAAGTGTTTCTTAACCCAAAGCAGTCTGCTTTCAGTAGCAGTAGATGACCATTCCACGCTGGAATAAGGCCAATTTTTCATATTTTTTTGCGCCAGCCACCGTTCGAGCCTCCAGGCCGAGCCCCGCCGGCAGGGGCGTGATGACGGCAACCCGGGATGCCACGCACACCACCGGGTGCGCCCCTGCACCCGCCCCGACACGCGTTCCTGCCGCATCCGCCGGTTGCAGCTATGCTTGCGCGCATCCCTTCACTCGACGTCCCGCTCGCCATGTCGCAATTCCTCCTGAAAGCCCTGCCCTTCGCTGTCGCTGCGGCGTTGGGCCTGACGCTCCTGCCTGTGGTGGCCGACAGCACATCCTCGGCCAGTTCAGCAGGCAGCTCGGCGTCCACGTCGCTGGGCAGCTCCTCGACCTCCCTCGGAAAATCGACCGACAGTTCCTCGTCGAAGGAGCGCGTAGCCCAGGGCCACTACACGATCATCGACATGGCGGCCGTGGAGGGGCAACCCGACCTGCTGCGCTTGCGGCTGCAGGCGCTGACTGCCCCTCCGACACCCGACCAGCCCGTGGCGCAGGCGCAGTCGCAGGTTCCTGCCGCCCAGCGTGAGTTCACACTGCTGCTGCCGCGCGAGGCGGTAGCGCGCGGGCAGCTGGCCGCCGGCCGGACGGTGGCGGCCCTGCAGCGGCCGTACGGCCTGGCTTTTGCCACCGTGACCCCGCAGGGCCATGCCGACCCCTTCTTCCTGGTGCTGGACGACGCCTGGCACCGTGAGCTGGCCAGTCGCCCGGTCGGTGCCTGACCTGCGAGCCGCCCCGGCGCGGGCCGCCCTCGCCCTGGGCCTGAGCCTGGCGGTTTGCGCCGCTTGGGCGGCCCCGCTCGACTACTGCAACGGCCCGTCGGAGCCCGGCGCTGCCACGCAGGACCGGCTGATCCGGGTCGCCGCCGTCGTCAAGGCCGAACTCGATCGATCGGGCCAGCGCCTCGCGCTGGTGTCGCGCTCGGGGCTGGCGCTGCAGTGGTTCAACCAGCGCTACTCGCATGCGGGCGTAAGCCTCAAGGCCAGCGGCAACACGCCATGGTCGGTGCG
>JAABRA010000111.1 GCA_011391155.1 Burkholderiales bacterium
ACTCGATCATGTGCTGCCGGTAATTGGCGCCCTGGCAGACGAACTGCTGGTTGCGCGTCACCGGCGAGAGCAGGGTGACTTCATCAAGGCTCAGGCCGAAGTCCGGCAGGGCTTTGAGCTGTTCAATGCTCACTGCCTTGATCAGGTCGCCGGTGGTGGCGTAATCGCCCGGAATCGGCGCGATCTGCTGGCCGTGCAATACGCCCCACCGGGCCTGCTGCTGATGTTCGAAACGTACGATATTGATCGCCATGAAATGCTCCTGAGTTGGATCGTTAAAACGGAAGTAAGTAAGGCTGCTCAGCCAAACAGTCGCTTGAGGGTGATCAGCTTGCGTAACGTGACATCCGGGCTGTGCCGCAGGCTGTGCCAGAGAGCGCGCAGGGCTGCCCGGTTCATCTTCGGTGCGGTGAAGGTCCTGGGCATGGCCGGGCCCCACTGGGCCATGGCCTCGGCGCTGACCGGGTGGATGCCGGTAGGCCTTTCGGCGGTGAACATGTCGCCGTCGCAGTAATGCTCATGCTTGCAGCTCCATGGGTCGTTCCAGTAGTCGAACAGCTGGCTACCGAGAATATGCCGGCCGATCCCCCAGGCATGCCGGTAACCCTGTTCGCGCAGGATGCGTTGGCCCATGCCGAGGGCGTCGACATCGACTACTTCGTAGGCGCTGTGGTTGTAGGTGTTCATGAAGCCCTGGGCGATCGCCAGCGTGTGGTGGTCGGCTGGCGTATCACCCAGATTCAGGCGCATGAAGGTGACGATCGGCGCGCCGTCAGGCAGCACCTGCACGTCGCTGGGGATCAGCCCCAGATGGCCGGTGTACCAGGCGCAAACCTTCTGGAAATCGGCGACCTCGATCACCGCGTGGCCGAGCTTGATGATTTCCGCCGGCGCATGCGGCGGGCGCTGGGTGGCGTTGATGCGCGGCAGTTGGTCGGTCTGGTTGGCGGGTAATGGCTGACGGTGCGGCAGCGCTTCTACTGCGGTCTGACCGAACACCGCCTCAACAGTGAAGCCGGCCGGGTCGGTGAGGCTGACCACCTCACCACCACCCGGAGCGGTCAGCGGCCGGATCACGCTGGCACCGGGCAGGGTCGCCAATTTTTCCAGGTCTGCGCGGCTGGCCACGCGGAAGCCCATACCGACGAAGCGCGCCTGCTCCGCGTGGCGCACGACATAGCAGAAAGGCGCGCTGCCGGTGCCACGGAAGTACAGGGCGTCGCTGTCGCGCAGCGCAATCCGCAAGCCGAAGTCGGTCAGAAATTTCTCGGCCGCGGCAAGATCCGGGCGTTCGAAAATCAGATAGGCCAGCGCCTGCGCCTTGATCGTTGGGTTTGCCTGTCTGGCGGGCTGCGGAGTGCTCAGCTGAACCATGGCGATTGCTCGCATTAAGGGCGTGTCGGTAAGGGATTGGAATGCAGCAGTGATGCTGGCTGTTGTCGATTTAAATGAATTATATTCAATATTGAAACATATGTCAATATAAGCTATAAAATTAATCACCCCCGCTGCTGACCGGTGTCGCAGCGCTCGCCCCGGTCCCGTGACCGGCCTCTGTCTGATCGAGTTGAGTCCGCCATGTCTGCTTCGTCTTCCGCTGTGCTGCCTGCTTCCACTGACGTTCTGCTGATCGGCTACGGGCCGGTCGGTGCCTGTATCGCCGCACTGCTCGGCCGCTATGGCGTGAGCACGCTGGTGATCGACCGGCTCAGTGAGATCTTGCTGATCCCGCGCGCCATCGCCCTCGACAATGAAGCGCTGCGCGTGCTGCAGATGGCCGGGCTGGAGGAGGATGCGTTTGCGCGCATCGCCATTCCCGAAGTGCGTATGCACAGCCCGTGGTTGGGCCAGTTCGCCCGCGCCAATACCGCCGGCAGCATCGACGGTCACCCGCGGCTGGTGACCTTCTATCAGCCGGAGCTGGAACAGGCGTTGCGCCGCAAAGTGGCCGAATGGCCGAGCGTGCAATTCTGTAGTGGCCTACAGCTGGTTGACCTCAAGCAGGATGCTGACGGTGTTACGGCTGAAGTGCAGGATGCCGCGGGCGTGCAGCACGAAGTGCGCTGCAACTATCTGGTCGGTGCCGACGGTGCCAGCTCGAAGGTGCGCAACCTGATCGGCCAGGATTTCCAGGGCACGACCTATAGCGAGGACTGGTTGATCGTCGATGCCAGCCAGCGCGAGGGCAAGGCGATCGATCACATCGAGTTCATCTGCGATCCGCGCCGTCCGGCCCCGCACATGCCGGCGCCGGGCGGGCGCGAGCGCTGGGAGTTCATGCTGCAACCCGGCGAGCAGGCCGCGCAGATGGAGCAACCGGAGCAACTGGCCGCCTTGCTCGGGCGCTGGATCAAGCCGGAAGAGCTGCATATCGAACGGCAGGCGGTGTACCGTTTTCATGCGCGCTGTTGCGACAGTTTCCAGCAGGGACGAGTGTTTCTCGCTGGCGATGCGGCCCATATCACCCCGCCTTTTGTCGGTCAGGGGCTGGTGGCCGGGCTGCGCGATGCGGCCAATCTGTGCTGGAAGCTGGCGTGGGTCAGCAAGGGTTGGGCGGCACCGGCGATCCTTGCCAGCTACGACACGGAACGGCGTCCGCATGCACGCAAGATGATCGCGATGGCCAAGCAGATGGGCCACCTGATCATGCCGCGCAGCATTCTGCGCTCGCTGCTGATTCATGGCCTGATGCGCCTGATGGGGCTGGTGCCGCCGCTGCGGGCAATTTTCGAGGAGTTGCAGATCAAGCCGGCCAACCGCTTCGTGCAAGGTCTGTTTGCCAAGGGGCGCATGACCGGTGGGCAGCTGGCGCAGGGGTTGGTCAGACCGACGGCTGGCAGCATTGTCCTGAGTGACCAGGTGCTGTGCGACCAGCTGAGCCTGATCGGTTTCGGCGTTGATCCGCAGGCCTTGCTCGATGAGCCGGAGCGCGCCAGTTGGCGGGCGCGCGGCGGTCAATTTATTCAGGTCGGCCTGCGTGGCCAGCAAGCCTCCGGCAGCAGCACCTTTGTTGAAGATATGAGCGATGCGCTGGTGCCGGCGATCAAGCCGGGGCAGGTGGCCGTGGTGCGGCCGGACCGGGTGATCATGCACGCCGGCCCGGTCGGGCAAGCTGCGCAGATGGTCAGGGAGTGTCTGGCGTTGCTGGATTGATCACGCGGTGCAGAATTTGTTGGGCTGCGCTGCGCTCAACCCAACCTACAGGCGTGTGAGCTGAGCGTACCTTTGTAGGTTGGGTTGAGCATCGCGAAGCCCAACATGGCGCCGGGAATCCTTGCCTTGCTCTAACCATCAACACATAAATTGCCCAACATCCCAATATTGAGACTTTCTCATTATCATGCAGCCAACGATTGGCTTAGACAGGCAAGGCAATGAACCCGCTAGCAGCGACACCCGAGCATGAATCCACCGAGCAGCCACTGTCCCGCGGCCACAAGAAACGTGCGCGCACCCGGCAAGCGTTGATCGAGGCGGCCTTGCGCATTTATGCGCGCAAAGGGGTTGGCGAACTGGCACTGAATGAACTGGCGGCCGAGGCGGGGGTGTCCAACGGCACGGTCTACAACTACTTCACCAGTCGCGAAGAAGTGCTCTCGGCGGTGGGTGTGTCGTTGATCGAGCAGTTCTCACGACTGATCGACACCACTATGACCGGCATCGAACCTGCACCGCAGCGGGTGGCCATCGCCATGCGCATGCTCATCGAACGGGCCTTTACCGATCCGGACTGGGCCGCGGCCATCGTGCGGGTCATGCATTTCGATGAGGGTATGCGCTCGGCGGCCATCGAGTTCCTGCGTGCCGACCTGCAGGCCGGTCTGCGCCAGGGTAGCTTCCGCTTCAGCGACGAGCAGGTGGCGCTGGAGCTGTTTGTGTCAGTCACTTTGGGTGGTTTGCGCAGCGTG
>JAABRA010000112.1 GCA_011391155.1 Burkholderiales bacterium
TTACCGCGCAGCACAGTCCGCTGACGTCGCTGAACTTTGCCGCGCTCAAGATCAAGGACGCGGTGGCCGACCGCTTCCGCCAGAAGACCGGCGTGCGCCCCGACGTCGACACCCAGTGGCCCGATGTGCGCCTCTACGCGCACCTGACCACCGACACCGCCACGCTGTACATCGACACCTCGGGCGAGCCGCTGTTCAAGCGCGGCTGGCGCGAGGACACCGGCGAGGCGCCGCTGAAGGAAACCCTGGCCGCCGCGATGATCGCGGCCAGCGGCTGGGACGCGCTCGCGATGGACGGCGTGCCGCTGTACGACCCCTGCTGCGGCAGCGGCACCATTGCCATCGAGGCCGCGCAGATCGCCTGCGGCATCGCGGCCGGCTCGCTGCGCCGCTTCGGCTTCGAGAAACTGCTGCCGTTTCAGCCCCATGTCTGGCAGGCGCTGAAAAGCGAGGCCAAGGCGGCGGAACACGCGCCGACAGCACCGGTCTACGGCAGCGACGTGGCGCACCGCATGGTGGACTTCGCGGAGCGCAATGCCGAACGCGCCGGCGTGGCCCACGCGGTGCAGTTTCGCGGCGGCGACGCGCTGCAGCGCCTGCCGCCCTGCGACGAGCCCGGCGTGATGCTGCTGAATCCGCCGTATGGCGAGCGCATTGCCGTGGCCGGCGTGGCGGGCACTGGCGGGCGGCCCGGCCGGGGCGGTTTCCAGCCCGGCGCACTGGCTGGCGCCCGCGCGGCCCAGCCCGTCCAGACGACCCAGGCCAGCCGTGAAACCGCGCACACCGACGACGGCGGCGACTTCTTTCCCCAGCTGGCCAGCCACTGGAAAAAGAACTACCCCGGCTGGACCGCCTGGATGCTCACCCCCGACCTCAAGCTGCCCGGGCGCATGCGCCTGAAGGAAAGCCGCCGCGTGCCGCTGTGGAACGGGCCCATCGAGTGCCGGCTGTTCCGTTTCGACATGGTCAAGGGCTCCGCGCGTGAGAAGCCGCAGGCCGACGATGCCGCCCCGCCTGCTGGTTCTTGACACCAACATCGTGCTGGACGCGTTCGTGTTCAGCGACGCTGCCGCGCTGCCGCTGCGCGGAGGTCTGGAAGACGGCTCGCTCCAGTGGATCGCCACCCCCGACATGCGCATCGAGCTGGCCCGCGTGCTGGGCTACCCGCAGATCGTGCCGCGTCTGGCGTTTTATCAATTGAGCGCGGACGACGTGCTGGGCGCGTTCGACCGCCTTGCACGTCCGGTGGCAGCTGCCCCCAAGGCCCCCGTGACCTGTGCCGACCCCGACGACCAGAAGTTCATCGACCTGGCCGTCGCCCATCGCTGCCCGCTGCTGAGCAAGGACCGGGCGGTGCTGGACATGCGCAAGCGGCTGCTGGCGTTGGGGGTGCGTGCGGGGGTCGACATCGGTCTCGTTTCCATGTGATGACCGACGGTTGGCGCCAGAACGACGGTTCCGTGACCGGCGGCGTGCCCGGCGCGCCTACTGGCCGTGGCTTTGCCAAAACTGCGCCGGGGTGACGACGCGGTAGCCGGGCGACAGGTTCAGCAAGGCCTTGTCGCCTGTCACCAGATAGTCGGCTTGTGCCGCGCGCAAGGTGCCCAGCACGGGCTGGTCCTGCGGGTCGGTCAAGGCGGGCTCCAGGCCGGGGCTGGGTTCCACCAGTTCCGCCTCGAAGGCCAGGCAGTCCACCAGGTCTTCAATCTCAGCACCTGAGAGCCCGTGGCGCGCGCTGAGCCGGGGCAGGACCCGACGCAACTCATCCAGAATGAAGGGGCTCAGCACCACCTCCAGCGAGCCATTGCGCCAGGCAGCGACGATGCGGCCAGGCACGCTGGCGGGATACGCCAGGCCCGACAGCAAGACGTTGGTGTCCAGAACGACGCGCACGCTCAGGGCTGCCCGGCGCGCACTGCCCGCACGGCGGCGTCAATCTCGGCCAGGCCTTCGTCTTCCGGCAGGCCCGCAAATCCCTGCGCCAGCCGCTGGCTCAGCGCATCGAAACGGCTTTGCATGCGCCGGATGCGCGCAAACAGCCGCGCATCCACCAGGGCGGCAATCGGCTTGCCATCCTTGTTGATGACGATGCTGTCGCTGCGGTAGTGCACCTGGTTGAGCATGTCGCCCAGGTTCTGGCGGAAGGCCACGGCGCTGGTTTCGGTGATCATGAAAACCTCTTTGAATTACGGTCATTATGACCATATTGATCGTATTGATCAACATCTGGCCCGGCACGGTCACGGGCAGCTTGAAATTGACCCGCCGCAGCGGGAAAAGGCCGAAGGCCTTGCACCGCGCTGCAGGTTTCGCGCTTCACGCCGTCAGACCGCGCCAAACCGGTCGGCCCGCGCCATGGGCCAGTACAGCTTGTAGACCGCGTGCTGGTTTTCCAGCATCTGAAGATCTTTCAGCAGTGCGCCGGGCAATACCTGGAGCACCAGGTTGGACAGCAATCGCACTTCGTTCTCGCTGACGCGGCGCACGATGTGATGGGCCTTGAAATCGTTCGGGTGGTTCAGCCCGGCGGCCTGCACCAGTTCCCTCAGCGCATCGAGCGTCTGTTCGTGGAAGTTGAACACCCGCGTGGCCTTGTCGGGCACCACCAGGGCCTGCTGGCGCAGCGGGTCCTGCGTGGCCACGCCGGTCGGACAGCGGTCGGTGTGGCAGGACTGGGACTGGATGCAGCCCAGCGCGAACATGAAGCCGCGCGCGCTGTTGCACCAGTCGGCGCCCATGGCCATGCTGTGCACGATGTCGAAGGCGCTGACGATCTTGCCGGCGCAACCGAGCTTGATGCGGTCGCGCAGATTCACGCCCAGCAGCGTGTTGTGCACCAGCAGCAGGCCTTCCTGCAGCGGCGCACCCATGTGGTCGGTGAATTCAACCGGCGCGGCGCCGGTGCCGCCCTCGGCGCCGTCCACCACGATGAAATCCGGCGTGATGCCGGTCTCCAGCATGGCCTTGACGATGGCAAACCACTCCCACGGGTGGCCGATGCACAGCTTGAAGCCGACCGGCTTGCCGCCTGACAGCTCGCGCAGGCGCCGGATGAACATCATCATTTCAATCGGGGTGCTGAACGCGCTGTGGGACGCCGGCGAGATGCAGTCCACGCCCACCGGCACGCCGCGCGCCGCCGCGATCTCGCTCGTGACCTTCGGGCCGGGCAGCATGCCGCCATGCCCCGGTTTGGCACCCTGGCTCAGCTTGAGCTCGATCATCTTCACCTGGGCCTCGGTGGCATTCGCCGTGAAGCGTTCCTCGCTGAAGCTGCCGTCATCGTTGCGGCAGCCAAAGTAGCCCGAGCCGATTTCCCAGATCAGGTCGCCGCCGTGGGTGCGGTGGTGAGCCGAGATCGAGCCTTCACCGGTGTCGTGCGCGAAGCCGCCACGCTTCGCGCCAGTGTTCAGCGCCTGGATCGCGTGGGCGCTCAGTGCGCCGAAGCTCATCGCCGAAATGTTGAACACGCTGGCCTGGTAGGGCTGCGTGCAGTCGCCCGGCATCGGCGCGCGGCCCGGCACGGCGCCGCCGATGGTGATGCGGAAGTCGTGCGTGGGCAACCGGGTGGGTGCCAGCGAATGGTTGATCCACTCGTAGCCCGTGGCGGTCACGTCGAGCTGGGTGCCGAAAGGCCGCTTGTCGGATTCGCCCTTGGCCCGCGCGTACACCAGGGAGCGCTGCGCCCGCGAAAACGGCGCGGCCTCGGTGTCGTTCTCCAGGAAATACTGGCGCAGTTCCGGCCGGACTGATTCCAGCAGGTAGCGGATGTGGCCCACGACCGGGTAATTGCGCAGCAGCGAACGCCGGCTCTGGCGCAGGTCAAACACGCCCAGCGCGACCAGCCCGCCGGACGCCAGCAGCATCATGTAACCCACGCCAAAGCCCACCACCG
>JAABRA010000113.1 GCA_011391155.1 Burkholderiales bacterium
CGACGCCACGCTGGAACTGATCGGCAAGGACAAGGTGATTTCCCGTCTGAAAGCCGCGCTGTAGGCGGTCACAGGCGCAGTTGAATCCGCTATAATGCGCGCTGTTTTTCGCCGGCGTAGCTCAGTTGGTAGAGCAGCGCATTCGTAATGCGAAGGTCGTCAGTTCGATTCCGATCGCCGGCACCATACACATGAAGGGCTTGGCTTCGGCCAAGCCCTTTATTCATTTGTGATTCCCTGATTTCATCCCGGCTTCAGCAGGCCCGGCGCCGTTGCAGGTGCCGCACCATCGCAAGCACGGCCAGCGCAGCGATCACGTGCTTGATCGTATGCCCGCTCACCCACCCGCCGGTCAGCGCGAATACCGGGCGGTCGCTCAGATCGAACATGAAGGCCAGCAGATACAGCCCGAGGACAGCCAGGATGCCGCGGTCTCCGCTGTATCGCGGCGGGTAGCGCCACAGCAGCAGCGGAATCAGCAGCATGGGAATGAGCTGCATCAGCAGGTAGAGCCGCAGGTCGCCCATTCCATGCGCCTCGCTCCAGCCCCACCAGGCCGCACTGCCGAGACCGACCGCGACGAACAGCGGCAGCAGCCGCAGTCCGGCCTGCGTGCTCACGCGCTCTGACACGATGGCCGCGAACCAGGCCATGAACGCCAGCATCATCGCCAGGCGGTCCCACAGCAGCCGCTCATTGTCGGGCGCGAGGTGGTAATAGCCCGAGCCGAAACCGACCAGGATCATGGCAAAAAAGGTCAGCCGGTAAAGCGAGGCTTCGCGCCGATCGCGCCAGACGCCCTGCCCCCGCTGCACGAAGATCAGGCCGAATGCCCCCGCCAGGATGAACAGGGCGTTGGAGGTGGTATCGAGGCAATTGGGCAGCCCCCAGCAAGCGCGCTGATCGGCAAAATCGTGATAGGCGGGCGGCTGCGCGATCGGCGGCAGCGACCAGGCGATCCCGGCCAGGACAGCTGCCAGCAGCCACAGGCCGAGCGCCCGGCGGGTGGACGCTTGCAGACTCATGCGTCCGCCTCCCGCTCGGCCAGCAGCAGGTCGATCACACGCCACAGCCGCCACAGGTCGGGCAAATCCTCACGCCAGAAACGCCACGTGAAGACACGAGGCGCACTGAGATCGACATGTCCGAGGACCCGCTGTATGAGGAACACACGGGCCTGACCCTCCGGAACGGCGGCCGCAAGCGCTTGGCTTTCAGGCCAGGGAATGAGGTTGTCGTTGAAGCCATGCACCAGGATCAGCCGCGCCTTCAGCGGCCGGAGGTCGTGGCGCGCGAGGTCAAGCTGGTCGATATCCGCGCGCATGCGACTGGGCAACTGCGCGAACAGCGCGTCAAACCGAGCGGGGTCGTCGTTGACGGCCAGGTCATACACCGCACGCGCGCCCTCGCTCAATTTTCCGGCGAGCGGCGACAGGTCGATATCGGGGGTACGCGTGCGCTCTGCCACCATGCGGTCGAACACGTCGCGGTCGGCCTCGTTCTCCAGGTAGTCCAGGCTGGAATAGGCCAGCACCATCCGGCCGGTATCGTCAGGCGTGATGCGCTGCGAGTGGCCGTCATGGTCGAACCAGCCGGTGGTGAAGAAACGCATGGCGCGCCGCAAGTCGTGATAGCCGCCCACCCCGACGACGAAGCGCACCCTGTTGCGGATATCGTCCTGCAGCGCCGCCAGCAGCGCGGGCCCCACCGAGTAGCTGAAAGCGAACATTCCGGCGCGACCGTCCGGGGCCAGCTCCCGGCGGCTGGCCACATAGGTGAAGGCGTCGGCGATGTCCTGCGCATCCGCAGGCCGGATGCGCAATTCCCGATAGCCCACGATCTCCGGTGCGAGCACCGCGAATCCGGCGCGTGCCAAGGTGGTGGCGAACGCCACCAGGCGCGGGTCGTCCTTGCCCAGCGGCACTGCGCCGGGGACGGCGACCACGGCAGCGCGCGGACAGCGCGAAGCGGGCTTTTGATCCGGCATGCCACAGCCTTCCAGCGCGTCTGGCAGATAGAGATCGGCGTGATGCACCCGCCCCGCCACCGTGTAGGAAAGCGCGTGTCGAATCGGCTCGGGCGTCTTTTGCTTGAGCCATGAATCGGCTGGACCGGAAGCAAAATCCTGCAGCACGAGCACAGCTTCATAGTGCCGCGCGGGCGCACAGCCTGCCAGCGCGATCAGCATGAAAACAGCCAGCGGAAACCGTACCCGCCACAAGCGGGAACGCGGGGCGCTGGCCATCAAAACACTCCAGGTCAAGCGGATCCGCTGGGACCGATCAACAGCACGTCACACTCCACTGCAAAAGCGACGTCCTTGCTCACGCTGCCCAGCATCCATTCCTGCAAGCCGATGCCGTGCCCATGTCGGCCGAGGACGACAAGATCGGCTTCATGATCCTCGATGCGCTGGCAGATCGCGGCGGGGGGAAAGCCTGGTTGGACCAAACGCCCGACTGCCGCACCTTTTTCGACAGGCCCGAGCAGTGCATCCAGCTGTTTTTCGGCATCGGCGCGCAGGCGCGTGAGCCAATCCGTGATGTCTACCCGGACAAACTTCGCCTTGCGCAAACGCTGCTCGACCTCGCTTCCCAATACGTGCAGGGCTTCCACGTGCGCACCATCGGCGAGACTGATCGCATGGCTGACCACCGCCGCCGATACCGGGGAAAAGTCCACCGGTGCCAACACCTTGCGATAAGCCTCATCCGCCGCCTTTTTGACAATGAGCACCGGGCAGGCGGCCACTCTAAGCAGGCGCGACGCAGTGGACCCGAGTATCAGGTCCTTCAGCGTGTGCTCGCCGCGTGCCCCAGCCACCATCAGATCGGCAGACACCGACTGGGCGTAAGCGGCGATTTCCGTATGGGCCCGGCCAAGACGGGTAACGGGGTGGATGCGAATGCCAAACTCGCCGGACAGGCTGAATGCCATGGCGTCGACCCGGGTCTGCTCCTCCCGCTGCAAATCCTGGTCTTGCTGGCCGAACTCGTCCGGGCCCAGCGTCAGGCCGGCATATAGATCAAGCGGACGCACCACGTGCAGCAGGTGCATCTCGGCATGGTGCTGTTGGGCAATGCGGGCGGCACGGCGCGCCGCCCATGCGGAGCATTCGGAAAAATCGGTGGCAGCAACGATACAGCGGAAACTGGGCATGGCGTACTCACTGAAAATGATGGACTTACGCTACTCATCATAGTCATCCCGTTGAGATCGCAGGGCATCACGCTGTGCCTGATTCTCGGTCGCCGAGTGTACGCCCGCCACGCTTGGGCATTGTCGGCAACACCCTGGAGAGGCGCGTGAACAAGCCCATGACCTTGCATCATGGGCCGGCAATCCGCCTGTAGGCGATTGCCTGTCACAGCACGCACCGGATCTTTATCGGGACAGACCCGCAAAAAATCCCGGTGGAGCCATGCAGCAAGCTCAGCCGATGGCGGCCTCGGTGCTGTTCTTGTCACCCTTGTTGTCCACCCAGTTGACGACAACCTTGTCGCCGGCCTTTGCGCCCTTGACCTTGAAGCCGAGGAAGGGGTTCTTGGACACGGCGGGGCCGATTTCAGCATTCAGCACGGCTTTGCCGTTGAGGGTCGCGGTCACTTCGGTGATGTAGTGGCCGGGAATCAACTGGCCGGTCTTCGCATCTTTGCGGGTACCGGTTTCCATCGGGTGGTTCATCAACACTTTGACGTCGGCGACGTCACCGGCCATGGTGGCTCGGATACGCATGGGTTCAGCCATTTGGCTTTCCTTTCCTGAATATGAATGGGGGGTGTCGGGGACGCAGGGGCTTAACCGCCGCAGCCGCCGATGGTGACTTTCACTTCCTTGGCCGCCGTGTAGGTCTTGCCGCCTGCACTGACAACGGCACGGACGAGC
>JAABRA010000114.1 GCA_011391155.1 Burkholderiales bacterium
GCCAAGGCCAACCCGGCCAAGCTGAACTACGGCAGCGGCGGCAACGGCAGCGCCGGCCACCTGGCGGGCGAGATGTTCAAGCGCGATGCCGGAATCTTCGCGGTGCACATCCCCTACAACGGCGGCAACCCGGCGCAGCTGGCGCTGCTGTCGGGCCAGGTCGATTTCAACTTCGACAACCTCGCCACCGCCGCACCCAACATCAAGAGCGGCAAGCTCAAGGCGCTGGCCGTGACCACGGCCAAACGCAGCCCGGCCCTGCCCGACGTGCCGCCGGTGGCCGACACGCTGAAAGGTTTCGAGATCGACACCTGGTGGGGCCTGGTGGCCCCCGCCGCCACGCCGAAAGACGTGATCACGAAGCTCAACCAGGCCTTTGTCGCCGCGCTGAATGCGCCCGAAACAAAGACCCGCTACGCCACGCTGATGGCCGAGCCCGCGCCAGACGCGCCCGAGGCCTTCGGCGCCTTCATGAAACGCGAACTGGCCAAGTACGAGCGCGTGGTGAAGGCCTCTGGCGCCAAAGTGGACTGAATTTCAAGCTTTTTTGGCACTTTCCCAGCGTCGCAGGGTCATAGTTAGCTACTAATACAGTAGCGTTCAGGCGCCGGCAGCAATGGCGTGCTTCACGCCCGGAAATCCGTCAGAACCCTCAAGCTGCGCCAATCGCCTCGCGCACCGCCGGCAGCTGGCGGCGCGACACCGCCAGCAATTCATCCAGCCCTTGCAGGCGCAGCGCCCAGCCCTCGCCTTCCTCGGGGTCGTGGTGCTTTTCCAGCGCGCGCACGGCGTGGCGGGCGACCAGTGCGTTGCGGTGGATGCGCAGGAAACGCCCGCCATGGCGCTCCTCCAGGTCATTGAGCGCGCCATCCAGGATGTAGCTCTTGGCGGCGGTGCGTACCGTCACGTACTTGAGTTCGGCCTTGAAGTACAGCACCTCGGCCAGCGGCACGCGCTCGGTGCGGCCGCGGTCCTGGATGAGCAGAACGTCATCACCAGCGCCGGCAACCGGCTCCCGCCGGCCGGGCAACAGGCGCTCTACTTTTTGCAGCGCCGCCTGAAGCCGCTCCAGCCGCACCGGCTTGGTCAGGTAGTCCACCGCCTCCACCTCGAAGGCCTGCACCGCATGCTCCGCGTGCGCCGTGACGAACACCACCAGCGGCGCAGCCGGCAGGGTGCGCAGCGCCTGTGCCAGCGTCAGCCCGTCGGCGCCGGGCATGTGAACGTCGAGCAGCGCCAGGTCGAAGGACTCGCGGCGCAGCCACTGCAGCGCGTCCGCGGCATTGGCCGCCTCGGCCAGCACCGTGGCGCCAGGCGCCGTGCAGTCGCCCAGCAGGCGGCGCAGGCGGGACCGCGCCAGCGCCTCGTCGTCCACCAGCAAGACCCTGATCGTCATGGTGCCGCGCCCCCGGCAACCGGCACCTCGATGCGCACCTGGTAGATGCCGTCCACCAGCGCGGTGCGGAAGCTGCCCTGCAGGTCGTGCAGCAGGCCGAGGCGGTCGCGCACGTTGTCCAGCGCCAGCCCATGGCCGCCCGGCCCCTGGCCCGCCGGCACGGTGTTGGTGACCTTGATCACCACCATTTCTCCACGGCGCTCGCTGGAAATACGGATTTCCGCGCCGCCATCGCTGGGCTCCACGCCGTGCTTTACCGCGTTCTCCACCAGGGGCTGCAGCAGCAGCGGCGGCAGCCTGGCGCCACCGGCTGACGGATCAATCGCCCACTCCACGCGCAGCCGCTCGCCAAAACGCGCCTGCTCGATCTCCAGGTAGTGCCGGGCCAGCGCGATCTCCTGCGCCAGCGTCACCGATTCGCCCTGGTCGACCAGCGCGTGACGGAACAGTTCGGCCAGGTCTTCCAGGATCGCCTCGGCGCGCGCCGGTTCCTCGCGCACCAGCGCAATCGCGGTGTTCAGCGTGTTGAACAGGAAGTGCGGCCGGATGCGCGACTGCAGTTCGGTCAGGCGCGCAGCGGTGGCGGCTGGGGTGCGCCCCTTGACGCGCCAGACCAGCGCCGCCACCAGCAGGCCGGCCAGCAGCGCGCCGGCAAAGGCACTGGCCGTCCAAGGCGCCGGGTCGGCAAAACCCGCCAGCGCCAGCAGGCCGCAGCCGTAGAGACCAGCCACCGCGCCGAGCACGACGCCTGCCGTGTACTGCACCGGTCGCGGCCGGCGCGACAACGGCTTCTTCAGGCTGCACGCCACGATCAGCCAGGCCAGCGTGGCCGGCAGCGCCCCGCCGGTGACGATCGAGGCGCGGGCCAGCCAGTCCAGGAAACTGGTCGTGCCGAACATCGCAGCCACGCCCGCCACCGCCACCACGAACAGCACCGCGCGCAGGATCACGCCGACGTGGCAGGCGTCAAATACCAGGGCGCCATCCGCGCGGACCCGGTCCTGCCAGGCGTGCGCCGTGGGCAACTCCTGGAAGGTCGATAAAATTTGTGCGTCTTTCATCCGGTAGGCGGGCGTGAAGCCCCATTATTGGTGACTTCCCGCTCCAACCCAACCCGCCGGCCCCGTTTGGCGTTCCCGCACCACACTCATGTCCCAGAACCAATTCGACAAAAAATCCGAAGCCTGGTCGGCCCTGTTCTCCGAGCCGATGAGCGAACTCGTCAAGCGCTACACCGCCAGCGTCTTCTTCGACAAGCGCCTGTGGCAGGCCGATATCGCGGGCAGCCTGGCCCACGCGGAGATGCTGGGCGCGCAGGGCATCATCAGTGCTGAAGACCGTGCGTCGATCGAGCGCGGCATGGCGCAGATCACGGCAGAGATCGAATCCGGTGCCTTCGAGTGGAAGCTGGATCTGGAAGACGTGCACCTGAACATCGAGGCCCGCCTGACGCAACTGGTGGGTGACGCGGGCAAGCGCCTGCACACCGGGCGCAGCCGCAACGACCAGGTGGCCACCGACGTGCGGCTGTGGCTGGTTTCAGAAATCGACCTCATCGACGGGCTGTTGAACGACCTGCAGAAGTCGCTGGTGGACGTGGCCGAACAACACGTCGAGACCATCCTGCCCGGCTTCACCCACCTGCAGGTGGCCCAGCCGGTGAGCTTTGGCCACCATCTGCTGGCCTACGTGGAGATGTTCAGCCGCGATGCCGAACGTTTTGCGGATGTGCGCCGACGCGCCAACCGCCTGCCGCTGGGCAGCGCGGCCCTCGCCGGCACCACCTACCCGCTGGACCGCGAACGCGTGGCCAAAACCCTGGGCATGGTCGATGCGCAGGGCCATCCGCAGGTCTCCCAGAACAGCCTGGACGGCGTGAGCGACCGCGACTTCGCCATCGAGTTCACGGCAGCAGCCAGCATCTGCATGGTGCACATCAGCCGCTTCAGCGAAGAGTTGATTTTGTGGATGAGCCAGAACTTCGGCTTCATCAGAATCGCCGACCGCTTCACCACCGGCTCGTCGATCATGCCGCAGAAGAAAAACCCGGACGTGCCCGAACTCGCACGCGGCAAGACCGGCCGCGTGGTCGGCCACCTGATGGGCCTGATCACGCTGATGAAAGGCCAGCCGCTGGCCTACAACAAGGACAACCAGGAAGACAAGGAGCCGCTGTTCGACACCGTTGACACGCTGAAAGACACGCTGCGCATCTTCAGCGAGATGGTCGGCGGCCAGCTGAACCCGGCCACCGGCCAGAAGGAAGGCGGCATCACCGTCAACCCCATCGCCATGGAACAGGCTGCGTCGAGGGGCTACGCCACCGCCACCGACCTGGCCGACTACCTGGTGAAAAAGGGCTTGCCCTTCCGCGACGCGCACGAGACCGTCGCCCACGCCGTGAAGGCCGCCCAGAGCCACGCCTGCGACCTCTCCGAGCTGCCGCTGGCCGTACTGCAGACTTTCAACGCGTCGATCGAGAAGGA
>JAABRA010000115.1 GCA_011391155.1 Burkholderiales bacterium
TCGGGCAAGACCACTCTGCTCGAAATGTTGTGCAAGGCCATGCGCGATCGGCACGACCTGATTGCGATCACCAACGACATCTACACCAAGGAAGACCAGCGCATCCTGACCGTGAGCGGCGCGCTGCCCGCCGAACGCATCATGGGCGTAGAGACCGGCGGCTGCCCACACACCGCGATCCGGGAAGACGCCTCGATCAACCTGGAAGCCATCGACCGCATGCTGGCCCAGTTCCCCAACGCCGACATCGTCTTCATCGAGTCCGGCGGCGACAACCTGGCCGCCACCTTCAGCCCCGAACTCAGCGACCTCACCATTTACGTGATTGACGTGGCCGCCGGCGAGAAGATTCCGCGCAAGGGCGGCCCCGGCATCACCAAAAGCGACCTGTTCGTCATCAACAAAACCGATCTGGCGCCCCACGTGGGCGCCGACCTGGAAGTGATGAAAGCCGACACGGCACGCATGCGGCCAGACGCCCAGCGCCGACCCTGGGTCATGACCAACCTCAAGACGCTGAGCGGTGTGGACGAAGTGGTGCGGTTCATCGAGCAGCGCGGCATGCTGAATCCGACGCAGGCTGAGCGCTGAACAGACCTCACGCCCGGCTTTGGCCGGCAATCACAACCGGGGCCAGATCGGGCCCGCCGCGCCTTTGGCGCCGACAGCCCACCCTGCCGCCGCCAGGGCAATGGTGAGAAGCATGGGCACCACTGCCCGATAATTGAAAAATGTCAGATCGAGTGATTCCCCTGGTGGATCAACGCAGCCGCGTGCGGCCGGTGGCGTTGTCCAACGAACCGCACCCCGCCACAGGCCACCTGCTTGACGCCTTGAGCCGCCCGCTGCGGGACCTGCGCATCAGCGTCACCGACCGCTGCAATTTCCGCTGTAGCTACTGCATGCCCAAAGAGGTGTTCGACAAGGACTACCCCTACCTGCCACACAGCGCGCTGCTGAGTTTTGAAGAGATCACGCGGCTCACCCGCCAGTTCGTGTCGCACGGGGTGCAGAAAATTCGTCTCACGGGCGGCGAGCCCCTGCTGCGCAAGCACATCGAACGCCTGATCGAGCAACTGGCAGCCTTGCGAACGGTGGACGGTCAGCCGCTGGACATCACCCTCACCACCAACGGCTCGCTGCTGGAGCGCAAGGCCCAGGCGCTGAAAGACGCTGGCCTGCAGCGCGTGACGGTGAGCCTGGACGGGCTTGACGATGCGGTGTTTCGCGCCATGAACGACGTCGATTTCCCGGTGCGCGATGTGCTGCGCGGCATCGACGCGGCGCTGGCCGCCGGGCTGGGGCCGATCAAGGTCAACATGGTGGTCAAGCGCGGCACCAACGACCACGAAATTCTGCCGATGGCACGCCACTTTAGTGGCACCGGTGTGGTGCTGCGCTTCATCGAATACATGGACGTGGGCGCCACCAACGGCTGGCGCATGGACGAGGTGTTGCCCAGCGTCGAGGTGGTGCGGCGCATCGCCAGCGAGCTGCCGCTGGTGCAGCTCGACCCGTCGGCACCTGGGGAGACGGCTGAGCGCTGGGGCTATGCCGACGCGCTGGGCCGCCACGATGCAGCGGCCGGCGAGATTGGCGTGATCAGCAGCGTGACGCAGGCGTTCTGTGGCAGCTGCAACCGGGCTCGCCTGTCCACCGAGGGTAAGCTGTATTTGTGCCTGTTCGCCAGCGAAGGGCACGACCTGAGGCCGCTGTTGCGCGGCGGTGCCAGCGACGAACAAATCGCCGATGCGCTCGCCGGCATCTGGCAGGGCCGCAGCGATCGCTATTCCGAACTGCGCGCCAGCCTGCCGCCTGAGGCGCCGGGCGAAGGCAGGCGCCGGGTTGAAATGAGTTACATCGGCGGCTAGAGCAGATGCCCCCACGCTCCGCCGCTTCGCGGGTCGCTGCCCCCCGAGGGGGCTGTTCCACCTTGGGGCGGCCCGGCGGTGGAACGCCACACCACCCTGCGATCACTCCCCCCTGTGTCGCTGCGCGCCTTCCCCCCAGGGGGACCGCGCCAGTGGCCCGGCAAAGCCGGTTCCACGGCTTGCGCTGAGTGGGACATTTCTCACATAGGAAATATCTTGATCCAACCTTCTGAAATCACAGCGCTGGTGCTCGCCGGGGGCCGGGGCTCACGCATGGGCGGGGCCGACAAGGGCTTGCAGAATTTCAACGGCACGCCGCTGGCGCTGCACACGGTGTTGCGGCTGCAGATGCAGGAAGGCGGGCTGATTGGCGAGCTGATGCTCAACGCCAACCGCAACCTGGGGGCTTACGAGGCCTTTGGCGCGCCGGTCTGGCCCGACACGCTCAGTGACTACGCCGGCCCGCTGGCGGGTTTCCTGACCGGGCTGGAGCGCTGCGAAACGCCGTATCTGCTCACCGTGCCCTGCGACAGCCCGCTGTTCCCCCTGGATCTGGCGAGCCGCCTGGCCAGTGCGTTTGACGACGACCGCACGGAAATCGCCATGGCCGCTGCTCGCGAAGCCGACGGCCAGCTGCGCGCGCAGCCGGTGTTCAGCCTGCTTCGTGTGGAGCTGCTGGAGAGCCTGGTGGCCTTTACCCACGCCGGCGGGCGCAAGATCGACCGCTGGACCGATCAGCACCGAACTGTGCTCGTGCCCTTCGACCAGCCGGGCGATGATCCGCGCGCCTTCTGCAACACCAACACACTGGCCGAACTGCACGCGCTGGAACAGGGCTGAGGGGCCGGGTTCATGAAGACCATAGAGCAAATTGCCGCCGAGCTCCAGGGCTACGACCCGAGCGCGCTGCCCGCGCACCAGGTAAATGCGTTTCTTGCCCGGCTGGTGCAGCCAGTCACCGAGACCGAGTCGGTGGGCGTGTTCGCTGCGCTAGGCCGTGTGCTGGCCAGCGACGTGATCTCGCCCATCAGCGTGCCGCCCCACGACAACTCGGCCATGGACGGCTTTGCGTTTGACGGTGCCGCCCTGCAACCCGGTCAGCCGCTGCGCCTGCGCGTGGTCGGTACCGCCTACGCGGGTGCCGCGTGGCGCGGGCAGGTAGCGGCTGGCGAATGCCTGAAGATCATGACCGGCGCCATCCTGCCGGCGCAGCTCGACACGGTGGTGCCGCTGGAGTTCGTGAAGACCGACGGCGAGACCATCGAGCTGCCCGCGGGTGTGGTGCAGCCGGGCGATAACCGGCGCCTGCTCGGTGAAGACCTGATGGCTGGCGAGCCGGCCTTGCGGCGGGGCCAGCGACTCGGGCCAGCCGCGCTCGGCCTGGTGGCCAGTCTGGGGATGTCCGAGGTCACTGTGTTTCGGTGCATCCGGGTGGCGTATTTCTCGACCGGGGACGAGATCCTGAGCCTGGGCGAAGCGCCTCGCGAAGGCGCGGTGTTCGACAGCAACCGCTACACCGTCTACGGGCTGCTCACGCGCCTGGGCATCGAGGTGCTGGACATGGGCGTGGTGAAAGACGAGCCCGCGGCGCTGGAGGCCGCGTTTCGCCAGGCGGCAGCGTCGGCCGACGCCATCATCACCAGCGGCGGCGTGAGCATGGGCGAGGCGGACCACACCAAGACCATGATGAAGCAGCTGGGCGATGTGGCGTTCTGGCGTATCGCGATGCGGCCGGGCCGGCCGATGGCGGTGGGCCGGATCGGCAATGCACCAGCCACCTCGGGCAGCGCAGGGGCTTTGCTGTTTGGCCTGCCGGGCAACCCGGTGGCGGTGATGGTCACCTTCCTGGCCTTCGTGCGCCCCGCCCTGCTGCGCCTCATGGGCTGCACCGACGCCGAGCCGGTGCTGCTGCAGGCGCACAGCAGCGAACCGCTGCGCAAGAAACCGGGCCGCACCGAGTACCAGC
>JAABRA010000116.1 GCA_011391155.1 Burkholderiales bacterium
CGTCAGCATCGACGACCTGGCCGCCATGTCGAAGCAAAGCGTCGCCTGGTACGGCGTGCGCAATTACCAGGCGCGCAACTTCATGCGCGACCAGATGAAGCCTGGCGACAAGGTGCTGTTCTACCATTCGTCGTGCGCCGAGCCGGGCATCGCCGGGCTGGCCGAGGTCAGCGTGGCGGCCTATCCGGACGCCACCCAGTTCGATCCCAAGAACAAGTATTTCGACCCCAAGGCCACGCCGGAAACGCCGCGCTGGTTCAATGTCGACGTCAAGCTGGTGAAGAAGACCCGGCTGATGCCGCTGTCCGAAATCCGCGGCTATCCCGAACTCGCCAACATGCGCATCCTGCAAAAGGGCAATCGTCTGTCGATCACCCCGGTCGATCCGGCCGAGTACAACTTCATCGTCAAGCACCTCTGATGCCGGAACTGCTATCCGCGCTGTTCGCGGCCTACGTTGGTCTCGGACTGGTGGTCGGCTTCGTCGCGGGGCTGCTCGGCGTGGGCGGTGGCCTCATCATCGTGCCGGTGCTGATCATGCTGCTGCATGCGAACGGTCTCGCGGCCGGCATCGAACCGCAGGTGGCGCTTGGTACCTCGCTCGCCTCCATCCTCTTCACGTCGCTTTCCAGCGTGCGCGCGCACCATCGCCACGGCGCGGTCGAATGGCCGCTGGTGAAGCGGATCACGCCGGGCATCCTCGCCGGCACGCTGGCGGGCGCCCTGCTGGCAGCGCAGATGTCGGCCCTGGTGCTGAAAGTGTTTTTCGTTGCTTTTCTCTTTTATGCCGCCGTCCAGATGTGGCTCGACTTCAAGCCGGCGCCGCATCGCGCGCTGCCGGGGCGCACCGGCACCACACTGGCGGGCGGGGTCATCGGCGCGGTGTCGAGCTGGGTCGGCATCGGCGGCGGCACGCTGTCGGTGCCGTTCATGCTGTGGCACAACGTGACGTTGCACCGGGCGATCGCCACCTCGGCCGCAATCGGCTTCCCGATCGCGGCCGCCGGCGCGGCCGGCTACGTGCTGGGCGGCTGGGATGTGCACGACCTGCCCGCCGGCAGCCTGGGATTTGTCTATTTGCCGGCGCTCGCCGGCATCGTGATCGGCAGCGTGCTGACCGCTCCGCTGGGTGCGCGCACCGCGCACCGTATTCCGGTGCGTCCGTTGAAGCGGATTTTTGCGCTGTTGCTGGTGACGCTGGCGCTGCGCATGCTCTGGACCTTCTAGCCCGGACCGTGCAGGACGCATGATTTAGCGCCGTGCCAGGGCCACTGCACCAGATGTGGTGTTGTGCCACAAGAAACAATTTCATGCTTGAGTGGCGTTACCGCCCACGTTAGTCTTTCGTCACATGCCGAAAATTCGTCGCATGGTCGATCAATTCAACACGTGGAGATCAACATGGCACATCTGCAAGCTGTAGAAACCACGCTGCAACCGCAGCAAAACGCAAACACCCAACTCACCACGTATTTCGATCCGCATAGCCAGGTTGCCTGGGGCTACATGCATTCGGAACCACGTCCCTGTTTTACCCCGACTTTGCTGCAGGAACTGCTGAGTTGGTGTCATGACGTTGCGGCACAGATTGACGACCCCGACCAGCCGGATGTTCGGTACATGGTCACGGCGTCGTCCTTCCCGGGCGTGTTCAATTACGGGGGGGACCTCAGTCGCTTTGCCGAACTCATTCTGGCGGGTGACCGTGACCGGCTCACACAATACGCACAGGCGTGCATCGAACCGCTTTATCTAAATGCCGTGCATCTCAACCGGCCGGGGGTGAAGTCGATCACGCTGGTGCAGGGGGATGCCCTCGGTGGCGGGTTTGAATGCGCCCTGTCCGGCAACGTATTGATTGCCGAACGCGGGACCAAGCTCGGGTTCCCGGAAATCCTTTTCAACCTGTTCCCCGGGATGGGTGCCCTGAGCCTGTTGGGGCGCCGTGTGGGCTATCAGAAGGCCGAGCAGATGATACTCAGCGGGCGACTTTTCCTCGCCGAGGAATTGTATGAGTTGGGGGCGGTGGATGTGCTGGCCGAGCCTGGCATGGGCGAAATGGCCGTGCATGACTACATTCGCCGGGAGACCCGCTCGCGCAACGGCGCCCTGGCGCTGCGCAGCGCGCGCGATGAAATTCAGCCGATTACCTACAGCGAGTTGATGCGGGTGACTGACATCTGGGTTGATGCTGCCCTGCGTCTGGAAGCGAAGGACGTGCGCATGATGGAACGACTGGTCAACCGGCAAACCGGCAAGGCCGAAACGGACGTTGCACCCGCACCGTCAAATGCGTTCAGCGCGTAATTTGCGGTCCTGATAAGCCGTGAGGGCGGCTTGCGCCGTGTTGAGCGCAAGCCGAACCCCGTCCAGTTTCTGGGCAGCGTCCATCCCGTTCAATTCGTAGGGCTTGATGCGCTCGGCGTCCGCACACAGCCGTGCAAGAGGGTTGGCGCCGATATCGCTGGCGCCGCCCTTGAGCTTGTGCAACTGGTCGCGCCACTGGCCGTAATCCCGTGTCGCCAGGGCCCGCTCGATGTCGCGCATCGCGCGCTCGCTGTCTTCCGTAAAACTGGCCAGCAAATCCCGCATGAAATCCGGCCCGCCCATCTGGGTCAGGTCGTCCAGTACCGACTCTTCCAGTGCCTGGGGCGGTTCTTCACGCGGTGTTGCCGCAACGATGGCTTGCGCGTGCTGGCCTGCCAGCAGGGCAATGGCCTCGACCAATTCGCGGCTGTTGACCGGCTTGGTGAGGAAGGCGTCCGCGCCGGCGTCCTCGCAGGCGGCCTGTGCCTCGGCACTCGCGTCGGCGGTGAGCATGACGATGGGCAGATGGCCCTGTTCCATGAAGCGCCAGCGCTGCACCACCTCGGGTCCCGACAAGTGCGGCATGTGCATGTCGATGATGGCGAGCTGGTAGGGCTGGTCGGCGGACTCGAGCATGGCCAGTGCTTCCTCGCCGTCATGTGCCAGGAAGGTTTGGTGCCCGGCATGCTCCAGCAAGCCACGGATCACCCGCTGGTTGACCGGGTTGTCTTCCGCCACCAGGATGCGCAGCCCGGCCGCATTCCCTGCCTGGGCATGGAAATGGTCGGCCAGCGAGACCACGTTGGCGGGCATGTCGTGGCTGACCACCGCGTGGATGGCGTTGAACAGCAGGGTGGAATTGACCGGCGTCCGCAGCACCGAGGCATAGCCTGCGTGTATCAGTTGCGAGTCCATCGCCAGGGGCACGGTCGGGCTGCTTTCGATGAGGATGATGGGCAATGACGCTAGGCTGGGCTCATCGCGCAGCAGGTGCAGGAAGGCGACCGGGTCGCCTGGCAGCGCAGAGCGTTCCACCACCACTGCGCCGAGAGGGGCGCCGCCCGACAGATAGGCCGACAGTTCGGCGGCGAGCCGGGTGGTATTGCTCACCGCCACGGCTTCGGCCTTCCAGTTTTGAATCACCCACTGCAACCGGACGGACAGATCGGGCTCGGCCAGAATCGCGACCCGCATGGGCGCCTCGAAATGTTCATTCGTTGCATGCGACAGATCGGCTTGCAGCACAAACGGCAATTCGAACCAGATGGTTGTGCCTTCGCCTTCGCGGCTGTGCAGGCCGATTTGCCCACCCAGCGTATCCACCAGCTGCTTGGCAATGGTCGTGCCCAGCCCGCTGCCGCCAAAGCGGCGGGTGACCGACGGATCGGCCTGGGTGAAGCTGTCGAAGATGCGCCCCTGTGCCGCTTCCGGAATGCCGATCCCGGTGTCGACGATTTCAAAACGCAGACGCTGTGGGTGTCCCATCCCGACCGGGCGGATATAGACGTCGATCCGGCCATGCTCGGTGA